>JACCUI010000071.1 GCA_013811945.1 Pyrinomonadaceae bacterium | reverse complement strand
CGCTCGAAGGAACTGGGCCGCACAGGTTACTACTTCGGACTCGCTTTCCTCCTGTCTTTTGTCTTCATGTACATGGTGCTGGCGGCTCAATTTGAGTCTTTCATTCACCCGGTCACCATCTTGTTGACCCTACCACTCGCAATTCCCTTCGGCATCCTGTCGCTCTTGGTTACCGGACAGACGGTGAATATTTTTTCGGGACTGGGACTTCTGCTCCTTTTCGGCGTGGTTAAGAAAAACGCGATTCTTCAGATCGATCATACCAATCAACTGCGCGCCCAGGGTATGGAACGTTTCGAAGCGATCATTCGGGCGAACCGTGAACGGTTGCGGCCGATCCTGATGACTACCGTCGCCCTAGTTGCCGGCATGTTGCCCTTAACGATCTCCAGTGGCCCCGGGTCGGGGACGAGCCGGTCTATCGGAGTGCTGGTTGTGGGCGGGCAGTCACTCTGTCTGCTGCTGACGCTGCTGGCGGTGCCGGTTTTCTATTCGCTTTTTGACGATCTCGCGCGCAGTCGAGTGTGGGGCGCAATCGGCGCACGCACTACCGGCGCGTTCGCCTGGGCGCGTCGCAAAGGAGCGAGCGCAACAGCATCGCTCTTCAGTTTGATAACGAAGGACTAGCGCTAGGGAAGAAAGACATGAACAAGGAAGCAAAGGCTAAAGCCGCAAGAATGCACCGGAAGCCGAGAGCGACGCTCGGCACAATTCTCGTACGGGCGGCGCTTGGAATCGGCGTTTTGATTGGCTCGTCGTCGTCGGCCTCCTATGCCCAGCAACCCACGCCTGCGTCGCCGGCGCCGGAGTTACCGGTCCCGCCAATCGCTTCCGACTTTCGGCCAGAGCCTAAGCTTTTGCCGGAGCTCGGCCGCGTCGGTGTGGACATGGAACAGCAGCGACCGCTCTCCCTTCGTGAGGCCCTGACCGCAGCGCTGGAGAACAACAAGGACATCGAGGTTGCGCGGCAGAATGTAAAGATTGCTGAATTTGATTTGCTGGGTTCACGCGGCGCTTACGATCCACGGTTGATTTCGGCTTCCTATTTCGAGCGCATCGAGAGTCCGGTGTCCAGCTTTTTGAGCGGAGGCTCCAACGGGTCCATTACCCAAAGCGACTTCACCAACACAGCACGCCTGGAGGGTCAGACCGCAAAGTTTGGCGGGAATTACCGAATTGATTTTTCCTCGATGAGACTAACCACGAACAATTTATTCGCGGCATTGAATCCGCAGTACCCAACTGCCTTAACGTTCAACTATACGCAACCTCTATTACGCGGCTTGAAGTTTGACAACAACCGCCGTCAGATTGAGATAGCAAGGAAGAACCTTTCCCTCAGCGATGCGCAGTTTCGCCAGCGCGCGGTGGATACCATTACCGCCGTACAGCGCACCTACTGGGACCTGGTCTTTGCGCTTAGAAATCTCCAAATTCAACGAGATGCAGTGCGAGATTCGAAGAGTCAGCTGGAGCACAATAAACGTCTGGTTACCGAGGGTGCGTTGGCGCCGATAGACGTGGTTGCAGTAGAGGCACAAGTTGCCGGCTTCGAACAAAATTTGTTCACGGCCCTCGAAGAGGTCTCGCGCGCCGAGAACATTCTCAAGAATTTGATTGCCGAAAACCGCCAGGCCGAGATTTGGAGGGTCTCGCTAATCCCGACTGATTCGGTGGATCTGGCGCCGCCCAACGTATCACTGGCCGAAGCTATGAAGGCCGCCATGGAGAATCGTCCGGAGCTGCAACAGTCGAACCTGGTGCGGGAAATCAATCAGATCGATCAAAAGTTCTTCCGCGAGCAAACCAAATTACAAATCGATCTGGTTGGCAGTTATGGCCTCGTGGGACTAGCGGGCGCGTTCAGCGGCGGCATTAACCCCTTCACTGGTTCCTCCCAGGAGTTGCGTGATCGAGTGAACTTGCTTTCACTAAACAATGGTCTACCGCCTTTGCCGGATCCTCCAACTCAGACGATTTCGCCGGATCTCATCGGGGGTTACGGTCAATCGATCCAGAGTCTATTAGGGAATCGTTACAGCAATTTTCGCGCCGGCGTACAGATCAATTTGCCTTTGCGCAACCGCACCGCCAAGGCGCAGCTAGGCCGATCATTTGTTGAGGGCCACCGCATTGCAACTCAGCGCGAGCAATTGGAGCAGTCCATCCAGGTAGACGTGAGGAATGCATTGCAGGTGGTTCGGAGTGCGGAAGCGAGGCTGCGAGCGGCGGCCGCGGCGCGCGCTGCGGGAGAGCAGCAGTATGCCAGTGAGCAAAGAAAACTGGACGCCGGACAGTCGACGGTTTTTCTGGTGCTCGAACGGCAAACAGCCTTAACCACTGCTCGTGGAAATGAGCTTCGCGCGCAAACAGATCTGAACAAAGCCTCTGCCGAATTGCAGCGGGCGACCGGCAATGCCCTGACGGGAAATAGCATCGTTGTGCGAGTGCGCTGATTTTAAGAACCCAACAAAGATAAGCTCCGATTTGCCTGCGTCCCTTCGGCAGGGTTTCTACAGAAGTGCTTCCAGCATGAGGAAGCTGCCGATGCAGGCTAGAATGCAGAAGGTGGCGGCAATGATGTACCACTGAATTAGTTTGGTTCTACACGCGCGGCAACGTGTTCTGGTCCACGTCACCGACCGGGCGCAATTTGGACACCTCATTTTACTGCCCCAGAGGATTTCAAGCGGACCACAATCCACAACGGCCAGTGATCAGACAAGCCGACCTTCTTATCGATTCCATGGCTGGTGGGTTCCAGGCCTCGCAGCCAAATCCAGTCCAGCTTCAGCCTTATCGGAACCACCAGAACAGTTCGCAGGAAAGTCGACTTACCGTTAGCGAACGGAGTAGTGAAATTTTCGCGAACAAAGAGCTCGGATGTTCTCTTGACGGCGTTAGGCTCCCAGGTATTCAGATCACCCAGAATGATCGCGCGCATCTGCGTAGGATAGCGCGCGAGATCCTCTAGCACTGCCTTCGTTTGCTCGATCTTCTCGTCTACCGGAATCCTGTTTTCAGAGTGAACCGAATAGATTCGCAAGGGCGTTCCCCCGATCCCAACAGTTGCCCCAATTGCTACGCGTCTTCTGCCGCCCGGGCCCGGGTGCGGTAAAACGATACGATGAACATCCGTCAGGGGATAGCTGCTCAGGATTGCGACTCCCGTCTCCTCTTCCATCTCTGCCGTTTGAGTTGGTGGCGCAGTCCAAGCGTAATATTGGCCGAGTTTCTCAGCGATCGACTTCACAGTATTTAGGTTGCCGGTTCGTTGCTTGTTGCGGTCAACTTCCTGTAAGCCAATAATACTCGCCCCCGCTATTTCGCTATCGTGCTTAAGAAGTTTGATTAGTTTGTCCAGCTCTTCGCCCCCACGCCAGCGAATGTTGTAGGAAACCACCTTGATGTCGGCCGGGGCCTTCGGTACGGTTGCGATCCTAGGAGCTCGGCCCTTTTCCAGCAATTCTGAATCAGGTGTGCGCGAGACTTGGGGAAAACCGGTGGTAGCATAGAACAGAGGTCCACAGAGAAGCGCTAGCAGGCTGAATTGCAACAATACCTTCAACTGAGGATGTCTAATCTCAGCCTTGGTATCAGTAAGCTCTCCGGGATTTTGCTGCATGACAATCATGCCTTCTCACAGTCGACTCACCAGTCTCAGATGCCTCTTTGCGGCGTTGTCGCTGTTCGTGGCCGCCGCCCTGTAGAACTTTTCACGGTAAATCGCATTATAGGACGCGACTTTGATCGCCGTAGTACTTCAGCAAATCCTGCTGCTTTAAACGCCGATGGTATCCCATGCCATAAGAAGGGATCGGGCATCTTCTCCATCGAAGGTTGGACCGGATAACCTTCTACGATTTTCGCGCCACGCTTGGCGGCAAACTCAACCGCCGCCTTCAGCAGTTGTGTGGAAATCCCTTTTCGCCGATACGGCTTCTTAATAAACAAACAGGAGATTGACCAAACCGCCTGGGCATCCACCGGTTTTAGAATACGTGAACGTTCGAGCGCAACATAAACCTCGCGCGGGGCCACGGCGCACCATCCGGCAGGTTCCTGGCCGACATATGCCAGTAAGCCGGGCGCTAGATCAGTACTCACGATCTCCTTAAACGTCCGCTTGTTGCTTTCGCCTTTGCCGGCGTCAAACTCCTTCCGCGGCAAGCGCCAGAACATGCACCAACAACCGCCGCAAGCGCCACGCTCGCCAAACAATTCTTCCAAGTCAGACCAACGCGCGGGGGTGCAGGGGTGAAATATCAAGTCAGGAAGTCGATTTGACAGTTGTCTTGTTCTCCTTGAGCTCCGGAGGAGCGCAATGTTTATAGGTTTCGGTGGCTTTCAGGTGCGGCGTCAACTGGACCTGGCAGGTCGCTGAACAAGTGGTTAGAAGATTAGAACCAGTAAAGCGATCCACGAAATAACACGAAGTATCTCGAATTGAGGCATCCACTTCGTGCGGATTCGTGGTTCGTGTTCTTTTTCAGCAGCCTGCAAGAACTATGAACATTTAGCTCCTCCTAACGGAGCTTCAAGAACCTAAGGTGAAGAGTACATACCTAAGCTAACACCATCAATACTGCCAGGTTGCCAGTTTTTCCAGGTCCCCTATTAATCTGTCGGCTTGCCCAGGAGCAAGGCGTCGCTCTTTTTCGTTTGTGGACCTCTATCGTTGCAGATCGCGAACGACGGCCCTTCATACATCGTGACGCCGGCGTATTCGCCTTTCGCGTTGAGAATGTAGAAGTTAATGCCGAAGTTTGGGTTTCCCCTGCTGTTGAGAAGTCTCTTCTCAATGGTGTTTGCTTTGATACGTTTGAGCG
>JACCUI010000047.1 GCA_013811945.1 Pyrinomonadaceae bacterium | reverse complement strand
GTTCAGGCCTCCAGGTTTGCTTGCCACCCAGGTCGTTCCTACCGCGGCGGTGCATCACCGCAGGGCAGCCGTGGCGTTTACTTCCGAGCACCGTATGAGTTGTTGCCTCCCCACACGTCGGATATGCAAGCCGTCTGAATCGAGCAACTGACGGCAGGGGACTTTCACCCCATTAGACTCGCAGCCTGTCGGCTGCATCCCTACCGCTCCCGGTTCCGTATCGGAGTACTAGATTCTTGAAACCTGAGTTGTACTAGTATCGTAGTACAACTTAGAAATGAGCCAGGTGTTCTTCATCAATCCCGCCGATCCGACCCCGCTTTATGCTCAGCTTACGCGGGCCATTCAGTTCGCGATTGCCACTGGAAAACTGAGAATCGGCGAACAACTGCCGACGGTCAGGCAGATGGCTGTGGATCTTAAGATCAACGCAAATACCGTGGCCAAGGTGTACGCCGAGCTGGAGCGGACCGGAATAGTGGAAACCCGGAGGGGAGTAGGGACATTTATATGCGCCCGCCATTTCGAGCCAAAGCTGAAGCGGCAGCACGAGCTTGAGTTGAGTGATCTCGCTGACCGCGTCGTCGCCGAGGCTGGAGCCATGGGCTTCACCCTCGACGATCTCATTGACCAACTTCAAAGCAGGCGCAAAAAGGAGCTAAAGAAATATGTCTGATGATACAAAAATCGTTGTGAGTCGAAGCAGTCTAGCGTCGGCGAATGGGCCGCGCGCTAATATCGTGGCGGTCGTGGCTTTTGTTTCCCCTGTCGTCCTCGGTGTTTTAGCCTCGTTCTTGTTGTGGAATCCGATTGGTCTCATAGTCGGGGTCATTCTCGGATTTCTGGCCGCCCAGGCGCCTAAAGTCGCTAAACAGTGGGAAAGCGCGGTCGTACTGCGATTGGGGAAGTACATTGGCCTCAGGGGTCCAGGTCTGTTTTGGATCATCCCATTCGTGGATACCGTGACGGCCTGGATTGATCAGCGGGTGATTACGACCAGCTTCGCCGCAGAAGAAACGCTGACCTCGGATACTGTCCCGGTTAATGTCGACGCGGTACTCTTCTGGATGGTCTACGATCCGGAGAAGGCGGCGCTGGAAGTGCAAGACTATCCGCAGGCGGTAAGTTGGGCCGCTCAGACCGCGCTACGTGACATTATTGGCAGGACCTTTCTGACAGACTTGCTCAGAGGCCGCGAGCGGATCGAGGAAGAGCTCCAGAAACTGATCGATGAACGCTCGAATCCCTGGGGCGTAACTGTTCAGTCGGTGGAGATGCGCGACGTCATCATTCCCGCGGCGCTTCAGGATGCCATGTCGCGAGAAGCTCAGGCTGCCCGCGAGAAACAGGCCCGGATTATCCTGGCACAAGCGGAAGTGGAAATCGCAAGTATGTTTGATATCGCATCCGAATCGTATAAGGACAACCCCACAGCGTTGCACCTGCGCGCAATGAACATGCTTTACGAGGGTCTGAAAGAGAAAGGTGCGTTAATGCTCGTGCCCAGCACCGCGGTTGAATCAATGGGTATGGGCGGTCTGATCGGCGCGGCCGCATTGCGCCAGCGCACGCTCACTAGCGTACAGGGGCTTCCCGAGGATCCAGAATGATATTTGTCGCGGAGCACTGCGGGTTAGTTCCCGAGCAAGCAAGAGCCCCAGCGTTTCCCGGAGGCGAATGGGCTCTCTTGTGGCAACAAATTGGAAGCTAAATCTTTTCTTCAGGGTCGATTCGGATCTTCATACGTTGGAGTACCTGCACGTCTTCGTCGGTAAGATTAAGCGCCGCTTCATTCTCTGCTTCACCCGCGTGTGGACGTAATCCGATCTCAAGGCGCAACGTTAGTTCCATCTCATAACCCGCGTCTCGGAGACGCTCAATTGCATCCGCGACCTTAGATGAGTTTTCTACCGACTCGTTTATCGCGGTCCCTATCTCACGAACTATCTCTTTGGCGTCGTCGTCAATTTCCAAAATTCACTGCCTTTCGGATGCAGAGGTTTTCTGCCAAAAGTTAGAAATCGTATTGGTTATGCTACGCGACCCAGACAACGAGGGTCAACATGAGGTAATGGGTGGTGCTGGTTCTTTAAAGAGCTTTGCTTGTCCGTACCGCCAGCACCGCAACCTAACGGTTGAACCCCAACTTCCGGACTCAAAATGAACCAG
Organism: Pyrinomonadaceae bacterium; assembly: GCA_013811945.1. Taxonomy (GTDB): domain Bacteria; phylum Acidobacteriota; class Blastocatellia; order Pyrinomonadales; family Pyrinomonadaceae; genus PSRF01. Next base: position 15,371 of record JACCUI010000047.1, on the reverse strand, counting down.
CACCTAGATGGGGTTGCGGATGGTCTTTTAGTGCCGATCCGCTTGAAATCGGCACCGCCGTAAACTATCTTAGTGCCGCAGCCAATTCAAAATGCACGAAACGATTATTCCAGAAGGAGGGATAACTCTAAATGCCTGAAGTTGGAGACATGGCCCCGGATTTCGAGCTGCCGAGCAACCTTGAGAAAGGTAAGAAGGTAAAGCTCTCGGATTTCCGCGGCAAGAAAAATGTGGTGCTGGCGTTTTACCCGCTGGCCTGGACGCCCGTCTGAACGGGACAGATGCCTGCGTACGAGGCCGACATCGAACGCTTTAAAGGCTACGATGCCCAGGTACTGGGCATATCAGTTGACAGCGTACCTTGTAATACAGCGTGGGCTAAGAGCTTGGGAGGGCTCTCCTACGACCTCTTGAGCGATTTCGAGCCGAAGGGTGAGGTGGCACGAAAGTTTTCAGCGTATCGAGAGAAAGACGGCATTAGCGAACGCGCTCTCTTTATTGTGGACAAGGAAGGCAAGATTGCCTTCAAAGACATCCACGACATTTCCGATCAACCTGACAATGAGGAGTTGCTTGACGTCTTGCGCAAGTTATAAGTATTAGTAAATGCCAGATGTCGGGTCGTGGGTGGCTATTCGCATCTGGCATTTTTGTTCTGGCAGGTGCTTATGACTTCAGCTGTATTGATAGTCACCATCACCATTGATCGTTCCCTCGGTCAGGACATTCGTGGTCTTCAATCATGTCAATTTCCAGAAAGTGTGTTCCTTTTACCCCGTTTGAGGGTGAACTCTCAAGCAGCACCATCGCCCTCGTGACGGCCGGCGGAGTTCACCTCAATGAGCAAGAGCCTTTCAACATAGCCGACGAGTTGGGAGACTTAACTTATCGGATCATTCCCGAAGACGTCGATTCTTCCCAACTGCGGGTCACCCATCATCATTACGACCACACCGACGCTGACAAAGACATAAACGTCGTGTTTCCAATTGACGTGCTGCGAGACCTGCAAGCCGTGGGGATTATTAAAGGCGTTGCAAAAAAGCACGTCGGCTATATGGGCTACACCATGCAACTCAAGGCGATGTACGAAGGCACCGCTCGAGAGATTGCTAATGAGATCGATAAAGGCTCGCGCGCTGACGCAGTGATCCTGACAGGTGGCTGACCAAATGTTTGCCACCGCACGGTCGTGGCGGTCCAACGAGAGATTGAGATGAAGGGGATACCAACCGTCTTGATTACCGTAAGTCCCGAAGTTTCAGCGCAGATGCGGCCGCCGCGAGCGCTGTATCCGAAGGGGTTTAAGATAGGCAATAGTACGGGCGGTCCGGGAATGCGCGAGCTGCAAGGTCAGGTTTTGCGAGAGGCTCTCACGCTCCTGTGCGAAAACACCAGACCGGGCCGAATTGTTACGCGGGAGTACCCGGCTTATGGGGAATATCACGAACCTCCCCACGTAAGGAATTAATTTACAACTCTCATGTACAAGACTATTGGAATCCTAACTGGTGGAGGTGACGCTCCGGGTCTGAACGCCGTGATTCGAGCCGTAGTGAAAACCGCCACCGGGTTTGGTATGAGGGTCATCGGTATTGAGGATGGCTTTGAAGGGTTATTGGGCGAAACAAGGACTCGTCCGCTCTCCCAGTCAGACGTGCGAGGTTTGTTACCACGCGGCGGAACCATTCTGGGGACTCGCAATCGCGGGAGATTCGTAGAACACACAGTGGAGGGTTTGGCCACCACCTCTAAGGAGGTCTACGACGAGGCGCTAGATAACCTCTCTCGACTGAACCTTGACGCGCTGGTTGTCTTAGGTGGTGAGGGCACGTTAACGATTGCCGCTGAGTTTGATCAGCTGGGAGTTCCGGTAGTTGGCGTTCCCAAAACAATCGATAACGATCTGGCGTGCACCGAATTGACTTTTGGTTTTGTGACGGCCCTGGACATTGCCACGGAAGCCTTGGATCGACTACACACCACAGCTGAATCACACGACCGCGTCATGATACTGGAAGTCATGGGTAGAAACGCCGGCTGGATTGCCCTGCATTCGGGTATCGCAGGGGGCGCGGATGTAATCTTGATTCCGGAGCTGCCTTTCTCAATGGAATCGGTGGCCCATAAGGTGCGCGCGCGCGATGAGGGCGGATCGAATTTCAGCATTATCGTCGCTGCAGAAGGAGCCGTGGAGGCTGGACACGATCAGATCTTCCAGGTCAGTGGGGACAAGGAACATGCGCCTCGACTCGGTGGAATAGCGCAATACTGCACGACTCAACTGCAGACCCAAACTGGCAAGGAGACTCGATGTGTTGTGTTGGGTCACTTGCAGAGGGGCGGCAGGCCCAACGCGTTCGATCGAATGTTGGCAACCACCTATGGAGCTCATTCAGTCCGCGTTTTGGCCGAAGGGAAACGCGGCACCATGGTTGCGCTTCAGGCAGGCGACGTCATCACTGTTCCCATTTCTGAGGCGGTTGCCAATGTCAAAACCGTACCTCCAGATGGTCAGATGGTAAGAACCGCGCGCGATACAGGAATTTCATTCGGGGCGATTGACGAGGGCAGATACCACGCTTCGACCTAGAGAGCTCTGTTGAATCTACATTCCCCATAACGCCATGGCGCAGAAAGCGAGTTGTAGTTGGTAGATATTAAAGAAAAACTTCAGTCAGAATTAGACGAGCTGGAGTCAGAATTACGTGTGCACCTTCCCAAAGAGATTAAGCGCGCACTTGAGTTTGGCGACTTGCGTGAGAACGCTGAATTTCGCGCGGCCCTTGACCGCCAAAACATCGTCAAGGCCCGAATTGTAGAATTGCGCCAGCGCATTAGCGAAATCGCATCCATTGATATCAATCGCGTGCCGCGAGACAAAGCGTCCTATGGCTCTACGCTCATCCTTTTCGACTCCGAACGCGAAGAAGAGGTAACTTACCGGCTGGTGACGCCGGAAGAGAGCGACCCGCAGCAGGGGCTCATCTCCACCACTTCGCCGGTGGGTAAAAGTTTGATGGGAAAAATCGAGGGTGACGAAGTCGTCGTCCGGACGCCCGCCGGCTCACGAACCTTCGAAATTAGACGCATGTCTACCCTCCACGACGAGATCGAAAAGAAGTCCTGAGGTGGATTCCCAGCAGAGCGTGAACCTCTGGAGATCCGGTCTCGCCGGGCGCATGATGAGTCTGGGCAGTAAAATCTTGACAACGAGCGTTGCCCGTCCGTAGAATCCGCCGCTTATGTCCATTGGGCTGTTAACTTAAGTATGATTTGGGCATAATGCCTTTCAGGAGACACCAGTAAGTATGTTTGTTGACGGTATCGGGCGGGGCGCGCAACGGATTATCGACGCAATGGTGCGTTGGCTCGCCCACGGCCATATCAATCCGAACGTACTAACAGTAATCGGCGTTTCCTTGAATGTTGGCTGTGGACTGCTTTTCGGTCTGGGCAGGTTCTTCTCGGCCGGAATAGTCCTAATCATCGCCAACCTTTTTGATATGCTGGACGGTCAGGTCGCGCGGCTTTCCGGTCGGGTAACAAGGTTTGGGGGGTTTCTTGATTCTTCTCTGGATCGCCTCTCAGACATGGTCGTATTCGTAGGCCTGATGGTTTTTTACGCCCGCGATACTCAGTATCACTCAACACTTAACGTTTTTCTCGCCGGCGCCGGACTCATGGGATCGATTATGGTAAGCTACGCCAGCGCCCGCGCCGAAAGCCTAATTCCCAAGTGTGATGTTGGTTTCCTGAGGCGCCCGGAGCGCGTGGTTCTTTTTATTATTGGCGCGCTTAGCACGGTTCCGGGCTCGAACAACTTCTTTGCTAACCGGATGCCGGCAGTTTTGTGGGTCTTAGCGGTGGGTTCATACTGGACCTTTGCCCACCGCATGTATCACACTTGGCGCGAACTAAACAAAGTACAAACCAAATCTGAGGAAATAGATTCTCAGTCGTCGCATTCTGCATCAAAGGCCGGGTCTGATCGACGAGCCGATCAAGCATTGATACAGAAAGCCGGTTGAGGCAGAACCCCGAAAGTCGTATTCGACAAGTGACGTCTTCCCGTTCGAGGTATAAACAAGTGACGATCTGTCCATGCTGTGGCTATAAGTTCGAAGGCACTCTAAGCCAGGGTTGTGCTTCCTGTGGCGCCTGCGCCGTAGGCGAGGCTCTGCCAAAACCGGAGCGTGAACTTCCCTCCTACGGTCGATCCCTGCTGCTAGCAGCCACCGGGTCGGTGATGATGCTAGTATTCCTTACTCAGACAATCATGGCCTTAGTGCAACGCGCACCTAGTGTCACATCTAACCTTGCGCTTTTTTCAGTTCTTCCTTTGGATTTCTGGTCCTGGATGGCTGCCGGAGAAACAGCCGCTTGGCGTCTGAAGTGGATTGCCATACCGGTGACGATTGTTGTTCTCTGGGGCAGTCTCAAAATCTATCGATCAATGCTCAAATTCCCTGCGCGCTTTTGCGGCTTGGTCTATGCAAAGACCGGGCTCGTGGCTTCGGCGTTAGTTCCCGTGCTGATTGCCGTTCTCATCGGAGTTACTGTGCCGGAACGTCTGCGTCAGCGCCAAGACGGGTTACAGGCAGCCGCCAACGCTTTGGCTCACCGACTTGCTCGCGCACAACTCGAATATTACGCCCGTTATGGCACGCTGCCGGCAGAGCCGAAAGACCTCGCTCGACTTTCGGATTCGGACGGGTCAATCGCTGCCGCGCTGAGTAGTCTTGATGTCTCGACCTATAAGCCAAGTGCAGATTTGGCAGCCTTGCCGAAACAGAAATCCCGGACTTTGCGCGGCGCGCTGATTCGCAATGCATCTTTGGATACCGCCACCGACGATTCGCTCGGCGAGGGGCTGTCATTTACGAACTACGAATTTTCTTTGCCTGGAGCGGACAAGCTCATGGGAACTGAAGACGACTTGATCGTTCGCGACGGCCTGGTTATGAAAGCGTCGGCAGCGCTGACCCGGCACGACAACCGTCCCCGCTAAATCCATTAAGCCCTAGGGCTCATCTGTAATGTCTTTCCTGGATCGTTTCCGACGAAAGAAGGAAGACGAAGCTTCGCGCTTTGCCCGCCTCTCAAAAATCGGCCGCATCACCGAAGGTAGTGTTCTCGATATCAAGTCGGACGATCAGGACCGTATCACGCATGTCTTCTATACCTACAACATCGCGGGTGTTGAATACGAGTCATCGCAGAAACTAAACGATGAGCAGACTGGTCGGCCGGCGAGCTACGCGCCAGGTAGCAGCATTGTTGTTCGCTACGACACTCGCCAACCCGGAAATTCGATCGTCGTGTAAGCTTAGCAGGTGGTCAGTGTAAGATTGTTTCTCATTGTACTTTGAGCTTTGTGCTTTGAACTTTGCACTTGTCGGCTTTACGTCCTGGTTCCAGTGAAAGCGAACGATGACTTACGAAGAACAAAGCACCAAGTACCAAGCTCAGTAGAAGCGAAAACTACTGACCACTGACAACCTTCTAATGTTTAGCAAAATCTTAATTGCAAATCGCGGTGAAATTGCGGTGCGCCTGATCCGCGCATGCCGCGATTTAGCAATTTCTCCCGTGGCTGTCTATTCTGAAGCGGATGCAGGGGCAGTTCACGTCCGGCTCGCCGACGAAGCAGTTTGCATCGGTCCCGCACCGTCCTCACAAAGTTACTTAAACATAACTGCGATCGTCGAGGCTGCCAGGCGAACTAAGGCAGAGGCAATTCATCCGGGCTATGGCTTTCTTGCGGAGAATGCGGATTTCGCTCGAGCCGTCGCTGCCGCCGGACTAAAATTCATCGGCCCCACAGCAGCTGCAATGGAGAGGATGGGATCGAAAACCAGCGCCCGACGTGCTGCGGTGGATGCATGCGTTCCGATTGTTCCCGGCACGGTCGAGCCATTGAATTCGTTTTTGGAAGCACACAGCGTAGCAGAACAATTTGGCTATCCGGTGATGTTGAAAGCCTCGGCGGGTGGTGGCGGTAAAGGGATGCGTCTGGTCGCTTCCCCCCAGGAGTTGCAGTCGGCGTTTGATAATGCCCGTTCCGAAGCAGCCGGCGCTTTTGGTGATGATTCGCTCTATCTGGAGAAGGTAGTCGAGCGCCCCCGGCATATCGAAATCCAAGTCTTCGCCGACACACACGGCAACGTCGTTCATCTTGGTGAGCGAGAATGCTCGATCCAACGTCGTCACCAGAAAGTGGTGGAAGAGTGTCCGTCTCCCATAAACGACACTAACTTGCGCCAACGCATGGGGGAGGCTGCAGTTAAGATCGCGCGTGCGGTTGCCTACGTCGGCGCTGGAACAGTGGAATTCCTGGTCGCCGATGCTACTCGAGAGTTCTATTTCCTCGAGATGAACACGCGACTACAGGTCGAACATCCGGTGACGGAACTCGTTACCGGGATCGATATGGTGCGTGAACAAATCATGGTCGCCGCGGGAGCGCGCCTTTCATTTAGCCAGGAGGAAATCCGTTGGCAGGGCCACGCAATCGAATGCCGCGTTTATGCGGAAGACCCTGAGAACAATTTCTTCCCTTCGCCGGGCACAATAAGCTTCCTGCAGGTGCCATCGGGTCCGGGGATCCGGGAAGACAGCGGGGTGCGCGTCAACTCGGAAGTTTCTGTTCATTACGACCCAATGATTTCAAAGTTGGCTGCCTGGGGCCGCAATAGAACAGAAACAATAGATCGGTTGCGCCGGGCTTTGGACGAGTATCAGGTTGGCGGGATTAAGACGACTCTGGCGTTCTTCCGCGAGATCGTCCGAGATGAGGAATTCATTGCCGGCCGACTGGATACGGGTTTCATTACAAGTTTCAACGAGCGACGTGAGACTGCGCGTGGCTTTGGTTCGCCTCAAACTGAAGAAATCGAAATCGGGCGCCGGGACCTGGCTCTAATTGCCGGTGCGATTCATTACGCGAAGTTGCAGAGGGAAGCATCGCTCCATCGACAACCAGCGGGCGAAGTGCAGAATCGCTGGAAGATCTCCCGCCGTCCAGCCTCAGTTCGGCAGAGAACGATTATCGACAAGCGATCTTCGAGGCTCAGAGGACCAGTCGGTGATAAAGCTTAAAGCGGAAGTAGCCGGAAAAGATCATCAAATCTCGATTCAACGGCGCGAGGCGGTAGTCTTAGCCGAGGTTGACGGTAGACGCTATAAGCTGGAACTTCGTGATGTGGGTGACAGCGAGTATTTGCTGATCGACGGCAATACTGTTTACAACTGCCGCGTCGAGAACAGCCGCAACCATCCCGGAGACATTGAAGTAAGCTTACGCGGCATCAACTACCCGGTAAAGATCACCGATCCAAAGCGTCTTCGCAGCGCTCAGGGCGGAGCGGAACACGACAAAGGAGCTGCTCGAATCCTCGCGCAAATGCCCGGGAAAGTTGTGCGCGTACTCGTCGAAGCCGGCGCCGAGGTCGAGACTGGTGCGGGCATCCTGGTGGTGGAAGCTATGAAAATGCAGAATGAGATGAAGGCGCCTAAGGCCGGCCGGGTAGTCTCAATTCATGCGCAAGTGGGTTCTACCGTTAACGTTGGAGATATATTGGCGGTAATCGAGTAACAATGGACAATCAAGCATCACTCGACACCTGCAACGAAACTCCGCGCATTTTGCTTTGGGATATTGACGGTACGCTCCTTCGCTCAGCGCGCACTGGGGCTTTCAAGGACTACACGATCCCCATGCTTGAGGGGGTTTTTGGTACGTCCGGAAGACTCGCCGAGATGAAAGTCTCCGGAATGACAGACTTGCAGATAGTGGCAGAAGCTCTGCGCCCCGAAGGCTTTACGCACCAGCACATTCGCGAGCGCCTCGACCATCTCCGCGAGCGATACATGGAGGAGATGCACAAGGCCACCAGCAACGGCGAAGAGTTTTTTCAGGTCTTACCCGGGGTGCGAGAAGTGCTGCAGGCAGTTGCTGATCATCCCCGTTTTCAATCCGCACTACTGACCGGCAATATTGAACCTGCCGCTTACTTGAAGGTGGAACTAGTCGGCCTCTCGGAGTTTTTTCCGTTGCCCGGCGCGTTTGGCGACGAATCGCATGACCGCCGCGACCTCCCGGCTCTGGCTGCCGAAAGAATCAGAAGTCAACTGAAGCTGGATCTCCAGCCTCACCAGTTTATCGTCATCGGTGACACGCCAAACGACATTGCCAGTGCGCATCACTTCGGCGCCAGAGCTCTCGCCGTGGGTACCGGGCGACTTTACACCACCGAAGATTTACTCGAGTGTAGTCCCGAGGCTTTTATACCGGATCTCTCGAACCTGGAAGGTGTAATGCAAACACTGGCCAGTTTGTGAGGTGCCCTTGCTGGCCCACTCACGTCAGAACCGCGAGCGGTAGCGACCGGGTCGACTCGCCGCCCTCAACTGAAGGAATAAAGCTCAAGCCAACTGTATTCGTTTCTGGATTGATTGAGGGCAACCGATCCCACCCGGTCGCTACCGCTCCTCGGTTCTGACGTTGGGTGGCGCTCTGCGCCGCTCCCCTCTACTCCGCGCCGCGACGCGTTACTTCAACTCGCCGCGGTGCATAACTCATACGCCGCAACTCGCGCATGCGATTATCATCCAGAGTACCTTCTACAATTTCGTAGCCAAGCAACGCGAGCACCCGTCCGCGCACGAACAGCGGGCGGGCATTGCCATACCAGTCAACACAGGACGCACGACAAGCGTCGTTCACTGCTTTCTCTGGTCTCGCAGCCAGCTCTCCGACTTCCTCGAAACGCAACGACTGATTGCGCAAGAACAGGATCGCTGCCGACTCATCAAACAGGTGCCGGTAACCCGGGCGGCCAGGCACACTGATCGGCAAACCGAGTGTTCCCGAATTCGATCCATTGGGTTTGTAGAAGAAGCCATGACTGCGCAGCTCGCCCTGCGAGGCGCCCGCGCGCGTATAACGATCCACAACTGTTGGAGATTCGCCGAGACGATCGATGTGAAGTGCAGATTCTTCCCGTCCGTGCCAACCACCACTGCATCCGAACCCATCTGCTCGATACGGTCGACGCCGTGTGCCAGTGAAAGTTGGTGCGCCTCGCCACCGGCCCAACGCACTGCATCCAGCCGGGGCTGCTCTGACTTTTGCGGGTATCCCCAGTCACTACCGGTGCCGTACAGGAGATAGTCGCCCACGAACCGATTTTGGAAAGTGTACGCTTCAGGCTTCTGAAGCCTGCGATACCTGGAGGAAGGCGCGACGTTGCTACCGTCTGAGAAGCTCGAAAGCGGCACGCGCATTAACGCCACATCGCCTGCAGCTACCTCCGCACCCCACATCCCATCCCCACTTGAACCTGAGCGCACCAGGACGTTTAGATGATCGTCTTCACTCTGCAAGAAGGAAAACTGATCGATTGGACTTCCCAACACGCCTAGCGCACTTGGACGGGACGTGTCGAGGGGCAGACGATAAAGCATTGATTGCGCGCGCATTTGATCGCCATGCCGCATCCAGTCGCTAGTCCACACGTAAACCGAATCCGGGGAAACGTAGAACACGCGTCCCGGCGGAGCTAATACGGCAGTTGCTTCGCAGGCGAAGCCACCGTTAGCCAAGTCGCAAACTGTCACCGTGTGCAGCGCCAGACCATTACTTGAAGTGATAGCCTGTTCGGACCGGTAGACATTGGTTGCTGCGACAATTCGGCGAAACTCACTCGGCGTTGCTCCTTTGCGCCATTGGCGCACTGCCGGGAAATTCTGAAATGGATCCTCAGCGCCCGGATACAAATAAAGCGGTGTGTAGAAGATGAGCTTGCTGCCAATTAATCGACTCGCATAGTTGCGCGAAGAATAGTAGTCGTTGGAGCGAAGGTGATAGGTGGAACGATAGCTGAGCTGACCCGCAGGATCTATCTGGAACAAGCCGATCTCCGTGCCGCCGCGCTCGTAGCTGTAGCCGATAACCGCGATCGTATTTTCGGAAACAAGCACCTCGTCGTACCACGTGTGGCGCGGGTCAATGTCCGGGCCAAACGCATCGAGAGCAGACACAGGGGTTAGTGCGCCATCACCAACCTGCACAGTGAACAGGCGGCCGCGACGTAGCACCACTAGATGATCACCATGCAACTTTACGATGCCGCCTTCATCAACGCCTGCGTGTTGGACGTTGGTGACAGACTCATCATCGCTGCCTTCAACACTCGAGCGAGCCACTGACGCCGCTGGAGCTGCGGAATATTTGGCGAGCCCTGCAGTCCCGGATTGCTGCTGTTCCCTCCTTAGGTCTTCCTTCTGCTTTTCAGCAAGTTCCTTCTAAATAGTTCTTAAGTTCCTGTTCCGAACGAAAAGGCCGCAGGGTTTTCGAGCCGGGTGTGGTCCAGCCGTGAGCCAAAACCGGCGGGATGTTGCTGACGGGCCCCTCCGCACAGCCCGCTAAGCCTGAAATAACAAACAAACTTGTGATCGCTAATAGAAGGAAGGTCTTCATGGTTCTTTTCACCTCACTACCTCGCCTTGGACGTCTTGGTTGTGTCGATCCTCATCGAATGAACGGCTGACCGGTGCAAGACTTGCACGCCAGTCCGCCGAGTAGTTGCGAACGACCAAGACACGTATCAGCGTCGGGCGGTACGTCCTAGGTTCACGCCGTCCTCATGCAGCTTTAGACACTCACAAGAATTGGATTGTTCCGCGCGTGGTGAGCCTGGCGCGAAATGCGTGAATAACCATGCGTTGACGCTAACCAAAGCTCGATTTTGCACTCGGTCTTCTCGGTAACGACCCGCGAAATTTTAAGCTGCTCGGTTGCTGGTTAATTCAGTGCAACCGAGCAGGCGGCTGAAAATATTGATTGACTCTCTAACCGTTCAGTCTTAATACTCTCTAGGTTGCCTTCTCATAGCTGCACAATATGTATGAGAAGTTTAAAGAACTAAACGGCACACACCCCTGGCGGGACGTAAGTCCTGATGGTTATGTTGACTATCAAGCTCGCTACCGCCCACAGGGTCGTGTCCTCTACTTCAATTTCCCGCTCGCTAAAGAGATGGGGTTGATCCCCGCGGACCACCCTCCCACCATCGATAAGGAAATCGAACAGGTCATTCTTGAAACCTTCTCCCTACGAATCATCAACGAGTATGATTTAAAGCACGCCAAGAAATACCCTCCGGAGAGCATCAAGCCAGGCCTCTACATGGCTACGCGCTACCTGCAAACTCAGCATCGGAACAAACAGGGCAAGACTTCCGGGGACGGCCGAAGTATCTGGAATGGATACTTAAAAACCAAGAACCTGACCTTTGACATCTCAAGTCGCGGAACCGGCGCCACGATCCTCAGCCCGGGGGCGCAGCAAGCAGACGGCATCGTGAAGACCGGTGATGAGAGCTACGGCTATTCGTCAGGCCTGGCGGAGCTGGACGAGATGTTGGGAAGCGCCGTCATGTCAGAAATCTTTTACCGGCAAGGTATTCCTACGGAGCGCTGTCTGGCGGTAATAGGGTTTCCGGACAGGAGCTCAATAGGAGTGAGAACTGCGCCCAATTTGATAAGACCGGCGCACATGTTTCGCTACCTAAAGCAGGGCCGGCATGCTGAATTAAAAGCGTCGTTGGATTACTTCATTGAACGTGAGACTAAGAACGGTTTTTGGCAGCTACCCTCTGAGGAACACGCGCGCTACCCCAAGGTACTGCACTACCTGGCGAGCTCTTACGCAAAAATGGCCGCCCTGCTGGAAGAGGAATACATCTTCAACTGGTTAGCCTGGGACGGAGACAACATGTTGGCGAGCGGTGCGATTCTCGACTATGGCTCCATCCGCCAGTTTGCTGCTAAGCACGATAAATACCGCTTCAAGGATGTCGATCGCTATTCAGCCTCTTTGTCTGAACAGCGACACTGGGCTCGCATGATCGTGCAAGTTTTTGCCCAGGCGATCGGTTTCATTCAATCGGGTGAAAAACAGAATCAGCGAACCTTTAAAGACGCCGAGTGTTTGAAGACATTCGACCTCGCTTTCGAGACGGAAAGAGATCGACGTATGCTCTGGAGAATAGGTTTTACTGCGGAACAGATCGATCATCTCATGAATAAGGCGCGAAAAGAGATCAACGACTTCGATAAAGCGATTAGTTATTTCGAAGATCGCAAAGTGTCGAAAGGTATAGAAAAACTTCCAGATGGTTTTACCCACAATCCGGTATTTCTTATCCGCAATCTGCTCCGCCTCTTGCCCGCCTACTACGTGGCTCAAAAGATCGGCCGTGCAGATGACCAGAGTGCGTACATGCCGCATGAAATCTTCTGCAAAATCATGGCAGCCTCGTACGTAGTAAAGAGAGACCTGGAACTGACTCCGGCACGTGTCTCCTATGTCTTGGCCTTTCAGGAAAGGTACCTGAAATTAATTGCCGCGTTGGGCGAGCCCTTTGATGAAGTCCTGAAATCACTTCAGGAGAGATCAGCGATTATCAACCACCGCCATCGCCTAACTGGAGATGCCATGGTCTTCATTATCGAAGAAGTGATTGCGATGAAGGGAAAGATAAAGATCGACGGGCTTCAAGAAGCTCTCGACGCCTTCATCGATTCGCAGGTGCTGATCCCCGGCAAGTGGCAGCCGGTACTACCGGAGCAACTCAAATCTGACACACTTAAGTCGCGGCTTCTTAACAAGATCCAGGCAAACCTGGAGGAATACAAAGAGTCGATCTGAGAAGAAAGCCCGAGAGCGAAGCGTCGTAATTTGAACGGCTTGGCCTTACCCCCAACCAAAAGGCATAAGACACGATCCACGAACGCACACTAAATGGCAACAACAAGATTCGTGTCGTTTAGTGTAATTTCGTGGATCGTTTTTGGTCTAACAAAAGTGCGGTTTGCTCGTCTGTTAAGAACTGCGGTTAAAGGTCCTTTTGATGGCTTCCCAATCTGGTCGCAGCAACCCATAAAAAACTGTGTCTTGAATCTCTCCGTTAACCTGCCAGCGTTCGCGAAGATATCCCTCCCGCTGAAACCCAAGCCGTTCAACCGTTCGAATTGAACTGGTGTTTCGCGGATCAACGTCAGCTTCGATTCTGTGCAGAGCAAGGTCTTCGAAGGCATAAGCAAGCAGCACCTGGAGAGCCTCGTTCATGTAACCTTTTCCCCAGTGAGCACGATCTAGACCATAACCGATCTCGGCTCTGTGATTGCCAAGATCCAGATTAAACAGGGTGGTCGTTCCGATAAGCGCGCCGTCTGTGCGCCGTGCTATTCCCCACTTCAATAACGTCTGACACCGAAAGCCGTCATGAATCTCATGCAGGAGTTTGACTGCCGCATTTCGGTCGGCGAGAGGCGGGGTGCTCCAATACCGCATCACTTCAGTGTGGGAGAAAATCCGGTAGAGCGCATCGACATCTTCTTCGGCAATCCAGCGGAGGAAAACCCGGGTAGCGTTAATCGTAGGTAAGCGTTTCCAATCCATGGGTTTTGGCGCGCATTGTATCACTCGATACAGAACCGGGAGCGGTAGAAGCTGTGAAAGCCCAAAGAGAGGGCTTACGGTAATTTGCAGGCCAGGAAGGCGGACCCTGTCCCCGCCTCAAGCTTGAAGGCCACTCAGCAACGCTTGGGAGATTGAGGCTGGACCATTTGCGAGCGATGTGAGGAAGCTCCTTTGGGTCAGATTGAATTGAGTTGTCTGTCTAAACGATTCTTATTTTCGTCGTAAGAGCTGGGACAGGGTCCGCCTTCCTCACCTGCAAGTTAGCGGAGCTTGATCCGTCCTCTTGGGGGGTTCTGCGCTTGGCGACGGCAGCACTCCAAGCGTGAGGGTAAGAGTGATGAATTGCTTAAAGGGCTAAATAAAAGTCGGCAATGCCATATTGAATCTCGTCTGCCCTCGCGCCATTGAGATTGCATAGGACAACTCCGAAAGCTGTTCATTGGGGAAGTGCGCAACCCAAATGGCCCCACCTCCCTCATGGCCGACAACTTTCCGCCCTTTGTGTTCGTCAACGGTCCAGCCCAAACCATACGGCTTTTGTGTGCCGTTATTGAGCTCTACAGGTGCCCACATCTCTTCACGATGCTCTCTCCCTAAGATCTTAACGGCGTCGAGGGCTATCTTCGTCAGATCCGCAGCGGAAGAATTGAGCCCGGCGGCAGGATAATCCCTGGTATTGAACGGGTAAATCCAACCGGTCAGCTGGCCGGTTTCGCGGCTATATGAAGTGGAGGAGCGCCGCTTGATCACTCCGGCATCAGTCCCTCCGAATTTCGTCGAAGCCATCCCCACCGGCGCAAATATCTGCTCTTCGAGAAACGCTGCGTAAGACTTCTTCGTCAGCTCTTGCACAATAAATCCGAGCAGATGATACCCGGACAAGTGATAGGACCATTTCGCGCCCGGCTGAAACTTAAGAGGCAGTTCTGATAGAAAAGCGATCTCCTCTTCCGGAGTAACTCGCTTCTTCTTATCTTCAGGCAGTCATGCAAAGCGCGGATTCCCGGAGATCTCCGGCAGGCCGGACGTGTGTGTTAACAAGTGGCGAATCTGAATTGCTCTCCATTCGCGCGGAAGACTCGGGACTATATCGGTGACCGGAGTGTCGAGAGTCAGCCTGCCTTCTTCAACCAACTTCATCACTGCCACGCCGGCAAATATCTTGGACACGGAAAAGAGCTGGTAGACCGTGTTCGCGTCCATCGGCGTATCGAATTCCACATTCGCAACGCCGTAGCCTTTGAGCTTTACCACTCGACCTCTTCTTACTACCGCTACTGAGAGACCTGGAATCCTGTACTTTCGTATTTGCTGCCTTATGTAAGTGTCAACTTGTGTGTCTAGCCGCGTGTTCGAACTCCTGGGGCTTTGTTCAGACAAGGGCTGCCCGGAGAGCACGTATCCAGAAGCTTGGCCGACGAATACATCTCCGACGATTAGAAAAAAAATATCCGTACGAATGTCTTTTTATGCCTCATCCTTGATCCTTCTAGGAAGAGAACACCGGAGCGCTGTTTTTGTGGCAAGAAGTTACCTTAGGGCGGTTAGCTGGAATGACAGTTCACTCTGGTCTTGTAGGTGCTATGAATTACGCTGAAAGCGTTGGCTACTTACAGCCCAGGGTTGCTGCAACCCTGGGCTCTCTATATCCCACAGAATCGTAACGCTGAAAGCGCTGGCGAATGGCTGCTCAGGCGACCTCGCGAACTCTTTCAGAGTTCGCGAATTAGTGTGGGTTGGAACTGGAGTCCCAGGGTTGCAGCAACCCTGGGCTGGAATTAGCCAACGCTTTCAGCGTAATTCAACCATCACGGTTTACGTTTGAATTCGAGTTCTTTGAAGTCGAAATCGGGATTCGGCACATCAACCTTCATCTCGTCGA
>JACCUI010000037.1 GCA_013811945.1 Pyrinomonadaceae bacterium | reverse complement strand
CCTCCCGGGGGCCGGCTCACCCGTCACGCTGATTCGTGGAGCGACTGACCCTGCTAACGCTGGATATTTGGTGCTCCCAGTCCACACCTCCAAAGAGTTCAACGCCTTTGTCCTGCTACCACGTTGACCAAGGCTGATGGCTGATCTTTCTAGCAGCGGATTGAGTGACCGCCATTATAATTAGGCAATCCGCTGTTAGCTTTCTTAGATGCATACTTGTGATCAGACTTGGGGTTAAGCCCGGGCACATTTTGAATCCGTATTAGTTAAGCAGCAATCTCTCAATCCACTCAGCCTGTTTACCTGAAATTAATGTGGGAGCTCTAATTAAACGATCTAACGACTAATAGTTGCCATTTGACCCCTAGTGTCCCAGGCCCTTGGCTGAAAGAAACTGGCCCAGACGCCATACATTAATCCCAAAGCGTAGCCGGCATGGATCGTTCCAATTGCCAAAGGAACCCGGTAGGCGACTTGAAAGCCAACCTTCGGGACGACGCTCAATCCAACCGCTGATAGTGCTGCCCCATACAACAAGGGCAACGCTAATGCCATGATCGGTTGCCTTAACCAGAGCCCAATCATTATTAAGCAAATACATGTCAGATAAAACAATGAGGGGACTACCTGGCGCATCGTAGTGGGACGCTGATGTTTCTTCATCACCGGAATGCGCCAAAAACCATACTGGAAATACTGCCGGAAGAGCTGTCTTATTCGTTCACGCACAAAATAGGTGTAGCGAATCCGCGGCGAAATATAAACCTTGCCTCCAGCTTGCCTAATCCTGTAATAGAACTCGTCATCCTGGTTACGCACCAGTCGCTCATCCAAGGTTCCCACGCGCTCGAATACCCAGCGCCATAATGTGGGAAATGGCGCTCCTTCGGCATAACCTTCGTAGCTGGCGAAGTGATGAGAGGCGTTGCCAACGCCAAGCCGATGTGACATCGCCACGGCCACCGCCTTGCCAAACAGGCTATGAGCCACATGCAAAATCGGTCCGCCAACGCACCAGGCTTCGGGACGTTGTCGGAGGAGGGTCACGCTTTCCCGCACGAAATCCACTGCCATCTCGGAATGACCACCTAATAGCACGATGATTTCACCGCGGGCGAATGTTAATGCGGTATTGAATCCGGCAGCCATGATTCCGGCTTGATTATCAACCAGGCGCACCCGCGGGTCTCGCCGGGTAATCTCCCCCACAATAGCGCGTGTGCTATCGTCGGACATGCCGTCCGCCACGAGGACTTCGAAACGATCCGCCGGGTAATCCTGCGCGAGCACGGAACCGAGGCTCTGACTGATCTCCTTCTGCTCATTGCGCACAGGCATAATCACGGTGACCATCGGTAGAATTTGACTCTCAGCGGCCATCAAAAAAGCCTCGAATACTATCAGCAATAAATTCCTGATCGCGTTCGGTCAGCTCAGGAAAGATCGGCAGAGACAAAACCTCTTGGGCCGCAAGCTCGGCATTAGGGAAATGCGACGCTGCCATCTCAGCGTAGAGCGGCTGGCGATGCAGTGGAACTGGGTAATAGATCATCGTCGCCACCCCCTGCTTCTTCAGGTAAGCCGATAGATTGTCTCTCTGCGGGCTGCGAATAGTGTATTGGTGATAGACGTGGTAACCATCCGGCGATTCATACGGCGTAACCGCCGGTAAACCGGACAACAAGTCGTTGTACCTGTGGGCCACGGTTCTGCGACCCTCGTTCCACTGCTCCAAATAGTTTAGCTTCACGTTCAAGATAGCGGCCTGTAAAGTGTCCAAGCGGCTGTTGAAACCGAGTACTTCGTGGTAATACTTCTTCTGGCCGCCTTGCCGGCGCAGCACGTCAATTTTTTCCGCCAACACACTATTGTTAGTCACGACCATCCCAGCGTCGCCATAGGCCCCAAGATTCTTGGACGGAAAGAAGCTCAAGCACCCGACATGGCCTATTGAACCTAACCGTTTTCCTTTGTAACGCGCCCCGATGGCCTGCGCGCAATCTTCGATCACCAATAAGCGGTGACGCTCCGCCACGTCCATGATGGCATCCATCTCGGCCGCTTGGCCGTAGAGATGAACCGGAACAATGGCTTTGGTACGAGGCGTAATAGCAGCTTCAACCGCCGCCGGATCGAGGTTGTAGGTTCTAAGTTCAACGTCAACGAAGACTGGCTTGGCACCGCTATGGGAGATGGTATTACCGGTGGCGATGAACGTGAATGGCGTGGTAATCACCTCGTCGCCGGGACCAACCTCTAGGGCCGCCAATGATAGCCGCAAGGCGTCTGTCCCAGAGGCTACTCCAACGCCGTAGCGACACTCGCAGTAAGCTGCCACACGTCCTTCCAGCTCCTTTACGGCGGGACCCAGTACAAACTGAGTGCTATCCAGAACGCCTTGGATGGCCCCGTGAATCTCATCCCGCAGGGCAGCGTATTGCTGATTCAAATCTAGAATTGGAATCACCTGAACCCACCTTTGAATGCCTTGGTCTTAGCCCCAGACTGGGTGATTAGTTTGAAAGCATCCCACATGGCAAGACTTCTGTGCCGCCTCGAGAGGTTATAGGTCCGATTTCACTGCCGCCATACAGGGAACAAGTGGACCTTGACCTTCCTTGAAACCCTCCCCCACGCGGTATCCGTTACTTATCACTCAAAAGTGACAGGTGAGAGCTAAAGACTCAAGCTGCCAGCTTGTATTTATCGAGTTTGGCGGGCCATTTCTGTTCAGTCCGAAATAGTGTCGCGCATCGACTTTGACCTCGCATACAGTTAATAGATTGCTCATTTATCTTGGCGGGTCGGAGCTTCATGCTGGCTTGGAATAGATGGCTCAGTTTTTGGGAGCAGATCAACATACATTGGCGACAAATATGAAATGTATTTCGCTTCTTCCATAAAGTCATAATTTCTAAAGATTCTATTTGGGCGCGCACACATGGATTCTTTTCGTGTGAAGAGCGAAAAAGCATCGATTAATCGTTTGCCCTGCCAGTTAACCAGCTCTTGGCTGATACATTGTAAGCCTACTTCCTCACAGTATCGCTCAAACAGCGAAGCGGACATGTCGTGCGCACGCCACCAGTCAGCCTCTAAGAGTCCTATACGCCTCAAGAACTTTTTTAGCTTATAGGGTCCGCGTATTTTACTGTCCAAAGAGAATAGATGCCTATATTCATCAATGTTTGAGTGGTGAATAAAACCCACACCATGGCGCTTGAGTTTGTTCGCCAGCTGACCCAGATAAGCCTCTATAACCTTGGCTTCTACATGTACCAAGGAGTCAAAGCTAAAGACGAAATCAATTGATTCATCGGGAACCATCGCTAACGACTGCCCATCATTAACATGATAGGTAATGTGCGAGTCTGATGAGAATCTTTGTTTACAGCTCTCAATACAGCTCTCCACTAAATCAACTATAATTAAATGCGCAGCATGGTTTTTCAGATACTGTGTCCAACGTCCGAACCCAGAGCCAATTTCCAAGATCGTACCAGTCGGGAGAAAAGCATGTATGCGGGGGAATATCGCGCCGAACCATTCGGATTCAACTCCCCCCCAGTGTCTGGACCAGTTATCGCCTCGGTCTGACCATTCATGCTTGCCACTCCACAGCTTTATGTTCTGTTCAATCGTAGGCATAAGTTAACCCCAGTCTTGAATTGGTTAGGTAGGGTGGATGGACAGCGTCATACACCAAAACATCAAATAAGTCGCTCCGACCATACCGGCCCCAACTCAGGCTAGTAATTTCATCGTAACCTAAGCTGTAATCGGTAAGGCCACAAAGCCGACTCGCGGTATACACCCTATGATCAGTACGGAAATATAGGCAGGTTTAATGGCGGCTAGGGTGCTCACTCGACTCACCTTCCTAGGGCGGCTACTCAGTTTATCGCCAACAAACCTTCATAACTTTGTGATTCCATATCCATCTCTCTCCTAAACAACTAAAACTTACAATCTTTAACTCAAGACTGGAGTTATCTTGTTGTCACTCATCCGTTGATATTGCTCGCCACAAGCTGAGCACGTCGCCGCGCCGTTCATGAACTTGAGCTTCTCACCGCACGAGCAAACCCAGCCGACAACACGAGCAGGTGTTCCCACGACAAGACTGTAATCCGGAACATCCCTAGTCACGACCGCCCCGGCACCGACAAAAGCGTATTGCCCGACGGTGGCCCCGCAGACGACCGTACAGTTTGCTCCGAGCGAAGCGCCGCGTCTGACTAGGGTGTGTCTGAGTTCATGCATACGCGGGACATCGCTGCGCGGGTTAATAATATTCGTAAAGACCATCGAAGGCCCGCAGAAGACACCGTCCTCCAGTGTCACTCCTTCATAGACTGACACGTTGTTCTGAATCTTAACGCGGTCGCCGACCGTCACGTTCGGCCCGATCACCACATTTTGACCGATATTACATTTCTTGCCGATGCGCGAATTCTTCAGGATATGTGAGACGTGCCAGATTTTGGTACCCTCGCCAATCTCAACATTTTTATCAATGAAAGCTGATTCGTGAGCGAAAAAGGCTCGCGGCGGAGCAGCAGGCGTAGGGGAGGCAGACGCATCCAGCTGGTTCTGAGGTTGCGCCTTCAAGCTCTGCTGGCATTGCTGGAGAACGGCCAATACTCGGAGAGCTTCTTCACCATCAGTACGCGGGCGATGGCGTGTCTTGACACATTCAAGAAAATGGAGGCATTCGGCGCGCAGCGGCTCCCAGGAATCAATTGAAACGGGCTCGGCTTGAGCCTTACTCGCAACGGGAACCTGGTTTTTCCACTCGATGGAGTGGGGATAAAGCAATAGCTTGTCCTTCGGCTCCACGTCATTGAAGACCGCCATCCTGCGATCTCCGACCACGACCAGCTTTTGCTCTTTAAACGGGTGGAGCCACGAGACAAAGATATGAGCTCTAATGCCACTAGGAAAGGACAAGAGACTGACCGTCACGTCGGCGATCTGCTGATGTAAGTAGTTGCCGCCTTGTGACTGCACGGCGTCCGGCATCTCTCCCAGCAGCCCCAGAATCACCGAAATGTCGTGCGGCGCAAAGGACCAGAGAATATTTTCTTCGCGTCGAATCTTGCCTAAGTTGAGACGGTTTGAATAGATGTACTGGATGCGGCCCAGTTCGCCTGTCTCGACCAGTTCTTTCAGCTTGAGCACGGCGGGATGATACCAGAGGAGGTGCCCGACCATCAGAACGCGGCCTTTTTTTCGTGCCAGTGCAACCAGAGCTTCACCTGTCGGCACGTCGAGACACAACGGCTTCTCCACATAGACATCTTTGTCGGCGACCAACGCTTCCCGCACGAGATCGGCATGCGTCTCGGCCGGGGTGGCAATGGCCACCGCCTCAATGGTGTCATCTCCTAGGACCTCAGCATAGGAACCGAAGATTTGGCACGCCGGATACTGAGTTTTTAGCGCAAGCCGCCGGCCCTCATCCTTGTCGCAAATCGCCGCCAACGAGTGGAGGTCGTGGAAGTTCCGCACCAAGTTCTGCCCCCAGTATCCCGAACCAATTACTGCCAACCGCGAGTTGGGTTGATCTTTCGTCATATCGTTCTCTATAACAGCTTCACTTTCTATTGCTAACATCGTCCACTTCGCAAATGACGAGGGCTGCGCGTTTTCCCCCACGTTCACATTGCTTGAACAGGCGTATGAATTAGAGCTGAAGGTTAGTAATCGACCCCGTCTCTAATTCCACCGACCTCAGCTGCCATTGTTGAGCGATCTCCCAAGGCGTCGCCATCCAGGCATCGCCGTCTTCCATTAACGGCTCCAAAATGTGGCGCAGCACAGTCAAGTGGTTCCTATAGTTATAAGCATTACACGCCGTCTCGGTATGCCAGTCCAACACCACAACTCCCCCTTGCTCCTTCACCTTACGAACGACGTCGAGACCCTCCTCGACGGCGCTCGAGACGTCGTCAGGGTTCTTAATAATATGTCCATCCATGAGGCAGGTGGGGATCTCATAGATGTCGAGAGGCTCATCCTGTTCAGGGTCAAATGGCCGGAATGGATGGCAAGTGGCGGCACGAAAACCAGCGATATCTTTCCACGCGATGGACGTATCGTAGCGAAACCCGGCGTCAATGTGCTTGCGAAATGTTGCTTGAGGCTTGCTCCAGTCAAGCGCCCAGTAGTGATGGCGCAGACCATATATCGGAGTTCTCAACTTCTTTTCAATCCATCGCTTTCCTTCCACAAAAGCTTCTAATTTGTTCTCAGGATCTATCGGCGCGTGAAAGCCGAACTCCCAACCGCTTGCGGCCATCCGTCTCAGGATGTCCCAGTCAATGCGCTGCTCAACTACGGATGACTTACAGTTATTGATGTCCCTCTTAAGTGGCACGACTTGGGCGAACAGATAGAAGCAGCTATAGAACTCTCGCGAGGTTTCGAACTCTCTCCACAGAGGAAATCCGAAGAAGGGATTTTCAGTCGGCTTACCGATATACCGGACGCCGCTGAGGAACATGTCAAGAAATATCCGGTCACGTCGAATCAAGAACTTGGCGAGGTTAGCGCCGAGTTCTTTCGCCGCACCCAAGCTGACAGCATCCGTATCATGTGTCACGGCAATAGCGTACGTTTTGCCACCTGGCCATTTCGGAATGGCTGCGCAGTTGAGATCAGACCGCGCCCTTGCCAATGCCTCCCAAAGCTACTGGGCATGGTGGTCTACCAGAGGAAGCTTCGCAGTTCGCTGCCTTGCAGCGGGAAGGGCACTAGAAAAGAATGTGCCACGTTGGTCGCGAGCCTCCGCAGGCACTTGCCGTTCGTCTAGAAAAGTCAACAACCGGTAACTGCCGGCGACGATATCAATGGAGTTGATTTCGGCATCCGGCCTGGACCATAGAGCGTGCCCATCATATTGGACCGACTCACACAGGCACTCGGCGTCGTACAGGCGCTCATCGAAGGGGATATAGACGGCCCCATGATGTCTGTGTTGCTGATCTGAAGAGTATAAAATATCCGGCTTCCCTACCCCTGGATGGTATCGAGAGATAGCCACCGGAATTCCCCACAGCATAGAAAAAAACCGGAAGACATATTCTGCCTTGTCGTCAAAAGTCTCCGGTATACTCGTCGAAATTCGTATCATCCCGATTGCTTCTTCTAACCGCTGGCAGCCTTGTGACCATCAACGGAAATTATCCGACGGCGAGCCCGACCGCCTTTCGCGCTTCCGCTTACGCTGGTAGAGCAAGCAAATCATGAAGGGTCGGTGCTGGAATCAGGATACTGTCGCTGCCCAGAGTGCTCGCTACTATGATTGAATGTAGGGCTAATTTGATTCCCAAATAATCTACTAACAACAATTTTCAGCAGCGCAGACGTCGTCGGATATGAATAATACCCGTCAATCGCGTTCTCTCGGCTTAGGGGTTGATGTTGATTGCGCTCCAGTTGAACGAGGAACTGTTTGACTTGCGGCAAACTGTCAATGATCGCTTTGTGCCCGATGTAGCTGTGCCAATCTTTTTTCAGATCGACGTTTTCTACTTTCCCTTGGACAAAGACTTCGCCCGCGTCGAGTTTCGAGTTCATTTTCAGAAGAGTGTATCCCAAGTTGTCATAGTCTTTCTTCGCGAGCGCCCAGAAAGGAGAGTAAACACCTCGATATTCGGGCGTGATTCCTTCATGCCAAAGAAACGCGCCGTGCTTGGGCGCATTAATTATTTTCTCGGGAAGATAAACATCAATACACACGGCAAAGATTGCATCCAGTTCTAAAGATTCAATCAGGTGTTGTAACTCGCTTGATTTTATATTGCTGGGCCTCACCTGTTCGATTTCAGCTAATGGCCTTTGCGGGTGGCGTTCAGTTGAATTGACAGCACGAAGAACCTGAGAGACTTCCTTCCGCTGCAAAAAATTTCGGTATATAACATAATAAAGAAGCTCATTTAAGGTTCTCAGACTTCCCCTTCGCCGAGCCCTATTAATGAATCTTTTAAGGACTTTCTTTTTTCGCTCAATTCCTGTGCCGCCTGCCCATGAAAGCTTATTGGTCCAGACGATTAATGAAAGGTCTGTATGTTCACTCAGCCATTCACAAATCATGTGATCGAAGAAATTTTCGTTACCGATGAAAGCTGTCTTCAACATTACAAACCTAATTACCTTTCCCTAAATCGTCTACAATTTGCACCGTTATTCTTTTGCGGCGGAGCGTTTATAGGATACAGATGACGGCCCGGAATTTGCCGCTCGAGGAGCGGGGGATGCGTCAAAACGCGCCAAGTCAGAAAGATATAGATTCTTACACAAGAAACCATTGCTCCTCGAAAGATACCCGAGCAGAAGCCCACAACGTCAGCACCCGACAAATGCGCCTAATGGGATGGCTTCATGTGGGTCTATCATCTATCAGCTCTAGATATTTTTTCTCACAGTTTTCTATGAAAGATAGTTTATTTATATTGGGCCAAGCCTGTTCGTTCGGCTGCAGCCACGCCTCTTTCGCGCAAAAGAGAAACCACAGCCTGAAACTTTCCGGCCGCTGTGCGA
>JACCUI010000033.1 GCA_013811945.1 Pyrinomonadaceae bacterium | reverse complement strand
AAGAGAGACCGACTGCCGAGCGAGCCATTAGATCGCTCGGCGAGGCGGTCGGGCTCTCGCGCTCGACGATCTTTCGCCATTTGCATGCGCCCAGTTCGGCTTCGTCAACCAACAGCGATGTCGAACTGCGCGGGCAGATTCAGAGCATCGCTTTGGAGATGCGCTCCTACGGTTATCGGCCGATCACTAAAGAGCTACAGCGGCGCGGCGTGAAAGCCAATCATAAGCGCGTTTTGCGCCTGCTGCGCGAAGACAATCTGCTATGTCTGCGGCGGCAGGCTTTCGTGCGCACGACCGACTCCAATCACGCGCTCACGGTCTATCCCAACCTGGCACGCGGGTTGGTGCCTTCTAACATCAATCAACTCTGGGTGGCCGACATAACTTACATCCGGCTGCGCCGCGAGTTCGTCTATCTCGCCGTGATCCTGGACCTTACAGTCGCCGCTGCATCGGCTGGGCGCTCTCGCGCAATATCGACACGCAACTGGCGCTCGCCGCCTTACACATGGCTTTGCAAACGCGCACTATTGAACCGAGGCTGATCATTTCGAATTAAGCTTTCGCTCATCGAGTAGCTTCTGCAGATTGGCCCCGTCAACATACTCCATAATTATGTAGGGACCTATCTTTGGGTCTGTCGCCGAATCTGCATAAAGCACGCGAACGACATTCTCATGGTTGATCCTAAGCATTTCCGCCCGAGTTTCGTTGAGTACACTCCTAAAGGCCAAAGTCGTAGGATCTGAGAGTTTGTCTTCTGGAGCCATCTTAACTGCTACAGTTATTCCGGATGTCAGACCAGATGCTTTGTAGACTTTTCCGAAAGCGCCTCCACCCAGATATGAATCAAGATGAAACGTCTCCTTGTTCGGACCGAATATCTTCGTTCCGATCCGTCTGTCGGCTGCTGTACCCGATCTCTTATCGATGTCGTACCCAGTCACTCGAACCACTGTGGCTAGAAGTTTGTCAGAAACACTAATAACTTCTCGAAGCTTACGCATTTTTGAAGCGACGCTTGGCCGCGTCGGTAGGGATTTCGGTGGATTTGCCGAAGACCAGCTGGTCGGAATAACTTCCTCAGAGTCTGCGTCCCTGATCTTCTCAATTTTCGAAACAAGACCGGCATCTTGCGAGCGTGTTAGAAGGGAGTTCAATTCCGAAACATGAAACGAATGAGTGTCAAACCTTTTATTTGCGTACTCTTCTCGCGCAGACTCCAAAACAAGGCTAATATCTGACACTAGTTCGTCAATCTCACTTAGTTTCAAGCCATTGAATAATCCGCTTAAAAAGTAGAGATTCTGATACCAAGAAGTTTTCTTTGCCTCGTAGCATTTTATAATCTCTACCTGTAGAAATCGTCTGGATGCTCTACACTCACTGAACAATAAGGCCGAATCATGTCAAAATCTCTAATATTGCTGGTAATCACTTTTACTTTCAGACGTCGAGCAGAACGCGCGATGAGAACATCGCGGATGATTCTTTGCTGATCTTCTTTCCTGATTCTTACTTTACTCCCTCGCCGACTGGCCCCTGAACCGCGATAAAGAGAGTTAAGGACTTTCCCAGCTAAATACCAATCCTCGCCACTGGGTATGAGAAGTCTCTCATCTCTCTCATAGCTGCGTCGAATCCTTTCTAGTTCACGTAAGCGAGCACTATCTAACGCCCCAGCAGCAAGTTCTTGGATCACCACTGCAGACATGAGGAATCCGGTAGGAAAGTAAGCTGGATTGTAGTCGATGAAAACGTTTGTATCGTAAGTGACTCTTGGCATCGCCTCTACGTCACCGCTTCTTCGCGCTTGAGTTAGCCTGATGCGTGGATCTCCAAACCTTAAGCATGGCTGAATCAGCGACCGAGGTTGATACTCTGTCTCTAATAGTTCCGTCCTTACGATGAATCACGACATCGGACTTGCTATCGCGTGCAGTCTTAGTGGCAGCCGCAATAGCATCGGCTTGAGTCTCAAACACGCGCAGCCTACCGCTGCCTACGCGTTTTACTGTCCACCCTTCCGATTCTGGCGCAACGACAAATCTGCCGCTCACGCTAGAGCGTGCAACGGTTCGCTTGCCATTCGTCTCTTTAGAAGAGGACGACCGAATTGATTTCTTCCGAGCGCTCACCGGCTTCTTTGAAGGAGATGTTTTCTTTGAACCGTTTGCCATTTGTAAATTCCCTTCCTAACCAGTCATATAGACTCGTCCGTCAACTCAACCTCAGCTGGAGGAGAAATTGGCAGCCAATCATTAAAGACGTTCCCGAGCCCTGTCAATGCCTGGTGGCCGGGAAGAGTCCCAAGCTCGCTCTTCAAGAACGCGTCATGCCGTCGCTTTTCCTCGTCAATCCAAAGTTGCTCGGCGTCAGCGTCAACAGACCTGTCTCGTTCTTCGATAAGGACTCGAGCGAGCGTGGCCTTTTCGTTGTGGAAAAGTGCTCTAGCGTGCTTTTCTAGCGCGTTAAAGGCGATCCTCATGCACCGATTATAACTGGAGAATAGTTCGTCGGCCACGTTCCGATTAAGCCACCAGCCATTAGGTGGAGTGGCTAGGAGTCGTGGAAGTCACACCGGGGCTTTGATACCATCCAAACTGATCAGTCATTTCTGGCGCTGGAGCCGCAACCTTGAGTTTTGACTTGAACTTGGCCGCGAAGATGGATCTTTCCAACCATTGACGAACTGAACGCGTATTTTCAAGAGCGTTCGTCCTTTCAAATTACTAGTCTAAAAACTGCTGGAACTCAGTTCTGGTATCAGAATCGATCTAAGCACGCACAAACGCACGAGTAGCTGCGGAGGCTTCCACGATGTGCCATTGACCTGACTAAACGTCTTGACCAAAACTTCCCAATCATCCCCACCATTAGCTATCGACGAGTCAGCAGACAATCGGCATAGCAGTACAAGAACGACCGATCTCTCTGGCACTGCCTAGAAGAGCTTCGCTCGGTGGAGACTACAGCGTTGAAAGGCCCCCGCGATGCCCGCGCTACATGGACGAATTTACTTTTGCGGCGCTACGGTGATGACTAGTCTTTCTTTGTTGCGCACCACGCTAAATGAGTAGCTTGCGACAGGTTTTGTGAAAAGACTGACCGGTTCTGAAGTAGCCGAGATTCGCTTGCCGTCGATTGCTTCGATGAGATCGCCCGAACGGAGTCCCGCTTTGAAAGCAGCAGTTGATGGCTGGATGAAAATAACGAGTAGGCCTCCGTTAGCTCCAAAACGGGCCGCGACTTGCGGCTTCAGGGCTATGGTCTCAATGCCTTGAGCAATCAGGGATCGCGGCGATGATTTGAAGAGTGGGAATGCAGGCGAAGCGCCTGGCGTGAGCAGGTTCGCTGCGGGACTTTCCCGCATTCTCCATTCAAACAGCGGATCGGGCGATTCGATTAGTGTGATCTCCACCGCTTCGGGGGCAGAATTTCCGGGTCGCGCGACGGTGAAATTAACTGATCGTCCGGGTTCTACCTCTTCCAATAACCACGAAAAGTCATCAGCGCTGCGAACATCTTCCTGGTTGACACTCAATATCACGTCACCAGGTCGAAGAGCCGCCACTGCCGCTGGACTTCCGGGCTCCACCGAAGTCAGCATGATTCCACGACGAGCCTCGGCCAAAGACCTGGCCCCTTCTCGCCCCCACCCCGTGAGCACAATCTGGTCGAGTTCCAGCAAACCCACTGGCTCGCCCCGCACACCGAGCCAGGGCCTCGGCACACTAGCCTGGCGATCGAGGACTCGTTTGGCGGCAGTTCGGACCATCGCACTTGGTAACACGCTAGCTTCGCTGTCTTCAACCGCATCCACAATTCCCACTGTTTGGCCGACGTCGCTGATGGCAACACCTCCGATGTTGGCGGCGGAGAGTTTAGTCGATTTTATTCTCACTCGTGCGATGGCTCCTGACGGCGATCGCGCGAGCCCCACTACCGTCCCCTCGGTCTCACCCATTCGCGCATAGATGGTGCCCCGGTTAAGTGATTCAGATTTAGGTACTGGCTCCGGACCATAGAGACGCAGGCGCTGGCCAATGGCAACCAGCTCTCCTCTTGCGTCATTAGCACTAGACAATCTCTTGTCGCTGAGCTTGAGAATTGAAAGGCCGGTGACGCCGTCCAGTCCGACGTATCGGGCAATCAGCCGCTTGCCGTCTCGCGCGATTACGGTTAAGTCAGGTCGCTCAAAAAAGTTTGGAGTTCCAGCAATCAGTGGGCTTCCCGGCGCGATCCTTGTTGCCCGCGGGGTGTGACCGCGAGGAGGAGGAGCCATCGGAGCAACTGGCGCAACTGGCGCAAAAGGATGAGGTGGCGGCCCCATCTCGGCCTCCGCGTCTGGTAACCACGCCGCAATCGTTTGACCGTCGTCAAGCGCTAACCCCGCAATTATATTCGTGTGCACCTCGTCGGTAATGTTGAAAGCGTCGTCGAGTCTGGTTATGGCGCGTAACTCTTCGTTTGAGCGAACTAGCAAGCGAAACATCTTGAGTCCGTTTAATCGGTGCAGGATTGTTACTACCTGGGGCGCAGTCGGTCGGTTTTCTACACTCACGGGTCCAGAGGGCGTCCCGGTGCGTGCCTGGCCGGCCTTGGGAGCTGCCGGAGCAGGAGGCGGCGATGCAGAAGAGGAGGAAACCTGCGCGGAGCCCGGAACCTGCCAGCACATAGCCGCACCAGCCAGAAAAACCAACGTTCGTACTCTTCTGTTACTTCTTATTGCCATTTTCGGATCACCAACGATTTCGTTCCCCTATCGGACGCCTCCTTGACAGTCGCTATTGCCCCGAGCCGCACGACAACTACCACGCACCTTTCGGCGAATTCTTGACCAAAGATAAACCGTCTCCCGCGAGCACCCTCTCCGATCCAAAACTCAGCGCGGGGACTGAAATTGTGCGCGATACTCCGCCGGAATAATCAAGCGAGAGTCTTAGCGGCTGTGACGAAGTCTCGATCGAAAAGATGGGAGCAGATTCCAGACTCGCCACCGCTTCTTCTTGCTTAACTACAGGCGCTGGCGTGCTGCTGAATTCCCTGGTGGCAAGACGTCTGCCGTTCCTCAACAATGCGACCCCACTCCTGAGCGGACCTCTCTTCTTTGGTTGTCGAGCTGGCCGGGTTGCTTCGACGGCACCATCCTTGGCAATAGGCAACAGTAGATTCTCAGCATTCGCTCTCACTTCGGGCTCAGTTAACGGCGGTTGTTCGCGTTGGGTGCTGGGCCCAGTGGCTTGAGGTGTTTCGGTCAGCACAGCGATTGAGTTGGTGGTCGAAGCATTCCAGGCCCTGAGCGTGAAAACTCCACCGATCACCAGAACCAGGGTCGCCAAAGCAAGTGGAGGGAAACCGAATGTGAAATTGGTAAACAAGAACCCTGCGCGGGCGTCAACTCTCTCATTCGCGAGCCGTGAGCGAATACGTAAGTCAAAATCAGGCGGAGCTGCCACGGTCTCCAGGCGGGCAACCAGTTGCCTCAGTTTCCGGCGCTCATCGCAAAACCTCTGACATCGTTCGCAGTCCCCAAGGTGTCCCATCGTCAACGCAGTTAGGTTTTCCTCATGGTCTGCTTCTTCAATTTCACGACAAACAGTTATGCAATTAACTACTCTCATAACACTCTCCATCTCAGAGATAAGCTCTCATCTTTTCGCGCAAAAAGTCGCGCGCCCGGCTAATGCGTGACTTCACGGTTCCCTCGGAGGTCTGCAAAATGCGGGAGATTTCTTCGTAACTCCGGCCTTCCACATCTCTCAAAATTAACGGCGCCCTATACTTCTCCGGCAAAGTGCTGATTGCTCGCTGCACTGCAATTCGCCTTTCCGTGGCGACGAGTTCGGTATCTTGCAGCGGCCGATTGTCAACCGGGTCGAGCTCACAATTCTCACTCCCATCGTGATTCTGAAAAAACCCGGTCAGCGAGACCAGCCGCCGGCGCTTACGTTTGCGCAACTCACTGATTGCCAGGTTTGTAGCAATCCGGTAGATGTACGTGGAAAACGCATAACTGCTCTGATAGCGATCGACCGCTCGATAAACTCTGACAAACGTTTCCTGAGCGAGATCCACTGCGCCATCGTAGTCATTCGTCATGCGGTAAATGTAGCTCGTGATCTGATTACGATAACGGCTAACCAACTCGGCAAAAGCATCTTCATCGCCCGTACGCGTCGCTTCCAGCAATGAGTGATCCGAGGTCGAATTAGTAATGACTTCCTGCCGCAAAGCTACAGGGAACCTTAGCTCGTCAATGGAACTCAGTGTCTCCATCAGGGTGGGTAGGCTCTCACTTCTCTGTCAGAACCGCGAGCGATAGCGACCGGGTTTGGTTCTCCCTGTTAGGACCAGGTCGCTACCGCTCCCTGTTCTGACAGGTACCACCTGAAGCGACCGGGCTGTGTGCTCCCAGTTAGGACCAGGTCGCTACCGGTCCCCGTTCTGACAGGTACCAGGTAAAGATGAGCGGCCTCCGAATGCCGATTATAACCCTTACGAACAACCGCCCGCAGGTTATACACGCCAGAATTCAGCGAAGGTTCCGAAAGAAAACGAACTTCCCAGAGTATTCTCAAAAGACTAGCCGCGGATCGCGGATGACAAGATATGCAGTAAGTCTGATATTCGACCAGTGCTCTGAGGGGGCGAAAGTGGACCGGGAGGCTCGAGGAAATCCAAAGGCCGAGAAAACGATTAGGGCTCCTTGCAGATCGTCTTATCCGCAGCCAGTTCCTTTGCTCTCAAGCTTGCGGATTCTGGAAGAGCGAGTCGTCAACCTTGACACCAAAGGTGACTGTGAGAATTCGTGTCTCCTGAGTTTGCTTACCGTCCTCCAGGAGAACAGTGCGGTAAGGCACCCGGGTGCTTTGGGCCCAACGGTAATCAAAAAACTTCTTCGAGTATTTCAATGGCGTACCGCCGGTATTCGGCTCTTCATACTCGAGCCATAAAACGTGAAATGTCCTGGCACTGATGTAGTAGCGAGTGGTTCGTTTATCCTTGTCGGTGAGATTCAGGACGTGAAGGTCGAGGCCCTTCTGTTTTTCCTTACCCTTCAGGTCAATCGTGGCACCATTCTCTTTGTAGCGGAGCAAGCTCTCAAGGCTGTGGCGATGCTGCGATAGGAAGTCATCGGCCGCATCTTGTCGGGGGGTAAAAGCGGCGCCGTTTATGACACCCCACAGACGTCCTTCACCGAAGATCAGCGAGTACTCCATGGTGGACTTTTTTTGATCTAGCCGAATCTTGTCCTTCTCCGTGCTCTCTCCTCTAATGAAGCGGCGTTCATAGGTGGCTTCTTCGATCTTTCCATCGGTCATGAAACGGGTGATACGACCGCGTTCCACCCCGTTGCGGCGTATTTGCGCGAGTACGGGACGCGAGCCATAGACCAGCACCGTTAACTCGGCAACCTGTTCCGCGGTCAGGGTCTTCTGATTCCGGTCGATTTTCTCGGTCTTTTCGCTCTTGCGAGTATTCTGGTTCCTGGCGGCGGTATTATTTTGATTGTTCTGATTGTTCTGGGTGGCAACCCCCGGACTCCCGGTCAAAGCTGACCAGATGCCCGCAAGCAAGAGCGAGCCAAAGACCAGTGGGGCCAAAAATGATCGAAGCAAGGATTTCGTACTCCTTCTGGGAGGTTTAATGTTGAGTCAGACTGTCTAACGGGAGAATTCGACCATGAGCGAGCGGATTCTACCACACGCCACGTCAACTCGTTTGATGTCCAGAGACCGGCTCCACTCAGTTCAGAGCCCGAACCGCTTAGCAACAACCTAACGGGTGAACTCTGAAGTTACGAACTAAAAATGAACTGGTACGAGAGACCGGCTTTCGGTCGTAATCTAAAGCATTAACTTTAGAGCCTCTTGCAAAACTCCCGAAAGGAGTAGCTAATCGAGAGAAAGAAAAGACACAGCGATGGATCTTTTGTCTGTAGAGTGACGTTGCTAACAATCAACTCAGACGAAGGAGCATCACTAT
>JACCUI010000010.1 GCA_013811945.1 Pyrinomonadaceae bacterium | reverse complement strand
GTGCATAGTGGATAGTATGGCAGCGTCATAGTTTGGTCGCACAATCGCTCATCTTGCGCTGGAGAAACGCGTATGTCAGAGACTCTTTGCGCGGCGGCGATGACGCGTAGTTGTGCTTCTCGGTCCGTCATAGTAAATTCGCTGATACGAGCCTCCCAACGAGCGCATCATCTTGAAGAAGACCGATGTATTATCCTGTACTCCGACGAACTGCATGGCACCGGGACCGGAAGCAGTCAACGGGATGTCGCTTGACGTGTGGACCGCATTGATAATCGGTTCTCCTTCCCGATCCGAAGCGACCGATGCGACCTCCCCGTTCTCGACCTGCCCTGTAAGGAGCGTGCCATTGCGGGACGCAGGATCAGCGTCCTCCGGACCGTCGCGACGTGGATTAGCGACGACGCGCCCGTTCTTGATTATGGTTGGGGGCAACGGACGCTTGTTGCTGATCCAGTCCTCGTAGCGGTCAGTGCCCGCACCGAAGCCAATGATGAGCTTGTTTGGGGGGTCGACTTCATCTGGATAGCCGTCACCGTTGCCATCCTTATAATCAGTGAATCCGCGATAAGCCCGCGCTGCATCTCGACTCCCCCGTGGAATACGTGGATCAGGATTACGCGCGCCGATTAATGAAAAGCCGCTGGTCTCGTGATCGGCGGTGACGACCACTAACGTGTCATTGTTGGGATTCTCGTCAGCGTTTGTATGTTCGGCAAACCGTTTCGCGACGCCGACAGCTCGGTCAAACTCAATTGTCTCCCAGATCGCTCGGTCGGCATCTTGCATGTGCGCCTGCTTATCAATGGAAGCACCCTCAATCATGAGAAAGAAGCCGCGCGGGCTAGATGACGAAAGGGAGCTGATGGCCGCTCGCGCCATGTCGTCGAGCATCGGGACATTATCCGCTCGCTCGGCACCGTGACCCAATTTGTCGAATGCCGTCGGCATCGTGCTAGGAGCGAAGAGTCCGAGAAGCCGTGTCCGGTGTGAAGCGCTGATGGCTTGCAAAGACTTGGTGGAATCGGCAAAGGCGAATCCGGCGCTCTGGAATGCCTTCACCAGGTCGCGGGCCGGATCAACCTTGCCATTCGTCGGAGTCGAGCGACGCCCGCCTGCCTTCTGTTTTCGCTTCGGCTCGAACCACTGCCTGCCACCGCCCATTAAAACAGTGAGTCCAGTTTGGTTGCGGCGGTCAAAGTAATCATCCGCGATACGCGTGGACGCATTACGGTTTGACGTGTGGACGGCGAACGCGGCAGGCGTGGCGTCGGTCACATCGGCAGTTGTAACGAGGCCGAGATTCATGCCGCGCGCGCGGCGGAGATATTCGCTGATGTTTTCGACTTGCGGGTTGTCGAAGAAAGCGTCGCTCTCCGGGTCAGTACGGTTTAAGGTCTCACTGTCGGTGTTGTCTGGAAAAACACCCTCCTGATGATTCGCGGCTTTGTTACCTGTTGCGTAGCAACTGGCGCCGGGTGCCGAATCTGTGACCATCGCGGTCAGGGACGAAGTCGTGACCAGCCCCGTCGCCTGCATCTGGTCCATTTCCAGCATGCCATTCCGGTACTTTCCCTCGGTCAAGCCGCGCGAGACGACCCGTCCGGCGGTGCGATGGGCGACGCCCATACCGTCGCCGATGAGGAGGATAACGTTTCGCACTTTCGGCCCGGTGCCCTGCCAAGCGTGAATTTCGAATGACACCTCGCGCGGTGCGGCTCCCTCGGCAGTCGCACGCAGGGTATGATGCCCGGCGCGCGGAAAGGACCAGTCGCGTGAAAGAAAGGCTGAGGCATTGGTTATCGTTGGAGACGGCCGGAGCACGATTGGCCCACCGGTCAGATGGCTCCGGTTATTCCAATCGCTGATGTCGCGCCCGTCGAGTGAGACGTGAAGAGGACCGCGTACGCCGGCGGGGGCTTCGGCACGAATATCAAACCGCTGTTCGACGAGAAACGCCGAGCCGTCCGGCGGCATAATGCGAATGGCAGGAAGGGAGGCAGCACCTTGATTCCTCGTACCTTCTGGAACCTGTCCCTTCGATGCAACCCCCGAACAGTTGGTAACCAACGCAACAATAGAAAGAGTGACGATTCCAGAGCGCACGATTGACTTGGATCGTGTCGAGAAACGAATGTTTGTTGTTCTCATAGTTACAATCACAGTTCAAGCCCTTGTTTTTCCGGGGTATCACGAGGAAATCGTGCGGCCAAGAAGTTCCCGATTGAGATTGGCAAAACTCGGTTATGATGCGTAAACTGCCCAGCCAAAACCAAGAGACGCATGAGGAACAATGATGCCGCACTATACGGAAAATTTACTAATCAAACCAGTCCCCCCCTTTAGTTCATCGGGAGAGACGATGGTCGCTACACCGGAGTCTACCGGCTTCGAATATTTAACAATGCGTATCCGGAAGATATTGCGCGGGGAGAAGTTTTCGAGTGAAACGGGCGGGTGTGAACTAGGGCTGGTGGTCTTAGGCGGACGCTGTTCCGTGGAGTCGACAGTTGGCTCCTGGTTTGATTTTGGCAATCGTGCGCACGTCTTCGATGGATTGCCTACCGCGCTCTACTTGCCGATTAGTACTGAGTTCACCGTTGGCGCCGAAACGGATTGTGAAATCGCCCTCTGTTTCTCGCGCGCTGAAGAAAAATTCCCGGCGCGGCTCATTAAACCGGGCGAAGTTGAGGTGGAGGTCCGGGGTGGTGCTAATGCTACACGTCAAATCAATCACATCCTGACGCCGGAATTCCCCGCCCAACGACTATTGCTCGTTGAGGTCTATACCCCGAGCGGAAATTGGTCCAGCTATCCCCCACACAAGCATGATGTGCATAGTCCGCCTGAGGAGGTGGACCTCGAAGAGTTTTATTACTACAAGATTGATCGTCCCGAGGGATATGCTATTCAAAGAGTCTATACGCCGGACGGACGCATCGACCAGACGCTCACCGTGCGCGATGGTGAGCTGGTGCTGATCCCCGAAGGCTATCACCCGGTGGTGGCGGCACATGGCTACAACGTCTATTACCTCAATGCGCTTGCCGGCAGCGCGCGTTCCATGGCCGCTTCGGACGATCCCGCCTACGCCTGGGTGCGGCAATCCTGGACCGAGCAGGACCCGCGCGTGCCGCTCGTGACAGGCGTTAAGGGGAAATGATGACGGATCGAAACTTCGACATTCTGTTGATGGGGCGGAGTTCTATTGACCTATACGCGAATGACATCGGAGCGCCTTTTCACGAGATCAAGAATTTCGCCGCTTACGTCGGCGGTTGCCCGGCTAACATCAGCGTCGGCACCCGCCGGTTGGGGCTGCGCTCGGTGCTGCTGACAGCGGTTGGAGAGGACCCGGTCGGGGACTTTGTGCTCCACTTCCTCGCGCAAGAAGGTGTCGTCAACAACTTCATTCCGCGCAAAACTGGCCGGCGTACAAGCGCGGTCATTCTGGGCATCGAGCCGCCGGATAAATTTCCCCTGGTCTACTATCGTGACAATTGCGCCGATATCGAACTGACTATAGAAGATGTGTTGGCGGCGCCGATTGCCGAAAGCCACCTGCTGTTGATATCCGGCACGGGGCTGAGCCGGGAGCCGAGTCGCAGCGCCACCATCTTTGCCGCCGAGCGCGCTCGGGCCTCAGGCACAAAGGTCGTCCTCGATCTTGATTTTCGTCCCGATCAGTGGCACGACGCACGGGCCTTCGGCGTGACCATCCGTTCGGTCGTGCGCTTGACTGATGTGGTGTTGGGTACAGCAGACGAGGTGAAGGCCGGCGCGCTCCAGGAAGACGTATCTGTTACGGTCGAACATTCGCAAGTCTCTGGAGCGCAAGTAAGTGGTGACCTGTTGAAAGCGGTGGAGACGATTCTCACTGCGGGCCCCGAAGCCCTCGTGCTTAAGCGCGGCGGAGACGGAACCACCGTTTACTTAGAGAGCGGCGAAAAGATCGAGGCCGCGACGTTTCCGGTCGAGGTCTACAACGTGCTTGGAGCGGGTGACGCCTTCGCGAGCGGCTTTCTTTACGGCTATCTCAAGGGTTGGGATTGGCACCGGTCGGCGCGCATGGGTAATGCTTGTGGCGCTATAGTGGTCACCCGTCATGGCTGCGCCAATTTCATGCCCTATGAACAAGAAGCCCTCACCTTCATAGAAGAACGAGGAGGATTTTAGGTGCAGCCTTTTCTCGACAGAGAATTTCTGCCGGCTTCTGCACTAGCGAAGATAACCGCAGTGCGGGTGACAGATCCCGAGTGCTCCGTGCGCGCGGCCAGGGCGCGGAAGCGACGTAGCAATCTCACACTTGACGGAAAACTCAACATCCTGGCGGCTGATCATCCCGCACGCCGTGTAACGAAGGTCGGTGATAACCCGCTGAGGATGGCCGATCGTCATGGCTACCTCGCGCGGATTGTGCGTGTGCTGCAAAGCGATGTCGTCGATGGTGTGATGGCGACAATGGATGTTCTCGAAGACTTATTGATCCTTCACCATCTGATCCTTGAAGCCGGTGGTCCTGCACTACTGGATGACCGGCTGCTAATTGCCAGCCTCAATCGTGGCGGACTGGCGGGGACTGGCTGGGAAATGGATGATCCAAGAACTGGCGCGTCGCCCGAGACCTGTGCCGCCATGGGGTTAGACGCGGCGAAGCTCTTACTACGCATCTGCGATGAAGAGGCGGGTTCGCTCAACACCATGCTCGACTCCTCTCGCGCGATCACGGAAATGAACGCGGTGGGGCTGCCGACATTTCTTGAGCCATTACCCGTGGTCAAAGACAATAACAACTTCAAGGTGGTAAAAACTGCCGATGCTTTGGCGAGGATCGTTGGTGTGGCTTCAGCATTAGGTGACAGTAGCCGCTGCCTATGGCTGAAATTGCCTTATTGCGAAAACTATGAAGTCGTAGCCCGGGCCACGACGCTACCGATCCTGCTGCTCGGAGGCGAGTCGGTCGGCGACGCGACGCCCCTGTTACGAGAAATCGCGGCTGGACTTTCGGCGGGATCGAACGTGCGTGGCGCTCTCGTTGGACGTAACGTTCTTTACCCTGGCCAGGAGGACCCGCTGGTTGTAGCGCAGGCTGCGGGCCTAATCATTCACCAAAACTCGACAGTCGAGGAAGCTTTGGCCGCGCAGGAGTCTTGGCGCGGGCGCGACATTAATGAGATGGCCGGCTACTTCGACCGTCTTTCAGTCTCAATCAATCCTTAACGGATTGGGACACCAACGGAAGAAGGTAGTGTCCTAGAGTTGTGTTAGTTAGTCTTGGTAACCGACTATGCTTACATCTTCAAACGCCTCTTGACTAACGCCCTAAAAACAGGCAACAACTTTAGGACACTACCGGAAAAAAGATGCTCCACGAAAGCACACGAAATGACACGAAAGACCACCACCAATTCGTGTGTCTGGTTTCGTGTGATTTCGTGGCTAATGTTTTTCTCTGTTCCAATCTCATAAGTTCGATTTAGCCTTGATAGACATCGCGGTAGTTGCTTATCGGTAGGGACATGCTCAGCCATCGCATGACCCATCCAAGCCGGCTGGTCTTCAATGAAAACTGAAAGATTAACCACAGCCCAAGCGCTCATCACCTTTCTGAAGAACCAGCATGTCGAGCGCGACGAGAAACAGTTTCCGTTCTTTGCCGGTGTCTGGGGCATCTTCGGACACGGCAACGTGGCGGGCGTGGGTCAAGCGTTGCAGCAAACACCAGACTTTCGCTACTACCTGGCCCGGAATGAGCAGGCGATGGTCCACTCGGCCACAGCTTACGCAAAGATGAGCAACAGGCTTCGCGCATTTGCTTGCACGTCTTCAATAGGGCCGGGGGCGACGAACATGATTACCGGCGCAGCGACAGCGACGATCAATCGTCTCCCCGTGCTGCTGCTGCCTGGCGACATCTTCGCTCGCCGAAACGTGGCCCCTGTGCTGCAACAGCTAGAGTCGGGATCCACTCAGGACATTTCGGTCAACGACGCTTTCAAACCCGTCTCGCGTTACTGGGATCGCATCAACCGCGCAGACCAACTGCCTTTCGCCTTGATGCAGGCGATGCGCGTGCTAACGTCCCCTGCGGACACGGGCGCAGTAACATTGGCGCTCCCGCAGGATGTGCAGGCAGAAGCGTGGGATTACCCGGCAGAACTTTTCGAGCTGCGCGTTTGGCACATTCCCCGCCCGCTGGCTGACCGCACGCTCCTTGCGCGGGCCGTTGAATGGATTCGCGCGGCGCAGAAGCCTTTCATCATCGCGGGCGGCGGCGTTATCTACAGCGAAGCTGGCGAAGCATTGGCGCGCCTGGTCGAGCAATCGGGCATCCCGGTAGGAGAGACAATGGCGGGCAAGGGCACGCTTCGTTGGAACCACCCGCAAAACCTTGAAGCCGTCGGCGTGACCGGCACGTCGGGGTCTAACGTCCTCGCGCGCGAGGCCGATCTGGTAATTGCCGTGGGCACGCGTCTCAGCGATTTTACTACCGCCTCAAAAACCGCGTTTCAGCATCCCGGGGTGCGCTTCATCAACATCAACGTCGCTGAATTGGACGCCCACAAACATGGCGCCCTGCCGCTCGTAGCCGATGCGCGCGTCACGCTCGATGAACTGCGAGAGGCGCTTGAAGGTTACGCGGTCGGCGGTGAGTACGCTGCCCGCATCAGCTCCTTCAAGGAACAGTGGAAGGCAGAGGTCGAACGCTTATTTAACCGACGGCAAGGGCCGCCGATCAGCCAGAGCGAAGTCATCGGCATCGTCAACAGTTTTTCCCAGCCGGAAGACGTGGTGGTCTGCGCCGCGGGCAGTCTGCCGGGAGACCTACACAAACTCTGGCGCACGCACGACCCTAAAGGCTATCACCTCGAATACGGCAATTCCTGCATGGGATATGAGATCGCCGGCGGACTTGGCGTGAAAATGGCTGACCCCGCCCGCGAGGTGTATGTGATGGTGGGCGACGGCTCTTACCTCATGATGTCCTCTGAGATCGTGACCTCGATTCAGGAGGGGTACAAGTTGACAATTGTCCTGCTCAATAATTACGGCTTCAGCAGCATCGGCGGGCTGTCGCAAGCGCTTGGTTCGGGCGGTTTTGGCACCGATTATAGAACACGGCGTGCCGAGAGCGGCCAGCTGGATGGTGCGCGGTTGGAAGTTGACTTCGCCGCCAATGCCGCCAGCCTGGGAACGCACGTGATTCGCGCCACGACACGCGACGATCTACAGGGGGCGCTGAAGGAAGCTCACCAGCAGGAGCGCACGACCGTTATTGTGATCGAAGTCGATAAAGAGGTGCGCGTGCCTGGTTACGAGTCGTGGTGGGACGTGCCCGTGGCAGAGCTCTCGGAACTCGAATCGGTGAAGCGGGCCCGCGAAGCTTACGACGAGGCGGTGAAGCGAGAGCGAAACTTTCTCTAAATCGAAACCTAGGAGATTGGGACGGATGGAAAAACCTGATCCACGAAATCACACGAAACGACACGAAGAGAAACACACGAAATTCGTAGTCTTGTTTCGTGCTGTTTCGTGCGTGTTCGTGGATCATTTCTTTCTTGTGTCCCAATCTTGTGCGTTCTGATTTAGTGGCACTAGTCGTCAAGCAGTTTTCTATCGTAAATCTATTTAGATTTAGGGAGGGACGGGTTATGTCGAAGAATGGTCGCTTGCCTAATTACATCAACGGTCAGTGGCAGAATTCTACGGCCGCACAGTTTGCGGACGTGATCAATCCAGCAACCGGCGAAACGCTGGCACAAGTGGCGCTCGACGGAGAGGCCGACGTGGTAGCGGCTATCGAATCGGCTGCCGCCGCTTTCCCCGAATGGCGTCGCACGCCGCCGGAAGAACGCATTCAATATCTCTTTAAGCTAAAGCAGCTCTTTGAAGATCACTTGGAGGATTTGGCCAGGGTCATCACCATGGAGAACGGCAAGACGCTTGCGGAAGCGCGAGCAGAGCTGCGGCGGGCGATTGAGAACGTCGAGGTGGCCTGCGGCATTCCCACATTAATGCAAGGCTACAACCTCGAAGATGTCGCCAGAGGCATTGATGAGATGATGATTCGCCAGCCTTTGGGCGTCGTGGCCGCCATCACGCCGTTCAACTTCCCTATCATGGTGCCGTTCTGGTTCATCCCCTACGGTATAGCCTGTGGCAACGCCTTCATCGTCAAGCCCTCGGAAAAAGTACCGCTGTCGATGCATCGTTTGTTCGAGTTAATTGAGCAGCTAGGATTGCCGCCCGGCGTTATGAGTCTGGTTAACGGCGCGAAGACTGTGGTTGACGTGCTGCTCGATCACCCGAGAGTGCGAGCGATCAGTTTTGTTGGCTCAACTCCGGTCGCGAAGTATATCTACTCGCGCGGCTCGGCCAACGGCAAGCGAGTACAGTGTCAGGGGGGAGCCAAGAACCATGTGGTTGTCCTTCCAGACGCCGACATGGAAACGACGACGCAGATTGTCACCGATAGCGCCTTCGGCTGCGCCGGACAGCGCTGTCTGGCCGTATCCGTGGCGATCACGGTCGGCGAAGCAAAGCACACATTCAGGGATGCGATTGCGGCGAGTGCTGACTCGATCACAGTAGGCTCCGGCCTTGAAGAATCCAGCCAGATGGGGCCGGTCATCACCCGCGCGAGTAAAACACGCATTGAGGGGTTGATTGCCAGAGGAAAGGTTGAAGGGGCCTCCGTGCTACTGGACGGTCGTGGCGCAAAGATTCCGAATTACGGGCAAGGAAATTTCATAAAGCCAACGGTGCTTGAAAACGTCCCGGCAGGCGGTGAGCTGTCGAAGACCGAAATCTTCGGGCCTGTGCTCAGCCTCGTCCACGCCGAGACAGTGGACGAAGCGCTCGATATCCTGTCCCAGAGTCTCTACGGCAATGCGGCTTCGATCTTCACCACCAGCGGGGCAGCGGCGCGCAAATTCCGCTACCAGGTAGAGGCGGGCAATGTGGGCATCAACATCGGCGTGGCTGCACCGATGGCCTACTTCCCCTTCAGCGGTTGGAAGGACAGCTTCCTGGGAGTTATGCATAGCCAGGGACGCGACGCCGTCGAGTTCTACACCGAGAAGAAAGTCGTGATCGAACGATGGCCACAAGAGTGGTCGCGTAAGTTTTAATCTGCGC
The DNA here is from genome assembly GCA_013811945.1 of Pyrinomonadaceae bacterium. Taxonomy (GTDB): domain Bacteria; phylum Acidobacteriota; class Blastocatellia; order Pyrinomonadales; family Pyrinomonadaceae; genus PSRF01. The sequence goes on along the minus strand of JACCUI010000010.1, from coordinate 7,412 downwards.
GCGGCGGTGGTAGCACGCGAATTTAATAGCGCGGGAAAGGGTCGGGCTATATCGAGACTTATGTGAATGGGGGCACAGAAAAGATATCCACAAAAACACACGAAATGACACGAAGGAAAAACCACGAAAGGTTAGTGCTGTTTTGTGTGGTTTCGTGTGACTTCGTGGATCGTGTCTTTCCCCCTTCGTCTCAATCTTGTCAGGACTGATATAGATGGCAGATGCTTCTGTTCTGGAAATGCGGCACATCAGGAAGACGTTCCCCGGCGTCGTGGCGTTGGACGACGTTGATTTCGAGTTGCGGCGGGGCGAGGTTCATATCCTCCTCGGCGAGAACGGCGCGGGCAAATCGACGCTCATGAAAATCCTGAGCGGGGCCTACCAGAAGAGCGCCGGCGAAATCATTCTCGACGGCGCGGAAATGGAGATTAAAAATCCCAAGCACGCGCAAACACTAGGCATCAGTACCATCTATCAAGAATTCAATCTCATCCCCCATTTATCGGTTGGGGAAAATATCTTTCTCGGGCGGGAGCCTTCCCACCTGCCGGGAGTGATTGATCAGCGCGCCATCTTTCAAGAGGCGACCCGCGCCCTGAGCAACTTGGGTCTAACCCTCAACCCTCGCAAGTTAGTCAAAGAGCTGAGAGTGGCTGAACAGCAGATGGTCGAGGTGGCCAAGGCGCTCTCACTGGACGCCAGAATCCTGATCATGGACGAGCCGACTGCCGCCCTCACTGAGCACGAGATCAAAGAACTCTTCGCTACCATCCGCACGCTCAAAGACAAAGGCGTAGCAATCGTTTACATATCGCACCGCATGGAGGAACTGTTTGAAATCGGTGACCGTGTCACCGTCTTGCGGGACGGGTGTTCAGTCGGCACCTACGACGTGCGCGGGATGAGCAAGTCCGAACTGATCCGCCTGATGGTCAATCGTGAATTGACGGACCTGTTCCCGAAAGAGAGAGCCATGAGAGGCCCAGAGGTTGTGCGGGTCGAAGGGTTAAGCACTAAGGGCGGTTTGAAAGATATTAGCTTCACACTTCACAAGGGAGAGGTTCTGGGCATCGCCGGCCTCCTGGGCGCTGGCCGGACGGAACTGGCGCGCGCAATTTTCGGTCTCGATAAGATTACTTCGGGAACTATCTACATAAACGGCGGCCCGCAACGAATCGGCTCGCCGCGGGCAGCGATCAATTTCGGGATTGGGTTTCTCACCGAAGATAGAAAGTCACAAGGTTTGGTCTTGCCGTTGTCCGTCAAAGAGAACCTTTGCCTTTCGAGTGTGGACAAGTTTTCGAGTTGGGGCGTCATGAATACCAACGAGGAACAGCAGGCAGCCAGTCGGTATGTCGAGGAGCTGCGTATCAGAACGCCCAGCCTCGATCAGAAGGTCGTGTTTTTAAGTGGTGGCAATCAACAGAAGGTGGTCTTGAGCAAGTGGCTCTGTTCAGAGGCCGAGGTGTTTATCTTCGACGAGCCGACGCGCGGCGTGGACGTGGGCGCGAAAGCCGAAATCTATCAGTTAATGAACCGACTCACGGCTACCGGCGTCGCCATCATCATGATCTCATCTGAGTTGCTCGAAGTGTTGGGCATGAGCGACCGCGTCCTGGTTATGCGGGGGGGCCGAATCGCGGGTGAGTTCTCCGCTGAGGAGGCGACCCAGGAAAGAATCTTACAATGTGCCTTAGGGGAATAGCACTGCGACAGAATTTTTTCTCACATTATGGACGACAGCTCAGCACCTTGGCGGGCCTGTTGGGCTTGAGTCTAGTGCTATGGGCTTTGACGCCCCACTTCTTAACCGTCTCGAATCTTCTGAATGTCGCTGAGCAGGCGACCATCATCGCCATTGTCGCGGTCGGCATGACTTTCGTCATAATTACCGCAGGTATTGATTTGTCAGTTGGCTCGGTGCTCGCTTTTGCCGGGGTGGTTATGGCGAGTGCCCTTCACCAGGGCGTGCCGCTTCCTGTGGCTTTGCTGGTCGGCCTGGGGATAGGCCTGCTCTGCGGACTGGTAAACGGTCTGCTGATCACAATTGGACGTCTCCCCCCTTTCATCGCCACGCTGGGCATGATGAGCGTGGCTCGGGGCACGGCCCTGATGTTCACCGAAGGGAGACCGGTCTCAGGCTTCTCAGAAGGTTTCCGCTCACTCGCCACCGGCGAGGTACTTCACGTCCCGACCCCTGTGATCATCATGATCGCCGTCTATGCAGTCGCCCATTTCGTTCTCAAGCGCACCAAGCTGGGCCGCTACACCTATGCCATCGGCGGCAATGAAGAGGCCGCGTTGCTGTCCGGGATCAATGTCAAATTATACAAAACGATGGTGTATGGCCTTGCCGGGATGCTCGGCGGGCTGGCGGCCATTTTGTTGACAGCGCGCTTGAATTCGGCGCAACCCATTGCCGGGATGAATTATGAGTTAGACGCTATTGCGGCCACTGTCATCGGCGGCACCAGTTTGCTCGGCGGCGAAGGGACAGTCATGGGGACTTTGATCGGCGCGCTGATCATGGCAGTGCTGAGGAACGGCCTCAACCTCTTAGGCGTCTCCTCTTTTATTCAACAGATCGTAATCGGCTCGGTCATCATAGTCGCCGTGCTGATTGATATGGCATTAAAGAGGCGAGGGAAGTAGCACGTGAAAGGTGAACTCCTGAAGACTGCGTCAAAACTCAGTACAGTAACGCTGAAAGCGTTAGCTAGTTGAAGCCCAGGGTTGCTTCAACCCTGGGTTACACACATGCAGAGTATAGTAACGTCGAAGGTGTTGGCTAAATCGCGCAATAGCCGACTCGCGAACTCTTTCAGAGTTTATATGTTATTGAGGGAATGGAAGTCCCAGGGTTGAAGCAACCCTGGGCTTCAATTAGCCAACGCTTTCAGCGTAATTAAAGTCGAGGAAGGAGAAACGTCTATGAAGAAGGGTCTGATCTTTATTCTCTTGGGAATGCTGTCAATCATTTTCCTGAGTTGTCAGCGCGGTAGCGACCAGGCTGGCGGCGCTCCCAGAATAGCTTTTGTGATGAAAACCGCAAACAACCCTTTCTTTATCGACATGCAAAAAGGAGCCGAAGAGGAGGCCAGGAAGTTAGGGGTTAATCTCGTTGTGCAAGCGGCAGAGCGCGAAGTTGATGTCGAAAAGCAGATGCAGATTATTGAGAACCTGATCCAAGCCAAAGTCGCGGCTCTATGCGTCACGCCGAGCGGCTCCAGGGAGATTGTCGCTGCTATTGATAAGGCCAACCGCGCTGGCATTCCCGTGGTTATCGTAGATACGCGCGTGGACGCCAAAGCATTAGGGGAATCGAAGGGAAAGATCGCCAGTTTCATCGGCTCGGACAACTATGAAGGCGGCAAGCTCGCCGGCGAATTCATCGCGAAAAAACTGGGCGGCAAAGGCAAGGTCGCGGTACTGGAAGGCATCCCGGGTCATGAGACTGGCGATTCCAGGTTAAGGGGCTTCCGCGACGCCCTCAAAGCGACGCCGGGAATCGAGATCGTCGCCTCCCAGACCGCAAACTGGGAAAGGGACCAGGGCTTCAACGTCTTCCAGAATATCCTTCAGTCTCACCCTGAGGTGCAAGCCGTGTTTGCTTGTAGCGATTTGATGGCCTTGGGCGCCGTCGAAGCAATTGCCGCCGCCAAAAAGACCGGGCAGATCACCGTCGTCGGCTTCGACGCTTCGGACGAAGCACGCCAGGCCGTGCTGACCGGCACCATGGACGCCACCGTCGCGCAGTCTCCCGCCACGATGGGCGCGATGGCAGTCGAGAACGCTTACCGTTTGATAAAGGGTGAGCAGATCAAGGAAGAGGTTGTTGTCCCGATCAGGTTGGTTACGAAAGACTCCGCTTCGGCGAACACGAACAAATGAAACCCAAAAGGGTCTACAGTAATTTGCAGGTTGGGAAGGGGCAAAGCGCAGCGCGCCCCGCTCAAGATTTGCAGTTACTCAACTTTGAAGAGACAAATCAAGCTCGCCAAATTCGCAGCTTGAGCGGGGGCGCGCTGCGCTTTGCCCCTTCCTGACCTGCAAGTTAGCGTTCGTCGCCGCTACCGACGTAGAACTCCTATGGAGCTAAGAGTACAGACATCATCGGGAGCTAAGAACAGATGAGTAAGAAGCTAGGCATTGGCGTGATTGGATTGGGCCGACTGGGCAGCGCGTATGCCAGGTACTTTACGGGCCGTATTCCCGGATCAACCCTGGTGGCTCTGTCCGACGTCAACGAATCGGCTGTCGCAACGCTGGCCGCAGACTTAGGCGTCTCCAAACAATATCGCCACTATCAAGATTTAATCGCTGATGCTGAGGTCGAGGGCGTGGTCGTTGTCAGCCCCACAAGCACGCACAAGGAAATGGTGCTTGAGGCAGCAAAACATGGCAAAGCAATCTTTTGTGAGAAACCTTTATCCATCTCGCTGGACGCGGCGCACGAGATGCTCAGCGTGATTGAGCAGACTGGCGTCTTCTTCCAGATGGGTTTTATGAGGCGGTTTGATAAAGGGTATGTGGCGGCCAGGCGCAAGATTGAAGAGGGTGGGATCGGAACGCCCGTCGTCTTCAAATCATCCTCGCGCGACCCCTACCGGCCGAGTCTCGAATACCTTGACCCGGCACACAGCGGCGGGCTGTTCGTAGACTGCGGCATCCATGATCTCGATCTTGCGCGTTGGTTCATGGGCGAAATTGCGAGCCTTTACAGCATCGGCGGAACGCTGGCCTACCCGGAGATGAAAGAGATCGGCGACATTGATAACGCTGTCACGAGCCTCTATTTCACGAGCGGCGCGCTGGGCGCGATTGATCTAAGTCGGAACGGCGTTTACGGCTACGACATCCGTACCGAAATCCTCGGCACAGAGGGCACCCTCAAGATCGGGTATCTACGCGAAACACCAATTCTGGTCATGACCAAAGACGGCATCACCCATGACACCGTGCCTTACTTTACGGAGCGCTTCGAACAAGCTTACATCACGCAACTCCAGGATTTCGTGAATAACATCTTGCAAGGCAAGCCGCCAGCCGTTACATGCGCGGACGGTGTGGCCGCCTTACAGGCAAGCGTCGCTGCCACGTTGTCATTCAAGGAGAACCGTCCCGTGAAAATACAGGGCGAGGGTTTTTTTTGATTTGAGTCATCGGAAAACGGCACTGTCCCACGGATGAGGTCAGTACCACCTCGCGGTAGAGACTGTGTGAAAACTCAAACGACCCGTTTAGAAAAAGAGACGGCTCCTTGGAGTGGCCTCTTTGGCCTGAACCGCACGTTTTCACACAGTCTCGGTAGCGGTGGGTTAATCGATGCGTGATCGCGGACGGATGGACCCACCCCCGAGGTGGTACAGACTTCATTCGTTGGTGCAGTAGTGATGGGAAAGCAATGCTCTCTGACGGGTGGCGACCCGAGCGGTGAAGTGAAAAACGCTGGAGTATGACAGGGGAACTCAGATGAATCTAAAGGTCGGAAATGCCCCCGTGAGCTGGGGAGTTATGGAGGTTGCCGGTTGGGGCGGCCAAATACCTTTCGGAAAAGTGCTGGATGAGATAACTGAAGCGGGTTATGCGGGCACGGAACTCGGACCTTTTGGATATTTTCCGACCGAACCGAACCAATTAAAGTCCGAACTATCATCCCGGGGGTTGCAACTGGTGGCCAGTTTTGTGCCCATTCCACTGGCTCATCCGGACCGCCATGATGTTGGCTATCGGGAAGCAATGAAGGTCGCTCGCTTGCTGGCTCAGACCGGCGCGCGGTTGATCGTGCTGGCTGATGAGATGAGCAAGGCACGCATGGCCGTGTCTGGGCGCGTTGACGAATCTCGTGACGGAATGAGTGATTCGCAATGGGAGGGCGCGGCGCAGATCCTCACGAGCACCGCCGAGGCCTGTCGTGAATTGGGGCTCTCGGCGGTGTTCCATCACCATGCCGGCACGTTCGTCGAAACACCGAAAGAGATCGCGCGCCTGTGCGACAGTACCGATGCTGACTTGCTAGGTCTTTGCCTGGACACGGGTCATTACTTCTTCGGCGGCGGCGACCCTGTGGAAGCGGTGCGTTTGTACGGCGCGCGCATTCGGCATCTTCATCTGAAGGATGTGCAACTTCCGATCTTGGAATCCGCTCGTCGAGATGGGGTCGACTTTCTTGAAGCGGTACGGCGCGGTGTATTCTGCGAACTCGGTGCCGGCGCAGTTGATCTTAATAAAGTCATTCACAATATGACTGATGGCGGCTACTCAGAATGGGCCATCGTCGAGCAAGACGTGGACGCCCGCAGGGCAGATGTGAAGCCCTTCGAGAGCGCCCTCCGCAGTCGGCAATATCTCCGAAACGTGATCGGGATTTAATCTTTCACACCTCTACGATGATGTTGTCTCATGCGTCAGTTCGAAGTCGGGTGCAGCACATCTTAACACCGCGGGCGCGGGCGAAACCGTCCAATCAGTCCTTGAAGTATTAGGACAGCAACCAGGAAAGAACGATCCACTAACGCACACGAAACGACACGAACCGCCCGAGCTCATTCGTGTTCTTTGATTGGTGTGGCTTCGTGTGATTTCGTGGATCAATTCCTGATGTGTCCTAATCTCATGGGTTTCGATTTAGGCTAGAACCGTAACGACAATGAAGAACCGTCTTTCGTCGCGTTTACAAATGATCACGCGCGCCTTGCTCGCCACGTGGCTCATGCTCGGTCAGATTGGGCCTGCGTTTCCTCAGACGATGAATCGTCCCCAGGCTTTGATTGCTTACGCCGATCCCTTCGTCGGCACGGAAAATGGCGGCAACATTGTGCCGGGAGCACAAATCCCTTTTGGCTTTGTGCACGTTAGCCCTGACACGGTAAACCCGAATACAGCAGGCTACAATCCTTACGAAAACATTCTTGGCTTCAGCCAGACACACGTTAGCGGTACGGGCGGCGCCAGTAAGTATGGAAACTTTCTCACGACGCCCCTGGTTGGCAATTTGCGCGTCAACAATCTCAGTTCGCCCAAAACCGAAGAAGCGGCCTCGCCCGGCTATTACACCGTCCGGCTCACACGCTCCAACGTAAAAGCAGAATTGACGGCGACGCGGCTCGGCGCCATGCATCGCTACACCTATCCCGCCTCGAAGTTGTCCCAGGTTTTGATTGATGTCAGCTCCGTGGTCCAACCGGAGACTGGAAAAGACGCTATCAAGAATCCACGCCCGGTTGATTGCTGGGTGCGCGTCATCGCGCCGAATCGCATCGAGGGCAACGGCAATTTCATCGGTGGCTGGAATCAGTCGCCTTATACCATCCACTTTTCCGCTGAGTTCGACCGCCCTTTTAGCGCCTTCGGTGTGTGGCGAGATAATCGGATCGAAGCGGGTACCGTTGCGGCTGCCAGTGAAGGCAGGA
>JACCUI010000294.1 GCA_013811945.1 Pyrinomonadaceae bacterium | reverse complement strand
CGCCGCGGTAGGAACGACCTGGGTGGCAAGCAAACCTGGAGGCCTGAACATTAAGGAATGACTGCAGCCCCGAAATGCGGTTCCGTGCAGAAGACGTGGCACGGGTGTTAGCAAAGTGTCGACCGGTGCTGTGCGCTCAGTTTCTATCCCGATCGACCGGATCCAACACTCACCATCCGGTAAACCGCAACAAGCCGAGTTGAATCCAGGATCCGGTCGCTACCGCTCGCGGTTCTGTAGGTGGAGCACTATCGGCGCGCGAATTGCTTATTCCGCGCTTCATCGCACGCACCGCCCTTTGAAACGGTATAGTCGTTCGCTATGCTGCGGACAGTAAGATAAGTACTTGGGTACCGCTCTGCTATTGAATACCAAATTTGAACCGTGCTCATGATTCGAGTTGCAATCCTTGTGGGAAGCACACTGGCTCAGCTGGTTTTTATGACCGGATGCAACTCCCATGAACAACCTAATCACAACGGTTCCGTCTCAACCAGCCTGACTCACATTTCGCGCAACAAGTTAAGCGATTCTATGACGGGACCAATCAGGTACCTAGCTTTGGGAGACTCGACCGGAGCTGGAGTAGGCGCCAGAGACGGCGGGTACGTGGCCCGCCTATTCAAGCGCATAGTCGCCCCCAGACCGGGTTCGGCATTGACCAATCTTTGTGTTAGCGGGGCAACTACCTCGGATGTATTGCGTGGTCAATTGGATCGCGGTGTGCGGGCAGATCCACAGCTCGTCACTCTGGGCATCGGCATCAACGACATCGGCCACAGCGTGACCCTTGAACAATTTTCGAAAAACTTCGAGGCAATTCTCAGCCGGCTCAGGAGCGATACTAAAGCCGCAATTTTGGTTACGAACATTCCGGATATTTCGAGCGCTCCCCGAATCCCGCCAGCCATGCGAACCGAATACCATCGGGAAATCGTTTCCTTCAACCAAAAACTCGAAGAAATCGCCTCGCTCCACGAAGTCAGCGTGTTTGACATCTACGCCGTCACCCACGAACAGCTCCCGTCGCATCCCGAGTTTTTCTCCGAGGACGGTTTTCACCCATCAGACAGGGGGTACGAGTTCTGGGCCGAGCAAATGTGGCAAAGCATTGCCCTCACAATCCGCGCAGACTGACAGCGGGGCCTGGACAGTTGCCATCCCATTTCCGGTCGGCCAGGATTGCTCGGAACGGCCGAGGCCGTGCGGTCGTAAAGCTGTGGTGCTAGAATGAGTTTGCCGTAATTAGCGGCAAGGTTTTCGTAAGGAGGCTCTAATCATGTCGGAACCCAGGGAATCTGTTGATAACGCCTGCAACGCGGTGTATGACGCACTGCGTTACCTCGGCGACGCGTCGTATGCAATCTTGCCGTCGAACGTGGCGCATGATCTTGGGGATTTTAAAAAGAAATTCTTGAGCAATCTGCGTTCTTTAATCGAGAAAGACATCGAGTGGATTGATGCGCGCGTCGAGGGTGGTGATCGCCTGCGGGAGGAATGGAAGCGCGCTTGCAATCGCGAGCGATCGGAACAGACCGGAGATCCTGTAAACTAACTTTCGACGGTCGAAGGAAATTATGGAAGTCTTGCTGGCTGAGGAGTACGGATTCTGCTTTGGCGTCGAGCGCGCCGTGGAGATGGTCGAAGAGGCGGTGACGGAAGGCGCGCGCCCCATCCGCTCGCTGGGACCGTTAATTCATAATGCCCAGGAGATGGAGCGATTGGGCGAAAAGGGAGTGTCGACGATCGACTCTCCAAGGGAAGCTGATGGCGACACTATTGCTGTGATTCGTGCACATGGGGTAACGCCCCAGGTTCAGCGAGATCTGGAACTGCGCGCCGCTCAAGTGATCGATGCCACTTGCCCGTTCGTTACCAGAGTACAGCATCTCGCCGAACGGGCCGCTGAACAGGGACGCGATGTTGTCGTTGCTGGTAATCCCGATCATCCCGAAATGATCGGCGTAGTCGGCTACGCGCCCAACAATACCTACGTTGTGCGAGACGCCGGCGAGGTGGCCTCACTGCCAACTCTGCGATCACCTCTCGTGGTCTCGCAGACCACCATCAAACTGAAGACCTTTCTCGAAGTTGCCGAAGCGGTACGGCAAAAGGCCGACGCTGAGCCTCAAGTGGTTAACACGATCTGCTCCGCTACGCGGGATCGGCAGGATGCGGCGCGAGCACTGGCCGGCGAGGTTGACGCGTTTTATGTGATCGGAGGCCGACATTCGTCTAACAGCGTCAAGCTGCTGGCGGTCTGTCAGGAACAATGTGAGAAAAGCTTCTTGATTGAAACACCTTCTGAGATCAATCCTGGCGACCTTCAAGGCGTGGGCCGTGTTGGAGTCACTGCCGGCGCCTCCACCCCGGATTGGCTAATCAAGCAGGTTGTGCAGCGTTTGAATGAAATTGGCGATACGCAGACTGCTCACCCGTAATATCCACAGATTACGCAGATTTTACATCGCGGTTGTTAGCCGCAACCAAAGGAAGGCGATCCACGAAAATACACCAAGGGCAATTCGTGATTTCGTGACCGTTGTTTCAGCCACACTTCGCTCACAAACAAGAAATTGCGGACATGTATCACCGAATCGGGTTAGAGTTCGTCAACCTGGTCAAGGGCGTTGACTATCCTGCGGGCTTCCTCGGATCCGTACTCCATGGCCTGGCGACGCAGGGCATCGCGAGCGATCTCCGAATCAACCGGATCGCTCAATAAACCTACCAGCACCGTCGTGGGAAACTGTGCCAAAGCCTCATTGGCCAGGGCCCGCACCACCACATCTTCCGAGCGGGCCAACTCGCAGATCTCACTCGGGGCAAAACGAGAGGTCAACGCATCCGCCAGGACGTCAATGCGCCGGTAGTCACGCTGCTGCTCGGCCCGGCGGACGAGCTGGGAAAAAACTTCGGCCGACTGCGTCTTCTCCTGTAAGACCGCAGCGCAAGTGTCTGCGACATGCTTTAGTTGATCTCCCTTTTCGCTGCCCAACGACGCGCCCGGCTCCAAAGCCCGATCGTCAAGCGCCGTCAGCAAGCGGCTTAATTCCAGATCTGCGCGAGGGTCGTAGGGGGCACGCACCTGGGACGAAGATACATTAGAGGCCTGTAGCGCTCGTTCAACCAGGCCTCGCGTTGTGGGACGGAGTTCCGACCAAACCGTGGCTACGCGTCCTCCGAAATCTTCAATTATTAATGACAAGGCCTATGATGTCTCCCAAACTTCAGATACTTCGAAATTCTAAAACGGCGTACTATACGCGATGAGGAAGAGAAACGCGAGACTCGAATCTAAGAAATGGGGTTGCGCGGAAACATCGCCCGCGACCCCTGGGAGCAGGCTAGTTGTAGTCTTTAATTTCGGCGATTGAGGGAAATGGAATCTTGACGATCTCGCCATTGGCGCATTCAATCTTGACGCTCGGAGTGGTTAGGGCCTGGGTGGTTTTCATGCTCCGAACTGTGCCGCGCACCCGCTGGCCATCGAACGTTACAATCTCGACATTATCCTTGCCGTAAAGCGGCCGGAGAGCCGCTAAAGCTTTTGTGATCTCCACAGTATCTAATTCCCCCTTAAGTTCACCGCGATTGGGCACCTGAACTCGCTCAAAGATTTCAGAATTCTGCACCTAAGGCGCGCAGATGTCTATCGGCTGGCCTTTGCAAGCCATTCCCAGCGCTTGATTCTTATAAAAAGGCTTATTAGGCAGTGGAATCCCATGAAGATTGAGTCTCGATCAATTAAGACCTACAAAGTGCCCAGGCCTGCAACCGGAAAGAGTTATTTGGCGTATAGGCTTTGGAGACCTTCTTTGACCTCTAGATCTATGATTGGTAGACGTTCTCATGTCCCAGAATCAAGGAATGCCAATACAATCGGATTCGAGCATCACGATCTGCTCAAACTGCCGCACCCCAATGCCGCGCGACCTGCGTTTTTGTCGCAACTGCGGTTTTCGGTTGGGTGAGGGCCCAGCGGAGTATACGGAGACGAATCGTCTTGAAAACGGCCGGCCAGTGAATCTCGCAGACAATCGTGCCGCCTCGTCGCAGCAACCCTTTGCCACCGCGTACGGTATATCAGGTGGGCCCATGATCCCGGGGGCTGGACGTCAAATGGCTAAGCGAGGCAAGAAGATGAGCGGGATGACGTGGATGTTTATAGGCCTGTTGATCTTTTTCATCGCGGCCGCTGCCTTCACGGCGGTCGTGACGCCGATACGTAGAACCATCACTCCTACGTCTTCAGCGCCCCCTGCTCCGCGTGCTTATGTCGGTGTTAGTTCCTTTGAGACTGGCGAAGGCGGGGTCACCTTCGATAACGTCGAGCCTCCCGGAGGCCCTGCGGACAGAGCTGGACTCATCGGCGGAGACGTAATAACCAGCTTTGACGGTCAGGTATTAGATGATGAAGATGAGATGACCGACTTAATGCGTCGCACTCCCATTGGAAAACCTGTCGAGGTGATTTACATCCGAGATGGTGAGCCGAAAACCACGACGCTGACCACCGTCTCCAAAGAAGATTTTGATCGACTGGTAAGGGATTTTCGGAATCGACCTGAAGGCCGAGGTCTATTTGGTTTCGACGATGACGACACTGAGCGGGTCCCGATTCCCGGAACAAAGATTTTCGGTGTGAAGGTGAATGACATCAGCCAGAGCCGCCCTGCCGATCTCGCCGGAATAAAGGAAGGCGACATCATAATTCAGTTTGACGGGACGCCCATCCGCACTCCTGAAGAACTCAGTTCTCGCGTGACACGCGCGATACCTTATAGCACTATCAAGGTTGTGGTGATGCGCGGCACAGAGAACCTCGAGATACCAGTGAAGATGGGCAAGCAGTAGACTTCTCACGGACGTTTCCTGGCGGTAAGCCCACTCATTCTTGCTTCCATTTCCTGGCGCACTTTTTCATGTGTTTCTTCCGGGTCGTCAGCCCCGAAAGTTTCAAACAACGCATAAGGGTTGTCAGCTATCAGCCGCAATTCCCAAGCTTCCCGGTTACCAGTTGAGGGACGGGAAAACCACATCGCGTCTACATTCGCCTCATCGACCCTAGCCCCTTCAAACGTGAGCTCATCCTTATTGAATTCTTCGGCGCGTGTTTCTGAGACCAGCAGTAGGCGTCGCAGTTGCCACCCGTGCTTCTGGTAGGTTGCCAGGATCTCACTGATGCGGTCTCTCTGTTTCATCACGCCTCTTTGTCCATTGAAGTGCTGGGCCAGTATAGTGCAAGCAGAATCTCCTGGTATTAACTGAGAGGCATCCTAACCACACCTCACTTCATCCGGTATTTGTCAGTGCGGCGCCCGTTTGTTGACCAGCTCAATTGAGCACAACTATGATGCGATCGGGGGGAAGAAGTCAGAGGTGCTGTTGTTTTCGCGAGAGAGTGGCCGCAGGGATTACGCGTGGAAGGGTTCACTTGGAAAAAGTTCATTCAGCCGAATCAGCTTCGATTTTGGTTTGTTGGCTTTCTTGATGATTTCACAGCTTGGTTCGCTGTTGCCGGTTTCGGCAAAACCGTGGAACGCTTCGAACGTAGAAATTAGAACTGGTATCAACATGATGGTCAGCGCCGAAACAGAGAAAGAAAAAAAGAACCACGCCCCCGCGCCCTTCTACGAAACGCTACGTAAAGCGTTGAAGAAACGCAAACTAAAGATAGAAAGTATCTGCCCCACTTCTGACGTGGTAGCGCGAAGAATTCTCGAAGAGTACGGCGCGATTTTTCTGGCAGTAAGAAACGTGACGCCGCCGCCTGTTTGTGTGTTTACCGCGGAGGAGCAGGTGACGCGGTTCCAGGAAGCCGCCGGATTTACGACAGAGACAATCGCCGATGCAGAGATCGAACTCCAGCCGGAGGCGATGAGAAAGCTACTGAAAGCGCGCGCTGAGGCCGCGGAGGAGAATCTTGATATCACGCCACGAGGCGGTGCTGAAGCAGCCCGCCGCAATTATGAGGATAGCTTGCGCCTTTGGGACACACGCTTTCTGCCGGCACTCGACTATTGGCTCGGTCAGGGAAGACTAACCGCCGAACAGGTCTCACGTTTGCTCAACTTGCCGCTCCACAATCAGGTTGCGGAGGTTCTGGAACTGGAAAAGAGCGGCATTTTCTTCAGCAAAGATCTCTCCAAATCGATTCTGTATTCGATCGCGGCCCCGGGCACTTCGCAACATATCGCCATGCTCGCTCTGGACGTTACCGAGTTTGACAACCCACGCGTGCGGGAAATTCTGGGAAAGCATGGCTGGTTTCAGACTGTTCTGAGCGACCTGCCCCATTTCACGTTCCTTGGTCTTAAAGAGAAAGATCTTCCGAAAAAAGGATTGAAGAGCGTGGAAGCCGACGGCCAGACCTTCTGGATCCCCAACGCCGTGGACCGACCCACGTAAGACAACAGACCAAAGCTCCTGAACCACTCAGCTGCAAATCAACCTCTCAAACTTAGTCGCCTCTCAGGTCAGGAAGGCGGACCCTGTCCCCGCTCTTACCACGAAAACAAGAATCGTTTAGACTAACACTCAATTCATTCTCCCCCTGGAAAGGAGCTTCCGCACATGGCTCGCAAATGGTTGAACCTAAGTCTCCACGCGTTTCTGAGTGGCTTTCAAGGTTGAGGCGGGGACAGGGGTCATCCTTCCTCTTTAGAAACTTGCCTGTAAGTTGTTGATTTTATTACAGGCTAAAAAGTTTCTAAATTGATATTTGCTCGCCGCTTCGGCGGGCTGCGAAGCTAACCTGCAAATTACCCCCGCCCTTTTTGGATTTTCACACAGCCTCACCAGAGGCGGGATTAGGTTTTGTCAAAGGGTATTCCTATCGACTGGGGGTATTCCTATCGACCGGCAAAGGTGTTAGACTGCGCTGGCATAATCGGTGGCAGCCGGTGCTTCTCCCCCCCCAGACAACACAACAATTAGTGCTTATTTCCAGCGCCGTACGGATGGGCCAATCTCCTAGCCCTAAAATGGCTCCAAGCGACCTTTATCCCGAAAGCAGGTCAGGTATGGATGTCCCTCAATTCATCGCCGGCAGGTTCCGAATCGAATGTGAGATCGGCCGCGGCGGCATGGGCACGGTTTATCGCGCAACACACCTGGGACTGGAACGTCCCGTCGCTGTCAAAATTATCAAACAGGAGTTTGCCGCTGACCGAGACGTGGCCGACCGCTTTCTAAGGGAAGCTCGCACTATGGCCAGACTGCGCCATCGTCACGCAGCGATGATTTTTGACGCCGGCAACCTGCCGGATGGTCGTCATTTCATCATCATGGAGCTTGTTGACGGTACGACGTTGTCGGAAGCATTGGTCCGTGATGGTCGTTTCTCCCCGGAACGAGCTGTTAAGATAGCTGTACAGATTTGCGATGTACTGGAAGAGGCCCATCAACTCGGGATCATCCACCGGGATCTCAAACCCTCGAATATCATGCTTAATGAACGAGGAGTATGTGTGCTGGACTTCGGAGTAGCAAAGGTGCTGGTAACCTCGGCAGAATCAACGGCGACTCACGCGACGACCGGTTCAGGTCAGTTAGTTGGCACGCCGCGATACATGTCGCCCGAGCAGTGTCTGGGCCAGCGCGTTGGCGCTCGCAGCGATCTTTATAGCCTCGGGGTTGTGCTCTACGAGATGTTGGCAGGCCGTCCGCCGTTTATAGATCCCTTGCCATCGGCGGTATTAGTGAAAGAGGTAACAGCTCCAGCGCCACCTTTGCCGCAGCTGCGTCAGGACATTCCCAAACAACTTGCGATTGCGGTGCACACTCTGCTTGCCAAGCGCCCGGAGAACCGACCCCGGACGGCGGCTGCTGCGCGAGCAATTTTGGAGAAGAGTTTGGTGCGGCCAGAGCTTTTGCCGGAACCCGACCCACTCTCCTCCACGATGGCGGTGCTCGCCGAACGAAGCAGCATAATATTTCGCCTGGCAGCGCCGCTGGCCACGGTTATTTTCTTTGGTGCCTTGCTCTTTGTCTGGGGAAACAGCGGCGAAACCGCCACTAAGTCTGTACAGGACTCTTCCACCGCCCAATTGGCAGCCAGGGCGGTACTTCCGAGTGGTACTGTTCTCAGTAAGATATCCTTGAGCAGAGATGGTTATGCCAACCATACGGACACCGTTTTGGCCGACACGATGTTAACTCCATCTCTAACGCTGGACCGGGCGCGAAAGATCGCCTCGAGTGGATCTCAAGGTTACGTCGGTGACGTGCAAATACTTCAAACAGCCTCCGGAGCCGCATTGGCCGCAATTCAAAACGAACGCATTGTCGGCGCCGCCCGTTTTCTGATGATGGAGAAACGGGGTGGAGTGTTTCGCGTTTCAGCCCGAGGTCAGCTTGATACCATGAGCTTCCGAAATGGCGATTGGAATGCGGAAACGATTGATGCTGACGGCGACGAGTACGATGAAGTTCTCTTTACCGGGACCGAGACAAAGGGTCGCACCTCCCGCCACCGACTCGTGCTCTACGTGCCCTCGAATCGCGAGATGTATGTCTTCCAATTCGAAAAGAATAACGTAACGGGTCGGCTGTTAAAAGCGGCCTGGTCGAGGAGTGTCTTTTCAGCGAATGGCACCACCTATGGCAGGGTACTGAGAGAAAAAGCTAATAGACTGGTCGCCAAAAAGAGGAATCGTTAGACTGACTGAGCAACCACCGCTGTGGCGCGGCAAAAGAGTAGCGAGGAGCAAGCGGCTTTGCAGCGCAGCCCTGGATCAGTCCGCACCACCACAACCTCCCGGGTCGCAGCAAGACATCGCCAAACATCGCGGTCGTCACATTTAATCGTACTACAGTTTCTGCCTCTCCAGATATTCCGAATTTGCGAGGTTATCTACGCCCTTTCGGGGCGGGTAATTTATTGCGTACCCAGCAGCGCGCGCCTAGCGCTTGCCTCTGTTACCTTCTGCAAGCACCTCCGGCGCTGTTAAGCTAACCCTTTACCCCGCCGTCATTTGTGAATTTCACGCTGGAAAGCTAACCTCGGAAGAGGCTGAGTCGCAGATACCTAGATGAACCCTATTCGGGCTGCATCTAAATGTTGCCTGGTCACATCGAACGTCTTTTCTGAAAACGGAACAAACCATCAATGGAGCTTTTGTGAAACGTAATCTTCTAATTCTTTTCCTGATTAATTCTTTGCTGGCCTCATCGGCGATTTCCGCCAGCCAGAGCCGAACTCCGCCACGAGCTACGGCGCCGCAAACATCGGCTGCGACGGCAACCGCGCGCATGCCGGACGCAAAGATCCAGAGCCGCGTGCTGGCGAACGGGCTGGAAGTTCTGGTGTTGGAAGATCATTCGGTGCCGCTCGTGAGCGTCGAGCTGGCTGTCAAAAACGGCTCCTACACTGAACCGCCGGAACTGAACGGCCTTTCACATCTTTACGAACACATGTTCTTCAAGGCCAACCGCGCCATCAAAGACCGGGAAGATTACGTGCAGTCGATTGACCAGCTCGGTATCGTCTATAACGGGCAGACACACGAGGAACTAGTCAACTACTACTTCACTACCACCACGCCCAACTTTGGGGTGGCGATGCGTTTTATGCGCGACGCTGTGCGCTACCCGCTCTTCGACGAGCGACAGTTAGAGCAAGAGCGCGAGGTCGTTATCGGCGAACTCGATCGCCACGAATCAAACCCGTTCGGTTACTTGTCGCTCGAGATGAACACTCGTCTGTTCTACAAATACCCGAGCCGCAAGAACCCGGGTGGCAACCGTCAGACCGTGCGCGCGGCGACAACCGAGATGATGCGGCTCATTCAGGGTCGCTATTACGTTCCAAACAATTCCGCCGTAGTAGTCACCGGCGCTGTGAAGTCAGACGAGGTCTTCCAGCTGGTCAGCGATCTCTTCGGCGACTGGCCGCGTCGCGAGAAGGATCCGTTTGCGGAGTTTCCGCCGGTCGAGCATCCACCGCTAGAAAAGAGCGAGGGAATGGTCATTCGCCAGCCCATCCAGAATGTGATCATCATGATCGGTTGGCATGGTCCTTCGATCGGTAAAGACAATCCCGGCACGTACGCAGCAGACGTCTTTTCCTTCATTCTGCGCCAGCCGAACTCGCGGTTTCAGCGAGCGCTCGTGGACACAGGCCTCGTGACAGGCGTCAACCTCGGCTACTACACCCAGCGCAACGTCGGGCCGATCAATATCATCGCGCAGACTACACCCGACAAGGCGCGGGCTGCGGTGCGGGCTATCTACAACGAAATCGAGCACTTCAACGACCGCGACTATTACACGGATGAGCAGTTGGAAACGGCCAAGGCGCTCCTGGAGGCCGAGGACTTATTCGACCGGGAGAAGGTAAGCGAATACACGCACACCCTCAGTTTTTGGTGGGCCTCGACCGGCATTGATTACTTCCGGGGCTACCTGGGGAACCTGCGCAAGACCTCCCGAGCTGATATTGGCCGCTACGTCACGACCTACGTTCATGGCAAGCCGCACGTTGGCCTCGCGCTCATGTCTGAAGAGTCGCTCAAGCAATCACAGCTTACCCAGGAAGATTTGATCGGTAATAGGAAACAGAATGCAACTACGGCAAACAAATAAAACATTGCTCCCTGCTTGCACGGCGGGAGACGAACTAGGAACAGGAAAACTTTTGGGCACCATCATGCGGATTTGGGCGCTCGGCCTTGCCTTACTGGTTTCAATAACTCCGGCGGCCGCCCAACGGCAGTTGCCACCGACCGCCCGGGACGCGGCAAAGTCCGCCGTTGCGGAAAGAGCGGTCAAGCCTATAGATCCGGTCTCGCTCGTCACCGAGTTCGACGTAAACGGGCTGAGGGTCCTAGTCAAGCACCGGGCCGCCACGCAGACGGTGGTCGCGGGTCTCTTTATCAAGGGCGGGGTGCGCAACACCACTCCAGAGAAGGGGGGCGTCGAGAATCTGATGCTCGACACCGCGTCGGAGGCGACTGTGAGCTTCCCGCGCCAGCGTATGCGCGTGGAGCTTTCCCGCATGGCTACGACGATCGGCTCTGGCGTTAACTACGACTATTCGGGTCTGACGATGGCTTCGACGCGCGCGAATTTCGACCGCTCGTGGGAGATTTTTACCGACGTGGCTCTCAGGCCCGCTTTCACTGCCGACGACGTCGAACGCGTGCGCAACAGAATGGTCGCTTCCTTGCGCGACGACACCGACACGCCCGACTCATACCTACAACTTTTGCAGGCGCGCGTGGCATACGAGGGTCATCCGTACCTCAACGACCCACGCGGGACTGCCGACTCAGTGTCCCGCCTGACCTCCGCAGATTTGCGTCGATATCACAAGCAAGTTATGGAGACCTCGCGCCTGTTGCTCGTCGTGGTTGGCGACCTCGACCCGCAGATGATACGCAGCCGCATTGCCGCCAGCTTCGGAAAACTTCCACGCGGCGACTACAATCCGGGTCCGCTGCAGGAGCTCTCCTTCGCCGCGCCTTCGGTTCAAGTGACGGAACGCGCACTTCCGACCAATTACGTGCAGGGGGTATTCACGGCACCCAACTTAGCGGCGCCGGACATCTACGCAATGCGTGTCGCTTCGACGATTTTGCAGAACCGGGTCTTTATCGAAGTCCGGCACAAACGGAATCTATCCTACGCACCCGATGCCTTCCTTTGGAGTCAGGGCGCGAATGTCGGCGGGATCTATGTGACCTCCGTCGATGCTAACCAGTCGATCCGTGTGATGCTGGACGAGATCACTCGACTTCAGCGCGAGTCTCTCCCGCGGGAGGAGCTTGACTCAACCGTGCAACATTTCCTAACGCGTCATTACTTGGGCCAGGAAACCAACGCCGCTCAGGCCGGTGAGCTGGCGCAGTATGAGATTATCGGTGGCGGTTGGCGCAACACTTTCGTCTTCTTGCCACGCTTACGCGCCGTCACGGCCGAAGATGTGCAGCGCGTCGCGCAAAAGTACATGCGCAACATCCGCTTCGTCGTGCTGGGAGATCCCAAGAGTGTCGATACCAGGTTGTTTACCGGGCAAGCTGGGGGATAAGGCAGGGGCTAGTTCGATCGGTGCTTATTGCGAGGTGAGCTGAAGTTCATTTTCCTTTGCATTTCTCAATTTGCATTTCTCATTTTGGCAATCGTTGACTCTTGTTCGTGTCCGTTCGTGCGTTTCGTGGATCGTTGTCATCCCTCGCTAGCAAACGATCCACGAAGCACACGAAATGAGATCCAGAAAAATGACGAATGAGAAATGAAAAATGGAAACGTCTTCGTTCTCAGAATGCCGTCTGCACGGGCTACTGCCGACCGCCTCTCGTCTCGCTAAGGAACTTCTCGTAGAGCTTCTCATCCAGCAGTTGGAGGGCGTGAGCATGAGACAGGGCCAGTCGCTGATTGCCACCCTCAAAGTAAACGAGCGCGAGGTTGTAGAAAGCCTCTGCTCTGGCCGGATGCAGGCGAGCAGCTTCCTTGTATGACTGGATTGCTTCAGGCAATCGGCCCGCATAGTAATAGGCATCACCCAATTTGTTTAGAATTTCTTCTGAACTGGGCTCGAGTTCTAAAGCCTGCTGATAGGCTTTGATGGCCTCGTCGTTCTTGCCTTGCTTCACTTTACAGTAGCCTACTTGAATCCAGGCGTCCGCGCGTTTCGGATTTCTGTTGACGGCATTTTCGAAGTAACTAACCGCATGGTCGTAATTTCCCAGCCACAAAGAATCGAGTCCGGTTCGATAGAGAGCTTCACCAACGTCGAGTATCTTGTCCTTCGCTGGTATCTCAGCCAGGCTGCTCAAGGGACCCGATTTCAGCTCCCGCACGCGGTCTGAGCTGATGGCCAGACTAATGTTTTGCCCGTTAGTAACCTTGACGGTGATTACTCCGACAACCTGACCCTTCAGATTGAAAATCGGACTGCCGCTGTTTCCATGCGATATCGGCGCGGTAGTTTGGATTATCTTGCCTACGCCCGGCACTTCACGAACCGCCGACACGATACCGTCACTTACCGAACCTTCCAGCTTTAGTGGGTTGCCGATCACGAAAACTGTCTCGCCCTCCTCCGGCAGACTCCTAGCGAGTTCGCTGGATCGAGGCCGGTCGGTCGGCATGTCCACCCGCATCAGCACGAGGTCTCCTTCCTCATCGACTGCAAGCAGGCCCGAAACTTTATACACACGACCTTTACCATCCAGTGTTTTGACGTCAGTTCTACGCGCCCCACGAATGACGTGAAGGTTTGTTACTACTTGTCCAGGTCGGATGAAAAAGCCGCTTCCGGTCGTCAGTGCGTCGCCCTTTGCATTGTAGGTAACGACAGCGACAATTGCGGGCTTGACTCGTCTAACCAGTTCGGGAAGAGATTCTTGGGCCGGCGTCGCCTGGGGGAGGTAAGCCGTCAAGACGAAGGCGACGACAAATGGTAGGGGAAAAATTCGTTTGTGCATTATCGTTAATCACCATTGAGGTAAAAACCGGGGGAACGGCGATAGATTGTTTCAATTATGAGCAAGCACCGGAACGGTGCCGGCGTTTGTAGCTCGCGGTTGAACGAAAGCTCGGGGAAGGGCCGGGGTATCCAGGAGGAAGGGTTAATATCCTCAGGATCTCCAGAGCTATCTTAGCCAACGAAAATGAGAAGCGCCAGAGTTTTATTTGTACCCCAAATGGAACAAGGCCGCCCGAGCGGCGGCCTTGACCCGAAGAGCCAATTCCTTATCGATTTCAGGGGGCTAAGTTAGCTATTTCACGATTTCAACTACCCCGATGGCCGGCCCCAGCGGATCAGCTGAGGTTCCAGTCGCCTCCTCCGTCGTCACGAGCAGACCGTAGTCAGCCAGTGCCGTCTCTGATCGGATTTCCGCCTCGTTACGTCCGGGTGCGTTAACTACCTGTCCGAGTTTGACGAATTTGTTGTCAGGCGAAACCGCCCATACCACGTAGATTTGTCCGGCAGGCGCCTCCTTCAACTCATGAAACCGCATCTTGATTTCAGACGGGCCGTCCTTGCGTGGGGTGATGATGACATTGGCGCGGGCGCCGGTCATCGCACCAGAGAACTTTATTTTCATCTCTGTGTCAGTCCCTCTGCGGAAGCCCGGAATGTTCAGCATCGGAACCTTGTAGGAGGTGGCCGGAGTGGTTCCCTCAGTGGTAATAGCTGACACACGCTCTCCTACAGGGGCACCATCGCGCTCGCCCTGGCTGCCAAGTGGCACCACCGCGAAGCCTTCGGGCACCGCGCTGCGGAAGAAGACTTTCGTACTCGGATCATAGGCCTTCAGCGTAGCTTCGGGCGAGGCAATCAACATGAACTTGCTGAGCGGAGTTGTGGTTGTAAGTGTTCCCGCTCCGTTTGCAACCTCGATGGGTCCCAGTAGGGTAACCGCTCCGGTATCGTCAACTGCGTAGAGATTGATCGCCGTCACGTCCGCAGGGACATCTGACACGTTCATAACAACTCTTGTGCCTTTGTCATCTCGCAGGATCGTAGCGACACCCTTAGACTGTTTGTGTGTGATTGGATCCAATGCGATTTTTACTTCTTTGCCCACCGGATACTCAATCACTGTATAAGTTCCGTCGGGATGCTGAACTGTTTTGGTAACCGTAGTTGGTGTTTGCGTGACTGTGGTGGTTGTTGGTTGTGTGGTGGTGGTTGGCTGTTGGCCCAGAGCGAGAGATCCCGTTGAAAGTGTCAGAATAGCTCCCGCTAAAATTTTCGCTGCTTTAGTACTCATGCTAATGCTCTCCTTATGGCTAATCCCCGATTAGTTAGTCAGACTCAAATCGTAAATGCAGGGGCGAATGGCGATAGTGTACTAGGTAAATGACACGGCAAGGTGACAATATCGATGCCAATTTGATTGCAAAATAACGATAAGGCGATGAACCCTCAACCGGTCAATTTGCAATGAAACGCGGAGAAACAAATATTGAAATCATTAGACTTACGCGTATAGGTCCTTAGGAGATGGACCCCTAGACATTTTCGATGAGCGGTGCAAAACTCCGCTCCATTCCAAGGGCTATCCAGGGTCACTCAAGTTGAAGGGTCGCTTCGCGCTGGCACGCAATGACCAAAAACCCGCTCCGCTTTAACTACTTAGTAGTTGTGGCTCTTTTGACATCTGCTGTCGCGCTGGCCGGCTGTAAGAGACAGACCGAAACAACGGGGTTTCAGCCTGAGATTCTGCCCCTTTCCCAGCAGTTGACAACCTTCGAAGCAATGCCCGACTCGGCTGATAATCCGATGTCGCCCGAAAAGGTGGCGCTCGGTCGCCAGTTGTTTTTTGACGAACGACTAAGCGGCGACGGGTCGCGCTCATGCTATTCCTGCCACGTCTGCGAAATGGGGTTAACTGATGGATTAGCAAAATCCATTGGAGCCTTCAATAAACAGTTGCCGCGCAGCAGCCCAACACTCTGGAATATCGGTTACCACAAGGAGTTTTACTGGGATGGTCGAAGTACTTCCCTCGAGAAGCAGGCCCTTGCGGCCTGGACTGGCTCAAACATGGGCGCTAAGGCGGACGAAATTGCCACCAAGCTGAATGCGATCCAGGGTTACCGCTCGCAGTTTCAGAAAGTCTTTGGCAGCGATGCGACGCCGGACAATATCGTAAAGGCCATGGCCGCTTTTGAAAGGACGATCATCAGCGGAGATACTGCTTGGGATCGCTACCGTGCCGGAGACCAGTTAGCTCTCAGCGAAAGTGCGGTGCGCGGGTGGAATGTCTTTCAGGCTATCAAGTGCACGAATTGCCACGATGGCGTGTTGCTCACCGACCAGCAGTATCACAATGTGGGCATTGGCATGGACCAGAAAGATCCAGACGTCGGCAGGTTCGGAGTCACCAACAAACCAGAAGATACAGGAGCATTCAAGACGCCCACGCTGCGCGACATCGCCCGGTCGGCTCCTTATTTTCACGACGGGAGTACGAAGACACTCGAAGAAGCCTTGGACATCATGCTAGGCGGCGGCAGACCAAATCGGTATCTGGACCGAAAGAACCTCGAGCAGCACAACGTCCTGCCAGATCAGCGCCAGGCGTTGCTGGATTTCCTCAAGTCGTTGGACGTCGACTGCAAGTTAACGAAACCGCCGCTACCGGACAAGTGAAATCTTAGCCGCGAATTTACGGGGATAACGCGGATTCAGAAATTAGAACAACAAGCTAACTATGACGGCCTTTTCAGATGCGCGTCATCCGCGGAGATCCGCGCCGAGTCAACTCAGGGTTTTCTTGACCAAAGCTACAAAATCGCTGATGTCTCGAGGCGTAGTGTCAAAGGAGGTCATAAATCTTACCTCCGAGGTTTGTTCATTCCAAACGTAAAAAAAAACCTGCTTCTGCAGAAGAGCGATATATTTTTTGGGTAGGCGCGCAAACACACCATTTGATTCCACCTTCTGAGTAATCTCGACGAGGGGAATCCTTCCCAGTTCCTGCGCCAGAAGTTTGGCCATGTTGTTGGCATGGGCCGCATTCTCCCGCCAGAGATCATTCGACAAGAGTGCTGAAAATTGCACTGAGATAAAGCGCATTTTTGAAGGCAGGTGCGCGCCTTGCTTTCGTGTGTACTTGAAGTCCTTTGCCAGACTTCGGTCGAAGAAGATGACAGCTTCCCCGTAC
Source organism: Pyrinomonadaceae bacterium (assembly GCA_013811945.1). GTDB lineage: Bacteria > Acidobacteriota > Blastocatellia > Pyrinomonadales > Pyrinomonadaceae > PSRF01. The sequence goes on along the minus strand of JACCUI010000294.1, from coordinate 3,500 downwards.
ATCATCCCGTTCTTGGCGCCACCGAAAGAGAGCACATCCACACCGACGTCCTTCGTTATGGTGCTCAGGTTGGCCTTTAAACTCGCCGCCGCGTTTGCTATGCGTGCGCCATCCATGTGCAGCAGCAGTTCGTTTTTGTGGGCGAAGGACGAGAGTTTTTTCAGTTCCCCGGGGTTGTAGACAGTTCCCATCTCGGTGGATTGTGAAATTGAAATCACGCGCGGCTGAACGTGATGTTCAAAACCGACTGCGTCCAGAAACGGACTAATCTGGTCGACCGTGATCTTTCCGTCACGGGTTGGCAGAGAGAGCAGTTTACAACCCGTGAATTTTTCCGGCGCGCCACACTCGTCTAGGTTAATGTGCGCCGTGTCCGCGCAGATGATGGCATGATAGGGCTCAGTGACAGCTTTTAGCCCCAGCACATTCGCGCCCGTGCCGCCGAAGACAAAGAAAACCTCAACCTCTTTGCCGAACTGTTCGCGGAAGAGCGCGACCGCCGCCTCAGTGTAGGGATCGTCGCCGTAGGCAACCACGTGCCCTTCGGTTGTGGCAGCAATCGCCTCCATCACCTTGGTATGAACGCCGGCGTTGTTGTCACTGGCGAAACTGCGCCTGGGTTTGGTTCGGGGTGGCATCTTCACTTCAAACTATTCGATCCTATCCATTTCTCGGTTGACATTCTTCCTATGTTTCATTGGTCATTTTTCCGATTCATTTCGTGATGTTTCGTGATAGTTCGTGGATCGTTTTCTTGGCCAAGAGATAAGATCGATCCACGAAATCACACGAACGGACACGAACAAGAAGTCAAACAAGCCGCGAATCCCAAATCAGAATTGGAAAAATGAGAAATGTCAAATTATGACAAATGACAAATAGTGACAAATGAACAATGCTCAGATCACTTCTTTCGAAAGTCCTTGATGATCTCCCGCGCGGCGTTGGCTCCCGGCCCGCCCGTCACACCGCCGCCCGGGTGCGTGCCGGCTCCACAGAGATAGAGTCCGTTGATCGGGGTTCGATATTGGGCCCAGCCTATCAACGGCCGAAATGCGAAAAACTGATCGATTGTCTGTTCACCGTGCATAATGTGTCCGCCACCGAGCCCGTAAGTCTGCTCCAGATCGAGGGGCGTGATAATCTGACGACCAACCATCAACTCCTTAAGATTCGGCGCTGACTCTGTCAGGCAATTGATTACCGTATCGCCGAATTTCTCGCGCCGCGAATTCCAATCGCCAGTTTTTAGATTGTAAGGTGCAAACTGAACATGGACCGACATGACATGCGCACCTGGCGGCGCCAAAGATGGATCCGTAAGAGATGGAATCGTAATGTCCATATACGGCGAAGGCGAGCAGTCGCCGTACTTCGCGGCGTCGAAGGCGCGCTCGAGGTAGTCGACGTCCGGCCCGATATGAATCCGGCCTGAAAGTCTGGCCTTGGCATCACCGCCGTTTAGGGCGGGGAACGACGGCAGACCGGAGAGGGCCAGATTGATTTTCCCCGCACTTCCGAGGGCGCGAAAGTTACGTATCTTCATCAGAAAGTCCGGGTCGAGATCGAGCGGATCCACTAATCGCATGAAGGTAGTCCGCGGGTCAGCGTTTGAAACCACGGCGCGCGCTGGAATCTCCTCCCCGCTCTTCAGCACAACCTGCGAGGCCATGCCTTCGACTACCAGAACTCGCTCGACCTCAGCCTTGGTTCTGATTTCTACCCCCGCATTGGTGGCAGCTTTCGCCAGCGCGTCCGCGAGCGCTCCCATTCCACCTTTAACAAAGGATGCTGGGCCCACTGCGTGACCATCCATGGCCGCTTGCCATAAGAGTCCGGTGCTGGTCCCGGCGGACCATGGTCCAGCGAACGCACCGAAGATGCCGCGCGCAGCGACGGTGGCCCGCAGCAGTTCGGTCTCGAACCATTCGGAAACGAGGTCCGCAACCGCCATCGGTCCCCACCGAAGTAAGCGAAACGCGTCTTTCTTACCAAGCCCGCGAAACGACAGGCCTAGCCGGCCTAGATTCAAGAGTTCACCCGGAGCGGGCTTTTCAATTGAGGGCGGCGTCATCCTGAGCAAAGGAGACAGGACGCGTCCGATACGGGTGAAGCTAGCTGCGAATTCGGGATAGCTTTTGGCGTCGCGGGCGGAGATCTTTTCAAGGTCGGCAACCGTGCGGGTCTGCTCGTTGCAGATAGCCAGGGATTGGCCATTGGGGTTGAGAGCCAGAACGCGAACTTCGGGATTTATCGTTTCAAGTCCATGACGCGCTAGATTCAGATCTCTGACGACAGCCGGGAATAGTGGGCCAGCGGAGTGGGCTAGAGTTGAGCAACGGAAGCCGGGAAGGATCTCTTCGGTAGCTGCGCCGCCACCGACAACCTCGCGCCGTTCGAGGACGAGCGTCTTCAATCCCGCCTGGGCGAGATAGCAAGCCGCCACGAGCCCGTTATGGCCGCCGCCGATGATGATGATGTCTCGAGTTGCCATTCTCGTGTCAGCTAATCCAAACAAAATTTAGCCACAGATAAACGCGGATTTCTGAGGATCTAAAAAGAGCCTTAATCAAAACCGTCATGGTGTTTTTTATCATCCGAGTTCATCTGTGTGAATCTGTGGCTAGTTCTTACACCTTCCCGCGTTTCCAATCCTTTAAGAGTTGCATCGCGGCGTTGCGTCCCGGCGCTCCCATTATGCCGCCTCCCGGATGGGTTGCTGATCCGCACATGTAGAGATTGCGAATGGGGGTGCGATACTGCGCCCATCCCGGGGCGGGCCGCAGGAAGAAAAGTTGCTCCAGCGTGAGTTCACCCTGAAAGATGTTGCCTTCAGACAGACCAAAGTCGCGTTCAATATCCAAGGGCGTCAACACCTGGCGGTGAAGGATCAGATCTCTGATATTGGGTGCGTGTTCGGCAATCGTTTCGATCACTGTGTCGCCAAACTCTTCGCGTTTGTCGTCCCAGTCTCCTTCCTTCAAATTGTAGGGCGCATATTGCACAAAGCACGACATCACATGCTTTCCCGGCGGCGCGACTGATGGATCAGTCAAACTCGGAATCACGATGTCGATGTAGGGACGACGCGAGAAGCGACCATACTTCGCTTCATCGTAGGCCCGTTCCATGTAATCCACTGACGGTGAAACCGAAATGGCTCCGCGCAGGTGGGGTCCGGGTCCGGGCAGGGAGATAAGGTTCGGCAGTCCGTCAAGCGCAAGATTTACCTTTCCTGATGAGCCGCGGTATTTGTAACGCTTGAGGTCGCCGGCAAAGTCATCGGGCAGATGGGCTTCGCCGACCATCTTGATGAACGTCAGCCTGGGATCGACACTTGACGAAATCACGTCCGCGTAAATCTCCTCGCCGTTCTTGAGCACCACGCCTTTCGCTTGGCCATTCTTGAGCATGATCTTTTCAATCGGTGCTTCTGTGCGGATCTCTGCTCCCGCCTCGCGCGCGGCATCGCCAATCGCGTTTGAGATGGCCCCGGTACC
>JACCUI010000222.1 GCA_013811945.1 Pyrinomonadaceae bacterium | reverse complement strand
TCTCGACCTGCAACAGGCCTCAGATAATAACCTGTCTGGGGGACCAACTCTCAGGCCGCATGACACAGAGTTTCTGGTTTCCATATGTGCTCGCCGCTTCGGCGGGCTGCGCAGCTGACCTGCAAATCATCCGAATCCGGTCCTCCAAGTCGCCCTCTCTTAATCAAGATTTAAGTTGAAAGTAACAGCCGGTTAGGATTCAGCGGGCACAATCCCCGTCAGGTACTCGTTACTGGTCGTTCGCGTAAGCGACACGTTGACATTTCGTGGACCGAATTTCCTGTGCTGCGGCGCTGATTCTGGGGGAGTGAGCGCGGCAGCAGAACGGGAGAGGAGATCGCCAGTGTTGGGTATTCCCGCCAGCGACACCTGACACGCCCGAAGGTCCCAGCAACTAGGGTGTGTTGCGGCCCCAAAATGCTCCTTTTAGCCCCGGCGGTTTGCCGACCTGCCGGGGCTTTTTTACGCTTCCCAGTCTTTGGCAGCAGTTTCTGGCTTTTCACATTTAGGAATGTTTTCACCTTTCTTTAATCAAGGTTTAATACCTCACTGCCACCCTGATCTGGTAGACGCAATTCATTAGTGCAAGTTTAGAATCTTTGGCAAGATCGGCCAAGTTGGAGCAGGTGCAATGAATGTTCGCTCGATTCCGACAATTCTGGTTGCAGAGTGTGGTGACGACGCCCGTTTTCTCCTGAGGTCGCTGCTAGAGCTAAAAGGCTTTCGGGTGTTGGAAGCGATTGACGGCGAGGAAGCAATCGATATTGCGCTGCGCAAGCAACCAGATCTCCTGCTTATCCAGCTAAAATTGCCGGTCGTCAGCGGTTTCACCGCCATTCGCAGGATCAAAAAGCACGAGGAACTCCACGACGTTCCGATCATAGCTATTTCAACGAACGGTCCGAGTACGAATCATAACCTTGCGCTTGCGGCAGGTTGCCATGCGCACGTGGAAAATCCGATTGAGTTTGATCACCTGGAAGAATTAATCGACCGTCTCTTGCCAGGGGACCGGTTTCACGCTTGGCTCAGTTCTCCTACGGTAGGAACCCATCCTGGCAGAAAGAGGGCACTATGAAACTTGAGGACAACGGCATCTATAAGCTACCCGATGGCAGAGAGTTTCTCGTTCGAGCGGGGCGTCACGGAGTCTATTTCCTGCATGACCTTCGGCAAGGAGTCGCCAGCGCGCCTGTTTATCTGATAGATGGCTCGGGACAATTCCTGTCATGGGGAAAACGCACCCGATGGAGTCTTAGCGACCTGAGTAATACTGGTCGCGCATCCAGCCCCGAGCTACAACGACTAAGAGTGCTCTAGCGGTAGTCTGGCAGCGACCGCTCCGGCCGGCTTCATGTTTGAGGTTGTCCAGTTGAGACCCGGTCGTTACCGCTCGCGGTTCCGACAAGAAGGCTGCATTTTCGATGGCGCACCCGTACTCGGGCTGGATTCTAACCGCACGCGACGCCGCGAGGAACTACGCTTAGCTTACTCTCGCTTTTCCCTACCCAGATCAATCGGACTTCGCTCCCGCAAGACTGGTAACCCGAGCAGCCTGTTCGCTTCATCCAGGCAGCGAGGACAGCTAACCAAATGGCTGAGAACTGCTCGGGTCAGTTCAGTTTCGCCAGCCGGATAAAAGAGTCCCAGTTGAAGGCAATCGCCTTTCCTGGTTGCGAAAATTTCCTGGCGCAATTCGCTTAACAAGTCAGGTGCCGACTGAAAGTGTTCGATTGCTGCCACCCGCGAGAGAGGGTTTCGCTCAGAATATTCGAACGAGTCTGAATTTGCGAGCCACGCCCTGGCTTCGAAGCGAGCAGACTTTAGCTGTACGTCCACTATGTTGCGCGAACTATGTAGCAGCTTAGCCACCTCGCTGGGAAAGTACCCGTGAAAGAATCTAAGAATCAGCACGCTGCTCGTCACCGATGTTTCTTTTCGCAAACAAGCGTAGCGGCAAATCGCCCGCAGTTCGTCTTTGATTTTAAGCTGACCTCGTGGGTCCACACTCAAAAGCAAACTCGCCGCGGAATCGAATTCATTGTTGGCAAGCGGTTCGTGCTGTTGCCGAGAAGTTTGTCTGAGATAAGAGAGATGGGTATTGCGCACTACGCCAAAGAGATAATTGTCAATGTTGTTAATATCAATGAGATCCCCACTGGAAACCGTAAATTGGACAAACGCATCCTGCACTATATCTTTCGCCAGTTCCCGATCGGGCTTAGTTAACTGAAAGGCCCACTTGAGCACTACAATTGTCACCAAACATAGCGTTCATCGTACTCAATCGCGCTAAGTTTCAACATCTCAAGATATTTTTCGTGAAAAGTCTGGCCCCGATGGTGCTCCTCCTGATTCAAGACGTAGTTCGTCACTCGCTCGATTTGGGAAGGACTGACCGTTACACCAAGATAGCCGGCCTGCCACTCGAACTTCTTTCTTCCCAGTACTTGTGAACCCATAACGACGAATCTGCCTTGATGTCCCGAAGAACGTAGTCCAATCGATGAGTGGCACGCAGACCGACAAGAAGATGAAGGTGGTCTTCGATGCCTCCAATGGCCAGAGGCACACCCTAGGTACTGTGAAGCAAAGAAGCTTGTTAATTGTTATAGGAACTGTAGAGACAGGACATTAGTTAAGAACTGAATTGACCCCTTCAGCGGTCACTGGCAATCAGAGCTGTGTTTGTTTGTCTTTGAGAATTAGGCTGTTCATTCACGATCTGGTAAAAACACTGCAAACATGTCCTGTAAGATTCTTCGGTCTTGTCGCTGCGAATTTTTACTCCACACCACGCGCAAAGAACCTCGAAATCGTCCTCAGTTTGAGATGGTTCAATAATCATTTCTGCTCCTCGTCTAATTTTTCTTGCTCCTAACCATACTTTGTGAGGGTTAAGAGCACGTGGCGAGCAAATTAAATGGTAGTTAAGAAAATCTAGTTTC
>JACCUI010000263.1 GCA_013811945.1 Pyrinomonadaceae bacterium | reverse complement strand
TGTTCTGTGTGATCGGTATTACACCGGATGTTTCTGTTGCGTTGTTGGGCCAGGTAACAGTGCGCCCTGTGATTGGTACCGGGCCGGAAGGGGGGTCAAAGCTCATAGACTGGATCAGCTGTCGCACGATCTTGGCAACGTCCACGGGGTTGTCAGATTCGATAGGCCCATACTTGCCGCCTGTGTCAGGCCAGGTGCGCGGCCAATTTACCCACTCACCAGACAGATATAATGTGGGGTTGAAGGGATAGATCCGGCGCTGTAGATAGTGCAGCCAGTCTTTCCCTGAGATAAGAGCAGTGTCTCGGTTGAAGTTGAAGTTGAGCGAAGTCACCATTCCCGCGTTAATTATGCAACCATTACCCGATGACTGCCGCCATAGCTCGTAATGAGCACTGTAAGGCGCGAATTCATCTCGGCCTATACCGACCAAGGGGTTATTTCGTTTGGTCTGACCCAGAGCAATCTGACCTGTGAATCCACCAGGCTCAGAGTTACGGATATCGGCAGTCGGCTCCATCAATGAGTAGTCTGCAATGTATGCGCGGGATGTTGCATCGAGGATTCTGACGTACCAGTCTGCCATGCTATCTGTACTTACCCAAGCTGGTATTGCGTGGACGTAGTAAGTCCTACGAAGTAGGGTAAGAACGCTTTCCAGGTAATCATGTACTGTGAGTTGGCGGGGAAGAGAGCGGCCATCGGAATCGACTGCTGTATCACGATCACGTCGGCGTCAGCATCCTCAGTCATACCATCGAAGCGCACACGGAGTACGGCGTGCTTGCGCGAGGTCAGGAGTGTCACAGGGGGGAGGATAGCATCGAGCAAGGCAAGTCTCTGTGTGATATAGCTCGTTGCGCGAGCGGCGTCCGATCCTCCGACGCCAAGGATGTTGCCCTCGGCATGGATCGTCATTGCGTCTGGGTAGGCGAAGGTCGGCCATTGACCCGGAGCGGCCATCTTCTTTGCGTCACGACTGTCGATGTTGGTCACGATGTCGAAGGCGCTCAACGGGTACAGATGGTTGCCCGAACCGTCTACGGCGTTTACTTCTACGGCTGACCCCGAGACTGGTCTGATCTCTACTTTGGTCAGCATCTATAGACCTGACGTTTTGATCGCATGGGTAAGTTTGAAGGCCATCGTTCTTGCGAAAACGTCATGACCACCGGCAGGTTGAAATGGTGGCATAGTCAGGTTGACCGTGGTTTGTTTACCCGGCACTGCTGCTGGTGGATTACCACCCCTCTTATCACCAGGAAGACCACTCTTACTAGGTTGTGCACTGATAGGCAACTTGTTCTGTTTGGTAGGGCGCACAGGACGTACAGGGCGGTCGCTACGTACAGGGAACTTGTTGGTTTTCTTCCATTCTGCAATCGACGTGTTGACTGCAGCGTTGATGATGTCAGGGAAGTTGACCTTGATCCAGTTGTCGAACCAGCGTCCTGGGCCTGCACTGGCGAACCCATCGATGATAGCCTGACCCATCTTGTCACCCGCTGAACGGAATTGCTTGATCTCGCGGGTAAAGTCAATCATCGTAGCCTTCTTGATACTAGCTTCGCGAGTATTCAGGCGTTGTACCAACGCCTGTGTATCCTTGGGAGTAGCAGAGATCAATTCCTTGAGGATTGGCATAGCCTCTTCAGGAGACATTGCCTTAAGCTCATCGAGGAAGCCCTTGGGTAGTCCGCGCTTGAAGAGTGTATCGATCATCGACCGGCGCTGATTGAACTGAGCAATCTGCATATCCAGGTCGCGGATCATATCGTTAATTTTCGGGGTGATACCCCACTCTTTAGCAAGGTCAAATGTCTCTGATGTAAGCCACGGCCCCTGAAACAACGTGCCAAAGGCTTGTTCGTTCACCGATCTCAACTCCGTCCACATATTCCGGAGTGAGTCTGTAACCGACTTGGTTGCCTGATCCGTCGCCTGAACAAGCTGCTCATTCCAATTCCTGACGCTTTGGGCGTGCTGCTCATTCCAATCCTTCATGCTCTCTCGGTACTGCTTCATATCGTTGCTGAATTGCTTCATCTTGCCTGAGTAGGTATCCAGACCATCTACTCCTGCCTGATACTGCTTGGTAATCTGTTCCCAGAGTTTCCTCTGTTCCTCCGAAAGCGCGCCGAATTTACCTTGCTTAACGGCATTGTCCAGCTTATCAAAGAAGTTATCCTTATCAGACATCTTGGAGGCTTTGATAGCTGCAAGTACAGCGTCGGCTAGGGGATATAGCTTCCTGACATTTTCAAGTGCGGCGCGGCCGAATGCATCGATGTTCTTAGGATCGAGTTTGCTGCTTCGGATGAACTCAGCAGTACGTTCCCACTCGTTCTTGAAGTCCTGGAAAGAGGTAAGCCCCTCCTTCACCTGTGGTATGTCGAGATGCCCCTGCACAGAAGGGTTAGCTGCACTAAATGCTCCACGTAGGAGCTTCTCAAATAGTGGTTGTTCTTCCGCAACTTCCTTACGGTACTGGTCATATGCTTTCTTGACGGGTGATTTTTCCTTGCGTAGAGCTACGATCATCTTCAAAGTGATAGGAACAGTGATACCTCCGATGAGCGCACCCCACGGGCCGAATCGTGATCCCGCAGCTGCACCAGCTGCCATCGCCATTAGGAAGTCCCAA
>JACCUI010000211.1 GCA_013811945.1 Pyrinomonadaceae bacterium | reverse complement strand
TGTCAGCGGGCAGTTAAAACCAGCCACGACCGGGCAGTTCAAAACCAGCCAATTTGAGGGGCAGAAAACGGGGGGTCGGGAAAGACTCGCCGATGAACGAACTCAAATTGGACTTTCAGGAAGCCATCATCAGATTGCGGGAGAAGGGTTGGTCGCGCCGGGCGATCGCCCGGGAGCTTGGCATCAACCGCGAGACGGTCGGCCGTTACCTGGGGCTGGGAGCAAAACCAGCCACGGAACTGCCCGCCGGGTCCGAGCATCAGAACCCGCCCGAAAAGTCAGTCGCGAGCGACGAGCTCTGCGATCCAGCGGAGGCAAAACCAGCCAAAGTGCCCGCCGGGTCTCCCAGCGGCAGCCGGAGTCTTTCGGCAGGGTGGGAGGAGAAGATCCTGGCCAAGTTGGAGGCCGGGTTGTCCGCTCAACGGATCTATCAGGACTTGGTCGCGGAGGATCAGTTCCCGGCCAGTTACGATTCGGTGAAGCGGTTCATTCGCTCGCTGGAACGCAGTCAGCCACTGCCGTTTCGGCGCATGGAATGCGCTCCTGGGCAGGAAGTGCAGGTCGATTTCGGCCAGGGCGCGTGGGTGCTCATTAACGGGAAGCGCAAGCGTCCGCATCTGTTCCGGCTGATCTTAAGCCACTCGCGCAAGGGCTACAGTGAGGTGGTTTGGCAGCAAACGACCGAGAACTTCATCCGGGCGCTGGAGAATGCGTTCCGGTCCTTTGGCGGGGTGACGCAGACGACCGTGATCGATAATTTGCGGGCGGCGGTCACGCGGGCGGATTGGTTTGATCCGGAGCTTAATCCCAAGGTCCGTTCCTTTGCCGAGCATTATGGGACGGTGATTCTGCCGACCAAGCCGTACACCCCGCGGCACAAAGGGAAGATCGAGGCGGGGATCAAATACGCGCAGAACAATGCGCTCAAAGGCCGGACGTTCGGCAGCTTGATCGAACAGAACCAGTTCCTTTCGGAATGGGAAAGCAGCGTGGCCGATACGCGCATTCACGGCACGACGCGCCAGCAAGTGGGGGGTCTCTTCGCCACGATTGAGCAGGCGGCGTTATGGCCGCTGCCGGCCACGGTCTTCCCGGTTTTCAGCGAAGCGCCTCGCCAGGTGCATCTGGATGGCCATGTCGAAGTGGCCAAGACCTATTATTCGGTTCCCCCTGAATATGTGCGCCGCTCGGTTTGGGTGCGGTGGGACTTGCGCCTGGTGCGCATCTTCAACTCCCGCATGGAACAGATCGCGGTGCATGCGCGCCAGCAGCCCGGGCGCTTCAGCACCGATCCCATTCACATTCATTCCCGCAAACGCGCGGCGGTGGAGAATGGCGCGGAGTGGCTGCTGGACCGGGCCCGCCTGCTCGGCTTGCACTCCGCCACCTGGGCCGAAGCCATGATGAAGGAACGGGGCTTGCACGGCATTCGAGCCTTGCAAGGCTTCCTCCAACTGGCCGCCAAACACGCGCCAGCCAATGTGGAAGCGGCCGCGGAGTTGGCCTTGGCGCACGGCGTTTGGCGCCTCCAGGAGTTGAAAAACCTTCTCCAGAATCCCGCCGCGCCGGAGCACTTTGAGTTTGCCCAGCAACATCCCTTGATTCGTGAACTCAGCCAGTACCAGGCCCTCATGCCCGATTGCTTTGCTGCATCCATGGAACAGAACACAGAAACAAACAAATAAGCCAATGAACCATCCGAACCTTGATCAAACCCTCCGCCAACTGCGGCTCTCCGGGCTGCTCCAGACCCTGCCCGTCCGCTTGCAGGAAGCCGCCGCCAATCGCCTCTCCCACGCCGACTTCCTGGAACTGATTTTTCAGGACGAAATGGCGGTGCGCAAAGAACGCCTCCTCACCCGCCGCACCAAATCAGCGGACTTCCGCCACTTGAAAACGTTGGAGGATTTTGACTGGCATTTCAATCCCACCATCCAGCGCAAACCCATTTACGAACTGGCCACTGGCGCATTCATTCGCAAAAACACCGACGTGCTTTTCATCGGGCCGCCCGGCGTCGGAAAAACCCATTTGGCCCAGGCCATCGGCTACGAAGCCATCAAAATGAACTTCCATGTCCTCTATCGGTCCATCTTCGATCTCGTGCGTGATTTCCTCAAGGACGAGGCTTTCAGCCAACAGGAACGCACCGTGCGCAAATACCTCAAGCCTGACCTGGTGATCATCGACGACATGGGCCTCAAAAGCCTGCCCAAACACAGCGCCGAGTATCTCCTGGAAGTGATCATGCGCCGCTACGAAAACCGCTCCACCATCATGACCAGCAACCGGCCCATCGAAGAATGGGGCAAGCTCCTGGTCGATGTCCCCAGCGCCTCCGCCATCCTGGATCGCTTCCTCCACCACGCCCAAACCATCGCCATCACCGGCCGCAGCTACCGCCTCAAAGACCAACCCACGGGGAACCGGGAGGAAAAGAAAACCAAAAGCGCTGAGACTTCCACCGCAGGGAGCGCGAGCTAAGGCTCGAAGCGCGCTCCCTGCTGGTTTTAACTCGCTGCTGAAATCTCTTGATCAGATCACGCGAAATGATATGAAAAACACCGCCTCAGATTGGCTGGTTTTCAACTGCCCACAAGTGGCTGGTTTTGAAGTGCCCGGTGACAACACTGCCCATGTTTAGCAAGCTTGAGCCTCAAGGGGGTCTTAGCTCTCAATCAATTGGTGCTGCTCAATAAACATTCGCCGGTTTTCGGTCCGAGTCATTGACTTGATT
>JACCUI010000210.1 GCA_013811945.1 Pyrinomonadaceae bacterium | reverse complement strand
GCACATGAACGCTGCCTTTCCCAAATCCTACTTTGATCGCCGTGGACTCTTGTCGCTGCTGGAGCAACGGCATCGTTTCCAGTGGACTTCATGAACCGCCGTATACGGAACCGTACGTACGGTGGTGTGGGAGGACGGCGGAGGTGACTCCGCCTCCTACCCGATGCTCCGTTTAGCTGTCTCGCCCTGCCATTCTCCGCCGCAGGCTTATGTTAAGATGGCCGGCCAGTTCCAGGTTAATGTTCCCGCGAGGGTGAGCCTAAAATGCAGGTGTCGCAGCTACCGGCGTCCTCGGACAGCAGTCCACGGCAGATTCCCGCTCCCGAGCCATTGGTTCAGGTAACTCGTGGCGCGATTACCGAATCCCGTCATCGAGGTCACGTTGTTGCAGTCGAACCAGGTGGCAAGATAGTTGCGATTCTCGGCGCCCCTGAAACCGTTACGTTCCTGCGCTCGTCTGCTAAGCCCTACCAGGCAATACCTCTCGTTGCCTCTGGCGCTGCGGATCGGTTTGGCTTCAGCGAAAAAGAGATTGCGCTGGCCTGCGCCTCACACAGCGGCGAACCGATTCACACCGAAGTTGCTGCCTCGATCCTGAGGAAGATTGGGCTCGGTCCCGAAGACTTGAAGTGTGGCATTCATGAGCCCTTCAGCCCGGAAGTCGCTCTCGAGTTGCGCGATAAAGGCAAGAAGCCGCACGTACTGCAAAATAACTGCTCCGGCAAACATGCCGGCATGCTCGCTCTTGCATTGCACCTGGGCGCACCCACTGAGAGTTACGACCAACCGGGCAACCCAGTGCAACTGGCGATAGGCCACACAATCTCGCAGTTTTCCGGAGTTCCGATTGAAGACATTGCGGTGGGTATCGATGGCTGCGGCGTGCCGGTCTTTGGAGTGACAGTCAGGGCGATGGCCTTGATGTACGCGCGTCTGGTGGCGCCACCTGCGGAGTTTGACGAAAGCATCCGGGCAGCCTGTAAGAGGATTGTGGCGGCAATGACCAGGCATCCCGAATTGATTGGTGGAACGACCGATCGTTTGGACACTGAGATGATGCGCGCTACGGAAGGGCGCTTAGTATCAAAGGTTGGCGCCGAAGGCGTTTACACCGCAGGCGTGAGACCATGTAGGGAATGGCCTAACGGATTAGGACTAGCGCTCAAAATCGAAGATGGGGATGACCACCGCGCGCGGCCGACTGTTGTGATTGAGTCGCTCAATCAACTGGGTGTGCTCAATGACGAATCGCTCGAGGCCGTTTCGCGCTACGCATTTTTTGCGGTACGGAGTCGCAGCGGTGAAGTAGTTGGCGAAGTACGCGCATCGTTCAAGTTGAATCGCGATACATCAGAACCGCGAGCGGGCCGGGGTACCCCGGCGGGCAGCCCGCCTGGGGTGGTGGTAACGACCGGGTCAAATAGCACAACCTTCAACCGCGAGCGCCAGTAACTGTGTCAGCTCCAAGCCCCAACGGAAAAGAATATCCGCCGCCGCTGCCACCGCTTCTGCGCGATGCCCGAGGTCGCATTGACGTTGATTCCGTTCCCGATGTAATCCAGTGGTTCCTCGATTACGATAGCCGCGTTGCGATAGTCAAGCATCCTCGAGTCGAGGAACTGTTTCAATGGAAGCAGGAGCAAAGCCGCCAAACCAGCGAAGAAATCTTTGTTTTCAATAGGGCTGAAGATCGTCTGGCGATTGGAATCATCCAGGCTCTTTCTGAGAACGCTACCGAACGCGAACTTCACTCCTGGATTGGCCAGCTTCTAAACGCGCTTGACACTGCGTCTAAGGCTAACGAATCAGTCTCTGAGGCTTACAGCCTTGACCTCACCGTTGCGATGTCAATTGTTGGCGAAGCAGCAAAAATTCCTTCCCGCCGTGGGCGGAACGACTTCCTGGTTAACTGTTGGGTGGAGACTCTGTGTACGGCCGAAGCGCGGGTACTGGGATGGCTTTACAAAGAATTCTATGGGCGTCCATATGTACCGTAGTATTCGTAGCCGGCGCTACTTTAAAGTGACTGACAGTAATCTCCAAAATGGAGACAGACTTACTGCTTGGAGGTGTTTTCTATGAACTTAGGCAAAGAACGTTTGTGGTAGATGAGAGCGGAAATCACAACAGCAGAATTACTGGATGCAGCCGCCGTTTAACAAGTCGCCCAAGGTGACCGCAATGAACAGGTCTTCGTAAGATCAGGGGGCCTGTAGGTCAGCTTTGCGTAGACGTTGGGCGAACAAAGCTAGCAGCACCTGCAGCCTTCCTTAAGTGGCCAATAATGAATGAGCAATTACGCGCGCTCTTTCCTATCGCAGAGCGCGCAATCTATCTAAACCATGCGGCGGTCTCACCTCCGCCGATCCCCACGATCGTGGCCGTACAATCACAACTGCGGGACGTGGCTGAGAATGGTTCGTTGAACTATCGAAGCTGGATAGCAGTTAAAGAGCGAGCGCGGAAACTGGCTGCCGAAATGATTGGGGCACGAACTGAGCAGATCGCTTTTATGCGCAATACGTCTGACGGACTCTCGACAGTTGCAAATGGCCTCACCTGGGTCCCGGGCGATAACCTGGTGACGTTTCGCGCGGAGTTTCCTTCGAATATATATCCGTGGCTCCGGCTTCGCGAAGCTTTGGGAGTGGAAGTTCGCATGTGCGAGGAGCGAGATGGCCGAGTAGATCTCGATGAGTTAATCGGCCTCATCGACTCTAAAACGCGCGTGGTGGCGATTAGTCAGGTCCAGTACGCATCCGGATTTCGTGCGGACCTGGAACGAATCGGACGGGCGGCGCGATCTCAGGACGCGCTCCTTGTTGTTGACGTTATCCAGGCCATGGGAGTAATGCCGACAAGTGTGGAGGCTGAACTAGTCGACGTCGCGGCGGCTGCCGGACACAAATGGCTACTGACACCCGAAGGCGTTGGTCTTCTCTATCTTTCTGACCGCGCGCGCGAACGGCTCGAACCGACGCTGGTCGGCTGGACCAGCGTTCCTGATCCGGAGGACTATGGTGATTTTGAACAAGGATGGAATCCCGGCGCTCTAGCCTGGGAGACCGGGACTGGCCCTTCGGCATTAATTCATGGACTGGAAGCAAGCCTGAGGCTTCTGGTTGAAACTGGAGTAGGTAAGATAGCCCACCATCTCGAACAACTCATAGACTATCTCTGTGAACGCCTGCAGGGTCGTGACTATCAGATTGTCAGTTCTCGCCAGGCTTCCGAAAAGTCGCAAATCCTTTGTATTCGTCACCAAGCTGGGCTCAGCTCCATGGCTCTTTACGCTCACCTCAAAGCGAGAAACATCATTACTGCTCCCAGGGGGATCGACTCCGAGTAGCGCCCCACCTCTACAACACGTTCGAGGACGTGGACGAGCTCGTCAAAGCCCTTCCTTGAACGCAGAACGCCGTTTAGCGAGTGATTATCGACCGCTGTCCTGATAGCATGTACGGAAGATGTACGTGCAAACGGTCTGGCAATCAGGTAAGCAAAACCGGCATCCGCGTTTACTTGAGCAATCACCCCGAGGAATAATTTGAACCCCTGTAATCGGCAGTGGCACGCCCATTGCCGAATTAGCGTAACAGAACAAAGGGTAAATAAGGTAAATCGGGTTATGCCCGCGACTGTGGTGAGTGGAGGTTTTGGGGAAGGCATCCTCTCACGGTTTTAAAAGGCAGGCGGTGGCTCTTTCGGGGGAACGGAGTTAGCGCAGGCATCAGTCGGAAGGGCAATAGTTGCGGGGCTGCTGATCGACGTCCTGACGAGGCTTGGGGGAGCCTCCCAGGTAGATCAGCAGCCCGCATTTGTGTTAGTAAGAATTTTAAAGAGCGCGATTTATCTCAGGTTAATCGAACTATTTCTCCTCGACTGGAGATTTGCTTAAATTCTGTTTCCCGGTCCCACCAACTTTGCGGGGTCAGTCTGTGGAGCCAACTCATCAATATTTAGACGAAGCATTCCACCGGCGTCTGAAAATGCTTCCGCATGCCGCTGCTGAGCCCGCCGACGGCTGAAAAGCAGGGCGCCGATAAAACTACCGACACCCAAACACAGCAGAAGTGAAAGACCGGAGGCTTTGACAACTGCAACCAAAACGCCTGCGGTGGTTTGGTAATATTCTCGTTGTGCCTTTTCCAGCATATAGGGGTTGTCACCCAGCCACTGAACGACTTGCTCATATTCAACGTGGTCGATAAGCTCTTTTGCTGCTTGCTCATCCGCGGCGTTAAAAACAAAAACTGAATAATTCCCGATGCGCCGGTAGCCCGAAGGCACTAACTGACCCTGCGTACGCCGCTCTTCAATCTTCGCGAGAATGCTTCGATCGTTGTCTCCCGCTAACTGCGGAGTGTTGTATTCAACAATGATGAATTGTGCAGGACCGTAATTGGCGACAACCGCATCCGCATCGCCCTCTGAGCTCACATTATCGAGTAGTGGTTGATCCTGAAGAACTGTTCTTAACGAGCGAAAGCCGGCCAGGTAGACCACATGTGCTTGAGCTTCCTCCCATCGAGGAAGGTGCTTGACGAGAACAGGTACATCAGCCTCCCCTTTTTCGATTCGCTCCGCAATGAGACGGGCTAGCGTAATTATGTTGTTCAAGTTTTGAGCGGCTGGTTCCCTTGCGGTGACTCGTACGAATTTAGTGCCCTTGAAGAAAGCGACGCGGCCCGGCAAGATTACGCAGGCTGTTCCCACCTCTCTGGTGATCTTGCCGAGTTCGGACAGCGCGGGATCTCGGGCACTCCTGGCAGCGATGGTCAATAGCGAGTAAGCGTCTGAGTCTCGAGGAAATCGGACCACTTCTACGAGAAGGCGGAAATTCTCGCTGGAAAGGTACTCGGCTTCAGCCGCAGAATAATGGCGATCCGCTGCCAGGCTCTGACCGGCGGCCTGCGGCCCGAGTAGCCCCTCCCGGACGACTGCGTCGCTTGGCCGAACTCCACCTACCAGGCGAAAACCGCCGATCTCCTTCGGTAATATCTGGATATCCTCAGCTGAAGGCGGTTTGGCTAGCACGGTAGAGTGGAGCGTTGGCAAAAGAATAATAGCCAAGACCAATGGCGAATAGATTGAATAGCGCAAGCAAGTACCCCGCTTTGAGTCCACAAAAAACAGTTTCTCTTAGAACCCGCTGGTTCGTTGGATGTTCCTGGAAACTTGGTTAGTTAGATGTTCCAACCCAGCAAAGGGTAGTTTAATGCCTGCGGCGCAACTCGCGCAAAAGGAGGTCTGCGTAATGCCTTGGTTTACTGATGTTATGGAGCACCGTGCTACCGCCCAACTCGCTGGCATTGTCGACAATCAAATCGCCAAATCCTAGAAGTCGCTGGGGAATACTTGCGGAAACGGTGACGTCCTGAATCTTGCTCAGGGGGATATTTCGCGTTGTCCGGGCAACCAGGCCGGTGTCGATTTCGATCTTGGAATCAGTCAGCGTGTAGCGAATCATATTTCGTTTGATGTGGAAATAAGCGGGGATAAGTAGGAGGGCAAGCGCCAGTGGGATTGAGATGTAAGCCGTGACGTTGACGAGAGCAAGCAAAAAAACCAGCATAACAGCACCGACCACTGCCAGTGCGTAACCCAGTTTAATAAATATCATAGTTGGTCTCACAGTAAAGACAGTGTGCTCAAGCTCCTCCACTCCCCCTTTCTGATGCAGCGGAAGGCCACTGTGCGGGCGTGCCAGACGCGTTGCCTCAGGATCAACAGCTGCCGTGCCACATCCCGAGCAAAAACGCACGCCCGGTGCAACGTAAGACCCGCAGTTAGAACAATGCATCCGGATTTATCCTCATTCAGTTTGGGACGAAGCCGTCAAAAAGCGATCCGCCTCAATCATACCGAAAGAAACTCGCACGTCGAAATACAAAACGAGGCGGAACCCAATAAAGGTTCCGCCTCGTTTCTTTTCCTGAGAAGAGTCTGGCTTACTGGCTCACTAGCTGACGCCGGCCATTGGGGGTCTGCACTGCAAAGACGCTTTGCTCATATATCGTGAGAGGTGCGGAAGATTTCGCTCGAGTCGTCGCAAGTTGCTCCTCGGTCATAGGGTTTGCGCGTGCCGAGAGAGGATCCCGAATCAGACTATAGCGCCTGCTGATCCTTCTAACATACTCCTGAGTTTCTCTGTATGGAGGCACCCGGTATCCATATTTCATTACGGCGCCTTCACCGGCATTATAGCCTGCGAGAGCCAGGTTGACGTCCTTGAAGAGGTCCAACAGAAAGCGCATGTATCGTGCCCCGCCTTCAATGTTTTGCCGAGGGTTGAAGATGTTTGTGACACCAAACCTCCGTGCGGTTGGAGGCATAAGCTGCATTAAGCCTCGGGCACCCTTGGGTGAAATAGCTCCCTGCTTGAAAGTTGACTCCTGGTGCATGATTGCATAGAGCAGCACCGGGTCAACAGAATTGCGGTGTCCTGACTCGACGATAAAGTTGTCTACGGCAGAGTTGCCGGTGGTAAAGCCTTCCAACGAGGTCCCCACATTCATGTTCGTTAACCGGGTGAGCGGCGTGTTGGAACGAGAGTAGGCGAGGTTGCGGGAGGTGGTGAGTTTACGGAAGCGGCCTTTTTTGGGGGATCCAACTGGAGGAGCCGGCGGTGGTTCGAAGCGGACTCCGTTGGCAAAATCGAAGTTGTCGATTCGATAGGGACCTTCGGTTTGCCCAGTTTGCGCGGATATCATGATTGAGCAGGCAATTAGTAATACAGCAGCGAAGAGGAAGGTTTTCATTTGAGAATCCTACTTGCTTGATTGAACGCCTCACCGGGCCTTGGTCGGAGGGCTGATGGGCAGGTATTTGTTTGGCTTTTTCGCGCCTTCATCCCGTCCTTCCAGGGATAGGGGAACATTACCACATATGTTGAACAAGTGCCAACAGTGTTGCTTCAACGAGAGAATCACTAGTTTTCAGGGTTTTCGGGCGCGAAGTGTGTCGGCAGCTGTGAGTGAGCTGTGTCGATAGAGGAGAACGGCCGCCCGCGGCATCCTTTCGATGGAGAGCACCCTTCAAAGAAACCCTATTGACAGCGGTAGTATGATAGCGACGCTTTACGAAAAACCTCACATTCTTTTAACCCGCGCGCTTCTGCGCGCCTCACACAAAGAGGACAAAAAAAATGAAAAAGCTACTCTCACTTACCCTCTCGCTGTCTCTGCTGTTCGTCTCTTCAATCGCAGGGTCAGCTCAAGATTCCTCCACCACTTCAAAAATAGCCGCCAAGTCCATCAGTAGCAGGAAACGCGGGCCGGTATTCCGCGCGAACAAGGAGCAGGTAAACCAAGCGCAGGTAATTCTGAAGACGCGAGGTTTGTACGGCGGCGGTACCACAGGCAAACTTGATGACGCAACTCGAGCCGGTCTTAAGGAATATCAGAGAGCTGAAGGTCTCAAGGTGACCGGCACTCTGAATAAATTGACGCTGGAGAAGATGTCCATCGAGCTGACCGACAAGCAGAAGGCCATGTAGTTCGAGCCGGCGCCCAGGAAGTTCGACCGGGGGGCAAACAAAAGCGCGAGTGCGTGTTTCAAACACACACTCGCGCTTTTCGGTGTTCTATCTTTCTAGCCTAGGAGTCGTTCCACAATCTTGTAGCTGGCTTCGAGTGCTTCCGCGAGTTTGTCGGGTTGATTCCCACCACCCTCAGCCATGTCAGACTTTCCACCTCCGCGTCCACCGACGATGGGCGCAAGTTCTTTGATCACCTGACCGGCAGGTACGCGTTTTGAGATATCCGGTGACGTTCGCACGATCAAGGAAGCCTTTCCGTCTCCCGTGCGGCCGAGAACAACCACTCCTGATTTAATGCGCGCGAGCAGCGTGTCGGAAAGCTGCCGCATTCCGGCAGCGTCGAGACCGCTGGCTTCACGCGCCACTACGCGCACGCCTGCAACATCCCGCGACTCGTCACCATTCTTAGAGGAGCTCGCGGCGCCCGTAGCGATCTTCATCCGCAGGTCATCAACTTCACGTCTGGCCTTCTTCAGCTCTTCTTGCAGCCGTTCGACCTGAACGGAAAGGTCGGCTCTCGAAGTGCGCAACCCGCTTGCCACTTTGTCGACAATGGCCTCGGTCTCGCGAAATCGCTCGAACGCGTCGACGCCTGTAATCGCCCGGATCCGACGAACTCCGGATGCGATCGATTCGTCGCTCGTTATCTTGAATAGTCCAATGTCGCCCGTGGCTCGCACGTGCGTGCCTCCGCACAACTCTTTGGAGAAAATGTCTTCCGCTCCTTTGATTGAAAGGACGCGTACTTTCTCGCCGTATTTCTCGCCAAACAGGGCCATCGCCCCTGAACGCATCGCCTCTTCTACTGCCATCTCATTCGTTTCGACTGGCTCATTCCGAAGGATGTGGTAGTTAACAAGATTTTCGATCTCTTCGATCTCGCTCGTGGTCAAAGGCTGATAGTGGGAGAAGTCGAAACGCAAATAATTCGGCGCCACTACTGAGCCCCCTTGTTTGACATGAGTTCCCAGCACTTCGCGCAGCGCCGCGTGCATCAAGTGAGTAGCTGTATGATTCCGGCGCGTAGCATCACGCTTTTCCAGGTCAACTTCCGCGGAAACGATATCGCCAACCTTCAGGCTTCCCTTTTCGACTTTCACCTTGTGAACAATCAAACCCTGCGTCGGAGAGTAAGCATCAACAACTGACGCAATGAAGTCAGTACCATCCGTGGTAGCGGGTGGGTTGGACTGAGTTACCCGCTCACTACCGTGGGTGCGACTGACGAGACGACCAACATCGCCGACTTGTCCACCACTCTCGGCGTAGAACGGAGTTTGATCTAGGACAACTTCACCTTCATCGCCTTCGCCTAGAGATTGCACTTCATTACCCTCGTTAATGAGGGCTAGTATTTTCGCTTCGTCAACTCTTGTGGCTTCGTAGCCTTTGAACGCAGTCTTCGTATCAGTGCGTCGAGATAAAGCCACGTGTGTAGGATCGCTTTTATCGCTTTGACGAGTCTTAATCTCAAACGATTGCTGTAGCTCTTTAACCGCCTCGCCAATTAACTGTCTAAATTCATCTTCGGTAAGATTTTCGACTCGAGTCTTATCTAAGTTACGGTTCCCTCCTATGACAACCTCAAACATGATCTCGACTTTTTCAGTTGTCAGCACGGCGTAGGCTAAATCAATTGGTAGTCCGTAGGTGTCATTCAAACGGGCAACGTCTTTGGCCGAGGGTAGTGCCCATCGATTAGCTACCGGACGTTCACCGACCTCAGAGAGGTCAACTCGTTGTATGAGTTCTTCAAGCTTCTTCAAGCCAACAGTCAACGTATTTCCAAAACGCTCCTCTTCCAGCTTCACCATCTTCTCGATGAAGTTCCGCTGGGTCTCCAGTTCCGGATAAGGTTCATGCATTTGATCCACAACGAAGTTCGTCACCTTATGAAAGAACGAATCCTGGAAGCCCAGCGTGTGACGGCCCTGGTAGATCGCGCGCCGCATGATCTTGCGCAGGACATAGTTGCGGCCCTCATTTCCGGGCAAGATTCCGTCGGCAATCAGAAGAGCGGTGGCGCGCGCGTGATCCGCGACGACGCGCATGGCAAAGCCTTCCTGTGTCTTCGGTTCGTAATTGCGCCCCGCCAGCCCCGCGGTGAACCCAATCATCGGTTGAATCAGATCCGTATCGTAGGTTGAAAACTTGCCTTGCAGGATCGCCGTTGTGCGTTCAAGTCCCATTCCCGTATCGACTGACGGTTTCGGTAGCGGCTCTAGTTTGTACTTACCGGGCTCCACTTCGACGCGGTTGTACTGCATGAAGACCAGATTCCAGATCTCCATGGTTGTGTCGCCTGGCCCGTTCACAAGATCGGCGCGATTGAAGTCAGGATCCTCCGGATGCTCGCCGAGGTAGTAATTGATTTCTGAATTGGGTCCGCAGGGACCGGTTTCCGCCATCTGCCAGAAGTTGTCCTTGCGGCCAAAACGAAGCACGCGTTCAGGCCTGGCGCCGATTTCGATCCATAAGGCCGCCGCTTCCTCATCAGCGGGCACCTCGTCGTCGCCACCGAAGACTGTGAACCAGAGACGCTCAGGATCGAGACCAAGCTTGCCTTCATCACTTCTGCCGGTGAGAAAATCCCACGCATACTGAATCGCTTCACGCTTGAAATAATCCCCAAATGAAAAATTGCCGAGCATCTCAAAAAATGTTTGGTGCCGCGCCGTCTTCCCTACCTCATCGAGATCGTTATGCTTGCCGCCTGCGCGCACGCATTTTTGTGAGGAGCAAGCTCGTAAATACTCGCGCTTTTCCAGCCCGAGAAAGACGTCCTTGAACTGATTCATGCCGGCATTGGTAAACAATAGCGTCGGGTCGTTGGCAGGCAACAAGGGTGACGAGGGGACGCGGGT
The DNA here is from genome assembly GCA_013811945.1 of Pyrinomonadaceae bacterium. Taxonomy (GTDB): domain Bacteria; phylum Acidobacteriota; class Blastocatellia; order Pyrinomonadales; family Pyrinomonadaceae; genus PSRF01. The sequence goes on along the minus strand of JACCUI010000210.1, from coordinate 9,765 downwards.
GTGCCCGTTGCGCTCAAAATAGCTCAGAAAAGTCTCGCGAATTTCGTTTCCAGTCATAAATTGTTTCGTCGGTATTTTGTGGTCGCCGAGTTGCCATATACCGCAAGCGACATTTGGATAGCCGACAACTGAAATACCAGTGTAAACGAAAGTCTAGCACGCGTCTGTTGAGCCTGCGAAATAGGGGTTCGGTCTGAGAGGGGTCGGATGTCTTCTCTGGTTCGCTGAGAAAGCGATGATGAAGCTGATGATGAAGCTTGACTTCCATAATGGCCAGACGTATAAAGCGCCATATTCAAAAGGCTCTTTTGGCCGGCGTCAAGTGATGTCCTCGCAATCAGCCTAATATTTTCAATGACGGTTGGGACCTCATGAATCCTCAACCAAAGAAATCAGACATGCAAAATGGCCTACACACTGCTGCGTTTGTTCGCGGGTCGCAGGGTTGTGCGCCTCCAGAATCCTCTCATGGACAGAAGAATTCAGATCGTTAGTTCGGCTCTCGAAACAGACTTTCGACGGGCTTGGGACATCGTCCAGTTGGGCCAGCTGGTAAATCTCTCCGGCTCGCGGCTACGCCACTTGTTCAAAGCAGAAATGGACCAGACTCCCGCGCAGTATCTCAAAGCTATCAGAATGCATGAAGCTGCGACACTGCTACGAACTACTTTTCTAAGTGTTAAGGAGATTATGAATCGAGTGGGTATTTCGAATGAGAGTCATTTCGTGCACGAGTTTAAGAAATACCACGGCTTAGCGCCGTCAAAGTATCGAAGTGGGTGCAAAGTCGGAACTCCAGTTCCATAATTAGCGGTCAGGCTTTGAACAAGTGACCACTTTGACCAAAGAATAGCCGACAACGACAAGGGTTTTCGGTTGACTACGTTCCAATTTTGAAGACAATGAGAATCGCTGATGAGGCCTCTGTCAACCAGCTGCAGCTGTTAAGCTCTTTAACAGGGTCTTCAGTGCCAGATACCTTATTCCTGATGGAGTGTTCTAACAATGCTGGGTTCTAATCAATTTCGTCCCGAGGAAACCATGCGAGAAACAGCTGGCCTATGGGACGGGTTTGCACTTCGAACTTCTAATCTCTGGCACATTGGCTTAGCTTATACGCTGCTCTGGTGGGCCTTGCTGCTGTGGGTGAGTTTGGTGCCAGGCTCGTTCTGGTTCACTGGCGACATAGAGGCGTCACCCGCGTCACAGATTATGGCCGCGTGCGCAATCCTTACAGCCTTTTTAATCCCTTTCGTGGTTTATCTTCCAGTTAGCCAAACCAAGGGGAATTTGAATTCTTTCACCTCCACAGAATCGTCGTCTTCCAAAACAACTCGTGGGTATTGGAAGCATGTTATGGCTTGCTGGTTAACCACGTCAATTCCGCTGATGAGCGTGTATGTGTTGTTTGCTTTGATGAGTTTGTTGGGGTTCTTACCGAAGGACCTCGTTACTCCCATTATATTAGGAATTTCCTTCCTAGTTTTTGTCCTGGCATTGACACTGCTTACATCAACAACCTCAATTGGTTTAGCCATGAGCGACTCCCGCGCGCTCCATCTCATTGCCATGGCAATTGCAATTTCGGCAGTAATGCTGCCTTTCATACTTTCGGAGATGGTGACCGGCACCAGGTTTGAAAGCCATCTAGTTAGGTTCGTCCAAGAGCTTGGAGAGTCAACAGCAGTTTCGATTTTTCTACTGCTCTCCTCGCTGTTAATGGGGAGTTTTTTTTCCTGGCTATATCGACGCAAACAATTGTAGGCAGACAAAGGCTGGTGAGCGTGATTCACTTAACGCATGTTTCGCTGAGTCAATTAGCCTCAAGATCCTCACGCATTTCTCTTCGAGCCCAGCTTGACGAGTGAATGTTTTTACATTTGATCAAGTAAAGAGTTTTCGGTGGACTCGTAACTGCGAGAGCAGAAGAGTCCGCTCCCGTCCTCAACCTCACCCAAGGGAGAAAATCATGCGTAAACTCGCCGTAATGCTGCTCTCACTATTTGTATTAACCGCTCAGCTCTCAGCCCTCGTAGTCAAAGCTCAGCACGATGTTAACGTTGGTCAAAAGCGGCTTACTACCGTTTCGAAGGGCGAAAACAAACAGGAACAGCCACCTACTGTTGCGAGTTCGTCCCAACCCCAGCGCCAACTAGCCTTTCAGGAACTTGCGAGCGTGATCGTGGAGGCTCAGAACCTTCAAAACAAGACAGATGCTTTCAAAGTGCTTTCGAAAAGTGCGAACCTATTGTGGCTACAATCTCCAGCAAAGTCCCGCTCTATGTTTCAGCAACTGTGGCAGCTAACGAACGAACAAATAGGAGAAAACGATGAACGCGAAGAAGGCCGTACCGACATTCTGCGGTATCTAGCTCCAAGGGACACGAAGTTAGCAGCCAAGTTGTTGGAGGAGGCATCGGCGGTTTCAACCAACCCTCGGGAAGTACCTTTTAGTCAACAAATCAAAGGTACTGACCCTACCTCACAAAGACTCAATAATCTGGCCTCAAAGCTGGTTCAGCAGCAGGACAGCATTCAAGCTGCTAACCTGCTGGAGCGTGCTCTCGCCGTGGCTGTCACTCCTGCCACCCTTTCAACTCTCACAAAACTCAGACAAAAGAGCCCCGGCCTTTCCGACTCTGTCGTATTACGGACCCTTGAGAGACTTAAGACACGACCGACCGTGGTATCGCTGCCTAGTCTTTACTTATTGGTCGATTACATTTTCCCTGCAAGTAATGTGGACGCGAGTGCCGCTACCGTCAATGCTCCAAGTCAAATCCTTCGGGTTCGGTATTTCTCCACGTCTTACAGTGTACTCAAGAAATCTCTTAAAGAATCAGAAGCATTGTTGTCGAAGGAGCAAGGCTATTCAAAAAACGACCTTCGCTTCCGATCGATATATCAGAATCAGCTTGCAGGTGTACTTGTGGAACTAGCGCCTAAATTTGCCCCTGAACTTATACCTGAGTTGAGGACTCTAGCGACGGAGCAGTTTGCGGCACTTTCTCCTAATGCCACGGTAATGTCTCGTTTTACCCGCATGCGCCTAAGTGACAATCAAGAGAGTTCCGGAGATAGGTTTACGGACATTTCCGTCGCACTCGCAAAGGGCGACATTCATGAAGCCGAACGATTGCTCGGCGGAGTCGAAGATGAAGGGTTTAGAAAGGCGGTCGCACAAACGATAGCCAAAATAGCATTTGGCTTGGCTTTGGCTAAATCCACGTTAGACGAAGCTCTCACAGAAGCTCGTAAATTCGAAGATCCGACCACTAAAGCAATCGCGTATGCGCAACTGGCACGAGTCGCCCGCGCAAAGGGTGATACAGATTTTGCGAAGTTGATTGTAGCGGACGCATTAGGTTTATTTAGCGCGGGCAAATCTACGGGGTTACGTGCGAGAGCTTTGCTTATGCTGGCGCCCGAAGCATTAGCGTTAGCTGTGCCTGATTCACTTGAGCTGCTTCGTCGCGCGGTGACAGTTATCAACGACTTGCCTAAGGTGAGCGAGACAGAAGATTCCGGCAGTTTCGACCCATATAATCTTGATGATGCCCTCAGCTTACGGGACGCGCCGGAACTGCAACGGGCTTTCTCAACCATCGCTTCCGAGGACTTCGAGGGTACAAATGTCGTTAGCCAGACAGATTGAACCAAGACTGATTGGGTTACTTGCCAGACTAGCTACGCTGGAGACTGTACTAACGAAAACTAACAACAAAACCAAGCTGTCAGCGACTGCAATGCATCATAGGGTGAAGTCGCCCGAGCTAACCCCAGCCTTTTTGCAAAGTGGTATGCGGAAAATCACAGGTGACTCGACAATCAATTCTGCGAAGAAGATGTCGCTAAAGCCAAAGCAGCTTGACCACTGTTCTTGCAGCCCGTGCATGGTTAAGACCTCTCTATCTACCGCCGCCGCTCCCGGTCCGTGGTGGGACTGTACGAGAGATTGCTTGAGAACGGCAGGAGTAAGCCCGATAGGAATCAGTCTTTGTGCGGCAACATGCGTAACAGGGAATATCCCGATTTGCGCGATCTGTTTCGCGCTTCATGTTACGGCATTCAATTTTTGCGCGTTACACTGCGCCGTTTATGCGCAAACGCCATTGACCGCTCAGGGCTGCTACGAGTGGGGTTGGTACTGGAACTATTCTGGTAACTACTGTTCTGATACACCTCCCCCCTGTCCAGACCAACAATATGTGTGCGCCGAGATTTGGCAATTCTGGGATGAGTGGCAATGCGGGTGTTATGGAACCCCTCCTTCCCCCGTGCTTGTTGACGTGCTTGGCAATGGCTTTAATCTCACGGATGCGCAAAGCGGAATTAACTTCGACATCAGTAACCGAGGCTCGAATATGAGGATTTCATGGACCGCAGCCGGTTCTGATGATGCTTGGCTTGCACTTGACCGTAACGGCAATGGCACAATCGACAATGGAGCAGAGCTTTTCGGCAACGTTACGCCACAGCCTCCGCCACCGGCAGGCGAAGAAAAACATGGATTTCTAGCTCTAGCTGAATTTGACAAGCCAGAGAACGGCGGTAACGGTGATGCTTTGATAACGGGGACAGATGCTATCTTTTCTTTGTTACGTCTGTGGCAAGACACTAACCACAACGGCATCTCAGAGCCGGCCGAGCTACATACTTTGCCGGAACTTGGCCTGAAGACCCTACACTTGGACTACAAACGATCGAAACGCACTGATCAATACGGTAACCAGTTCCGCTATCGAGCCAAAGTCAAAGACATTCATGGTGCTCAGGTCGGACGTTGGGCGTGGGATGTGTTTTTAGTCAACGCACCATAGTGCCCACTGATTGAGCCTTGAGTTTCATCAAAACACCCGCGGTTCCGAGGGGGCTTGCGGGTGTTTCTCTGTCTCAAGGGCACATCATATATCCTCGTCAAGACCAGTTTTAGAAGCAGAGCGCACCTTGTCGGCGACCAGCTCGTAGGGAAAGCCCTGGCGCATCAGATGATCGAATAGGCTCTTGGCCTGAAGCCGGTTTTTGGGACGACCCCGTATGCGAGTGCGCTTTTCGATTGCCCGATCGATCTGTTCTTCTTCGGAGACTTCCGCAAAAACCATATCCAGGGCCCCTTCAATCACACCTTTGTCGACTTTCTTCATGACGAGATCGCGCTTCAGTCGCTGCCGTCCGAGCGGTTTCTGTCGGAGCTTCAAAGAAGCGTAGCCGAAAGCGAATCGTTCATCGTCGAGATACCCGTATTCACGCAGCCGCGCCAACACCTCGTCTACCACCTTTACAGTTGCGGCGCTGCTCTGATGAAGCAGTTCGCGTAGCTCTGCTACGGACCGCGACCTAGCTGCGAGCAGCTTTATTGCGCGCTGAAATGTGCGGTGGCGGCGCTCCTCTGGCGTCAGAGGTGCACTGGGAGGCGCTTCACCGGTCTCAGCCTTCGTTGGTTTACGTCTTGGTTTTCGCATCGACGGAATTTGGACTAGTTTTTCATGCAGCGACCTCAGAAGCAAAGGCTCAAACGAATAAAGGTAGACGGTGCGTCTAGAATTGTGGGGTGTTAACTGCAGACACATTTGGAGTGCCGGTCCGAGCGAAGCGCGACACCGCTTTGGTTTCAGTAGCAGTTGACAACCCGAATCTATAGCGCCGCCGCAGCTTCGCTCTGCCGGCGCAGTCCAAATTATTCTTGGCGCGCACACGCGGGCGATGGGTGTTGACAACTGTGGTGCGTGTGTGCCGTTTGCTTAGGGTACGCGGAGAATCGCAAATCAAGAATTAAAAATCTAAAATGCCTTCGTGGACGGTGTCTTGATCATCGACAAACCAGCAGGTGTGACTTCGCACGATGTAGTGGCTCGCGTGCGCCGAATACTGCACGAGCGTCGAGTAGGGCATACAGGAACTCTGGATCCATTCGCGACCGGTGTCCTCATAGTGCTTGTGGGCCGGGCCACACGGCTGGCCCAGTTCTTTAGCGGTGCCGAGAAGGAGTATCAAGCGGTCGTCCGGTTTGGTTACTCAACCGACACGGGAGACCTCACTGGAAAATCCACTTCAAAAATTAGCGAACTTACAATGCGCGCTTCTCCACTCACCTGGAGCGATCGGGAAATTGAAGAGGCGCTTCAGAGTTTACGCGGCGAGGTTGATCAGATACCGCCAATGTATTCTGCGAAGAAGCGCGATGGCCGGAAGCTTTACGAACTTGCTCGACGTGGGGAGACAGTTGAAAGGAGAGCTGTGCGCGTCAAGGTAGGTGAATTTGAAGCGCTGAGATGCGGCGAACGATCCTTGAAGTACAATCAGGACGGGACCGTCGATCTGGCGGTGCGGGTCGTTTGCTCGGCGGGAACGTATGTACGCACGCTGGCCGAAGCGTTAGGGGAGCGGCTGGGTGTCGGCGCCCACCTCGTCGAATTGCGTCGAACCCGGGCGGGGGACTTCTCAGTCGCATCGGCGGTAACTCTTGACCAACTCAAAGATAAGGTCGAAGAAGAGGCCCTGGCTACGATTCTTCTCCTGCCTGATGCGGCGTTGCGGAGCATTCCTTTTGTGGATCTTACCGAGCGTGAGGCTCAACGCGTCCGACAGGGAATCGCTATTTCTCTCTCGCGGCATTCCGACGGTGCCGCTGCTCAAGGGGACAACGTCAGAATGCGCGATGAAGCAGGAAACCTTCTGGCTGTTGCCTGTTATGATGCAGCGAGTAAGTCGCTACAACCGCGGGTTGTAATACCGCCGGAAGATTAGAAACTTACCTGTGATAGGCATCGCCTTTCGGAATATGAAGAAACGTTATTTAATCGGGGCCTTATCTGGTATAGCCACCGCTGCGGTAGTTACCAAACTGCTCACTCGTCCGCGCGACGTGGATTGGGAAAAGAATCGGGGAATCGTTTTTCATGCCGGCCACTCGCGTTTTGCGGAAGTAGATGCTGCGCGGGTGCATTATCAGGAAGCGGGGCTCAGCAGCGGGCCGCCAATAATTCTGATTCACGGTTTTGCCTCGTCCACGCTCGTTTGGAGCAAGGTATTTCTGGAGTTCGCGGCCAAGGGCTTTCGGGTAATTGCGCCAGATCTCCTCGGTTATGGCTATTCTGCCAAGCCGCGAGACTTTGATTACACAATCACCGCACAGGCGCGGATGGTCGATCGCTTGATTGATAAACTTGGGTTGGAGCAGGCCATCATCGTCGGCAGTTCCTATGGTGGCGCGGTGGCGGCCACTATTGCGTTGGATTATCCGAAACGAGTTGAAAAACTGGTTCTGGTGGGGGCGGTAACGAATAACGTCCCCACCAGGTACTTGCTGATGCGGCTATTTGGTTCGCCGCTAATCGGCGAGATTCTTTCCCCACTACTGCTTGGATCGCGCCTACTACTGAAGCGACGCATGAAGCAAGTCTATGATAGGCACTCCTGGGTGCTTGACGACCACAGGGTTGAGGCGCGTCATCAGCCACTGCGAACTGCCGCGGCCCAGAGAGCCATTATACGTACGGTTCGGCGCTGGGACGCCGATCGAATTCACCGTGAAGCGCATCTGATTACGCAACCAACACTCTTGCTGTGGGGAGATAATGATCTTGAAGTGCCGCTGCGCAATGGAGAACAATTGCACGATGCTATTAGAAATGCGCGATTGATTGTATTTCGGGGCTGTGGGCATCTCCCACACGAAGAGTTTCCTCAAGCTTTTACCAAAGTGGTTGCCGATTTCTATTCCCACGAAATTTCGGCCGAAGATTCGCGAGTGCCGCTCGAGTCGTAAATCATGAATGTGAGAGACGAAGGAAACCCCGAGCCCGGACTCCTTTTACATCTTCTGCTGCGAAGCGTTTTGAGTCTGCACTTAGCGCTGGCGCTCCTGGGATGCGCAGTCGCAAATCAGCAGCCGAGGCCGGCCAACCCGATCCCCTCACCAAGGCCCTCCGCTTCGACTGAAACCAATGAACGCTCATCCGATCGAATAGATCGTTCAACCAGCGAGCCATACTCAGGCAGCCTTTCGATTTTTGAAGACCCGAAGAGGGAGGACAGGCTCCAAGTCAATCGGGTAATGGATATTCTCGGCATCAAGACAGGATCGCATGTAGCGGACGTTGGCGCTGGCTCGGGGTGGTTTACAGTGAGGGCAGCTAAGCGGGTCGGATCGGGCGGACTCGTCTACGCTGTTGAAATTAATAGTGAATATTTGAAACACATCGACAAACGTTCCAAAGATGAGAACCTTTCAAATATCCGTACCATTCTTGGCAAGGAAGACGATCCGCTGCTGCCAGAAAAAAGCGTGGATGCTGTGTTGCTGCTTAAGACATACCACGAAATTGGCGAGCCAGTACGGTGGTTGCGGCGCATGCGCCCCGCTATGCGAGAGGGAGCGCTGCTGGGAATCATCGATCGGACTGGGAAAGGCGACGATCATGGAATCGATCGAGATCTCGTGGTCAAGGAAGCGCAACGAGCCGGGTTTGTGCTGGTCGAGCAACACGACTTCGTCAGACCTGACGAGGTTGACTACTTTCTGGTTTTCCACGCGCGTTAGGGTATCAGTCCATCTTCAGAGCCTTACCAACTGACGGATCGCGCCGGACGCGCCAGATCTTCGAGTCGAGGTAATAATGAATGAAGGCGTAGCCCCAGAGAAAAGATATTCCCAGCTGTGTGGCAAATGCCGGCTCGCTTAACGTGCCTGTGCTACCACGTTCATTAAAACTAACATAACCGAGATACTGTCTCGGCCCCTGGTAGATCAACCCGAAGACGATTCCGAAAGCTATGTAGAAAAGTAAGCGGCGGCTGATAATTTCGGCAGCACCGTATTTTGCCTTGGGACCTATGTTCGTGACATCGGAAACCGCCTCGACGATGATTGGCGTCCCACCTCGCACAGCCGCGGTTTTAGCACCCCAGCGGGGTTGCCCCGCTGGTGACCCGGCATTGATTGTGTACTTCTGATTGTGAAACCAAATCAGTCGGTGGTATTGCAGGTTGTGATAGATGGTCAGGATGGCAACGATCGCTATTGGTTTGTGAGGCATCGGCGTCAACAGGACGATCCAGTGCATGGGAATCGCTGCCGCGAGCAAAAGGTATTTAGGCACATTCAATGGCGAACCAGCGAGAGCACGTTGTACCTGCCGACAGACCCAGACCACCCCTACGATGATTGTGCCTGCCAGCAAAAACATAGCCAGGCCATTTACGCCACTCTGCAACGCTGCGGGCACGCGCGCCATAGCTTCCGGATCCTGCGCAATAAAAGCGACAAACGGATAATTGAACGCGAAGAGCAAGAGCAAACGGTCAAGCGCATTATCGACCGGTGCCAAGTCGCCGTTTTTCTTTTTATAGAGCACCATGAAGCCGTAGTGTTGTTTGACGAGATGGTAGTAAGCCCAAAGCGCGGCCAGAAAGAAGAAAATGAGACCGCCGCCGAAATAAACCATTAACGGTCCCACGGCGAAAAAGAGCAGAGAACCCCAGAGGAGACGAGCGCGGTTGCGGCGCTCCGTGCGATCGAAATAAGTGCGCGAAAAAGTGCCGAAGACATGGGGTGCATCAATCAGTATTGCCCACAGCGCTACCATGGGAACCAACGGCACGATACCCTTGATGTACAGAAGAAGCAGGGCGTAGCTGGATAGGACCGAGCCGATGAACCAGATAAGATCTTCGCGCCCGTTGATGATCCAGCGCAGGGAAATTGCGCTCGGGCGGGCGTCGGTAATAACTTCGGCGGGGGCGGCCATTGCGTTCCGGATTCTA
>JACCUI010000208.1 GCA_013811945.1 Pyrinomonadaceae bacterium | reverse complement strand
TTACCGGGTGATTGGTGTGCTTACCGCCCGCGATGTCTTCCTGGTCGGCGCTGAAGATCCGAACAATGAGAACAAAGCCGTCTACATGCCATATCTGACGTTGCGCAAATTGTATCCTGATGTTGATGACAACTTTGTCATGGCCCAGGCGCGGCCGGGGGTAATGCGCGAGGCAGTGGACGAGGTCCGGGAACTGTTGCGCCGGCGGCGAAAAGTGGCCTACGGGGCAGCCGACAACTTTGGGTTTTCGACTTCTGAACAGATCCTCTCGCAGTTTGGCGCCATTACCGGAGGCGTGATCGCATTGATGGTCGCTATCTCGAGTGTAGGGCTACTGATAGGCGGTATCGGCGTGATGAACATTATGCTGGTGTCCGTGACGGAGCGCACGCGGGAAATCGGCGTCAGGAAAGCAATTGGCGCGCGCCGCCGCGACATCGTGCTGCAGTTTCTGATTGAAGCGGCGACCCTGACCGGGCTGGGGGGAATACTTGGAATTCTGGTGGGTTCAGGCATAGCGCTATTGATCCAGACCATTATGCCAACCTACATTCCAGTCTGGGCGCCGATTGTTGGCTTCGTTGTTTCAGTGGGATTGGGTGTGATCTTCGGATTGTGGCCGGCATGGAAGGCAGCGCGATTGAATCCGATTGAAGCTCTCAGGTATGAGTAGAGAGGAAATTTTGTATTTTAGATTGTTGATTTTTGATTTGGGCTTGTTTTGAGATCTGAAATCTCAGACCTCAGATTTCGAATCCCCATCATAGATCTCGAATTGCAGGTTTGAAATCTTCAGATCACAAATCAACAATCTAAAATCAAAATTTTATTAAGCCTTTTCGCTTATGCTTCCAGCCGCCAACTCCCCAAGCGCCGCTTGCGCTGCGGCCAGGCGCGCCACTGGTAGCCGAAACGGCGAGCAACTTACGTAATCGAGGTTGATCTCGTGACAAAACGCGATGGAACTGGGATCGCCTCCATGCTCGCCGCAGATCCCGATCTTGAGATCCGGTTTGGCGGCGCGGCCTCGTTCCGAGCCCAGCCGAATCAACTGGCCCACACCCTCACGATCGAGCATCTGAAAAGGATCTTCCGGCAAAATCCGGCGTTCAATGTAGGTGGGAAGAAAGCGTCCCGAATCGTCTCGGCTCAAACCGAAGGTCGTCTGCGTTAAGTCGTTGGTGCCGAAAGAAAAGAAATCGGCATGCGCCGCGATGCTATCCGCCATCAGCGCAGCTCGTGGCAGCTCGATCATTGTGCCCACGTGATACTCGACGGTCATTCCCTGCTCCCCCATCACCTGTTGCGCTACCTGGTCGATTACTTCTCGCTGCTGCCGTAGTTCCTCGCTCAGCGAAACGAGGGGCACCATTATTTCTAAGGTTACCTTTTTCTTTTCGCCTTGCACCTGGCAAGCCGCCTCAAAGATCGCGCGACACTGCATGCGTGTGACTTCGGGAAACAACAGACCTAATCGACAACCTCTGAATCCGAGCATGGGATTGGATTCCCGCGTGCGTACCACCTGCCGCAGCAGGCGTCGCTTTTCATCGATCTCGTCGAGGAGCTTGTCCATGTCTGCAAGAGTCGCAGCCAAGCGCGCCGCCATCTTCAGTTCCGCTAGTTCACTCAACAGGTCGTCAACGCTCGGAAGAAACTCGTGCAGCGGCGGATCCAGCAACCGAATCGTCACCGGCAAGCCAGCCATCTCGCGGAAGATTCCCACAAAGTCGCCGCGCTGTAGCGGCAACAGCTTCTCGAGCGCCTTTTCGCGCGCCCCAACGCCATCTGACAGAATCATCTCGCGCATCGCCGCCAGCCGTTGATCGCCGAAGAACATGTGTTCGGTGCGGCAGAGTCCGATACCCTCGGCCCCAAACTGACGTGCAACTTTTGCATCACGCGGAGTGTCGGCATTGGCCCGTACCCGCAGCCGCCGGAATCTGTCCGCCCAACTCATAATCTCGTAGAAGTCTGAACTCAGAGTTGGCAGAATCGTTGGCACCTGACCCAGAAAGACGCGTCCGGTGGATCCGTCTACCGTGATCCATTCGCCCTTGGTTACCACCGTTCCGTTGACGCTAAACTGCTGTTGGCTGTAATCAATTTCAAGCGAGCCGGCGCCGCTCACGCAAGTCTTCCCCATGCCGCGGGCCACCACGGCAGCGTGACTGGTCATGCCGCCTCGGGCTGTCACGATAGCCTGCGCTGCTACCATTCCATGAAAATCGTCCGGGCTGGTTTCCTGTCTAACGAGGACCACCTTGGCGCCTTCACGCGCCAGCTCCTCAGCTTCGTCAGGGCTGAATACTACCTGGCCCTGCGCGGCGCCGGGACTTGCCGGCAGGCCCGTCGCCAGCACAGTCGCGTCAGTCTTCGGATCAACGGTCGGGTGCAGCAGTTGATCGATCTGTTCAGGCGTAACACGCTGCACCGCCAAGGCGCGGTCAATTAATTTTTCCTGGGCCATCTCGACGGCAATCCGGACTGCTGCCGCACCCGAGCGTTTTCCCGTCCGAGTTTGCAGCATCCAGAGTTTGCCACGCTCGATGGTGAACTCGACATCCTGCATGTCGCGATAGTGTTGTTCCAGGAGGTTGGCGATCGAAGCAAACTCTTTAAAAACTGCCGGCAGTTCTTTTTTGAGTTGGCTGATCGGATTTGGTGTGCGAATGCCCGCTACTACATCCTCGCCCTGGGCATTCAATAGATACTCGCCGTAAAGCTTTTTCTCGCCGGTGGAGGGGTTGCGCGTGAAGGCGACCCCGGTGCCGCTCTCGCTGCCCATGTTGCCGAAAACCATTGCCTGCACATTCACTGCCGTACCGAGGGAATCGGGAATTCGATTCACGCGCCGGTAGTCAACCGCGCGCCGGCCCATCCAGGAATTAAAAACGGCAGCGATCGCTACGCGCAGCTGCTCGTAGGGATCTTCGGGTATAGCGTGTTGCTCGGCGACAATGATTTGTTTTTCGGCGGCGATGATGTCCCGCAGGTCGTCGGCTTTCAGATCAGTGTCGCTTCCGCCTTTGGTTTGCGCCTTGAACCGATCCATCACTCTCTCAAATTTCTCGTGGGCGACCCCCATGACGATCTCGCCAAAGAGCGACGCAAAGCGACGGTAAGCGTCGAGCGCAAATCTGAGGTCGCCGGTTTGTTCAGCCAAACCTTGTACGGTCTCCTCATTGAGGCCGAGGTTGAGCACCGTGTCCATCATTCCCGGCATCGAGAATGCGGCACCCGACCGCACCGAGACCAGTAACGGATTCTTCGGGTCACCGAAGCGCTTTCCGACCTTTGCCTCGATCTTACTTAAGCCCTCTTTGACCTGTTCCCAAAGGCCTTCGGGGAGGTTTTTGCCATTTTCAAAAAACGCGTTGCAGGCTTCAGTCGTGACGACGAAACCCGGCGGCACGGGCAGGCCCGCCCGAGTCATCTCGCTCAAACCGGCGCCTTTTCCACCGAGCAGCGCTTTGTCCTCACCACTACCGTCCTCGAAGAGGTAGACCCACTTTTGGGCCGTTTGCTCTGCCAGGGGATGCTCTTCTTTTAAAAGGTTAGCTTCAGCCACAACGATTACCTCGGGAAAGTGATAGACCTGCTTAGACGCGTCTTAACTGGAGTGTCGGGACAAACAGCTGGCTCCGGCTCTGCTCTGATCAAATTCAAAGTTTGGGCCGCAACTTGTAACATGTCAATCCATAGGGCAGGGCGGCAATTTTCAGTATTTAGTTTGGTTATCGTCGTGTAGCACAATCAACCAGAGAACCAAGGACCGTCTGGGAAATTATTTAGCCGCGGATACACCCGGATGAATGCGGATCTAAAAAAGGATTAACCAAATGCCTCGAGTGAGTTATTGTGCTTATCTTTATACCCGCTCTGATCCGCGGCTAAATGATTTCGCTTGACGGGCGGGGCCGAAATCCAGGCAGATTACACAAAACCGGAGCCGGGGTAATGAGAAGTTGATGGCCCAAGACAATCGTCAAATCCGTTGGTGGATGTTGCTCGCAGTTACCGCAATCGCGCTATATCTCTGCTGGCTGATGCTGCAGCCGTTTGTTGGGGTGCTGGCCTGGGCCACAGTCCTTGTGATCGTCTTCTATCCCATACACCAGCGACTGCTCAAACGCCTAAAAAAGCCAGGCCTCAGCGCGTTACTGTCGTGCCTTCTAGTCATACTTACCATTCTGGTGCCGGTGGTGCTCGTGACTATAGCGGTGCTCAACGAATTGTCAGGAGCAATGAACAACCTGCAAGCGACTATCGCCTACCTGCTTGATCCTAATTCTCCCTACACCGGACGCGTGTTGGGTTGGGCACGCCAGTACATCGATATTGAGCAAGTTCGTTCAGGAGAGTACCTCCGGGACCGGCTGCAGGGAGTGAGCGGCCAGCTGGCAGGTCGGACGCTGGGGTTTATCGGTGGGGTGATCGGCGCGATCGTGCAGATGTTTTTCGTTGTCTTCACGATGTACTACCTCTTCCGCGATGGCGACAAGATTTTCGCCACCTTGAGAGACGGTTTGCCTCTCGATAGTAAACAAGCGACGGCGATCATGGCCAGAACGCGTGATGTAATTGGAGCCAGCGTGTATGGAGTACTGGCCATCGCCATCGTGCAGGGAGTCTTAGGAGGGCTTGCGTTCTGGGCACTTGGTGTTCCTTCAGCAATCGTTTGGGGAGTAGTCATGATTTTTCTGTCGATGATCCCAATGCTCGGAGCCTTTCTGGTTTGGGTTCCCGCCGCCGCTTACCTTGCCCTGGCCGGTCACCCGATTAAAGCTCTATTCATGGTGCTCTGGGGGGTACTAGTGATTGGCATGGCTGATAATTTCCTGAGACCTAAACTGGTGGGCGAGCGAACGAAGCTGCACGAACTACTCATATTCTTTGCCGTGCTGGGAGGTCTTCAGGTTTTTGGCGTGTTGGGAATCGTGCTTGGCCCAGTGGTCCTGGCGATCACGTTGGCACTGGTAGACGTATTCAAGGCAGCGGATCATACTAACTATAGAACCGAGGAGCGGTAGCGACCGGGTCAAGCAGGGTCTGGTGAGCAGTGAGAATGGGCAATCCTCTTTGGTGGTGTTTAAGGAATGGCCGGAACATTTTCCCGTAAGAAATCAATTTCGATGAGCAAAACGATCCACCAAATCACACAAAACCAGAAATATTGTTAGTGCCATTTAGTGTGTGTTCGTGGATCGTGTCTTACCGGCCTTTGAATCTTTAGAAGCCGTCCACACCTCGATAGCTAGCCCCAAAGGAAAACCACGTCCTTATCTCGCCAGCACCTCACGGAAGAAATCGACGGCGCGCGGATCGCCTGACTCGCCCAGCGCGCGAATGGCTTGCTTGCGCACAAGCTGATTCGGGTGAGTCTTGGCTATCTTAATGAGTAACGGCACGGCTTCCTCGGCTTTTCGCTCACTTATAGCGCGCACAGCCTGTATCTGAACCTCAGTATTGCCATCTGCGCTTTGAGCTGTATTGCTGAGGAAGTCGAGACTGCGTTTACCAGCTCGCTCGCCCAGCAAGCGGATTGCCTGACGCCGCAAGTCGAGGCTCTCATCGCCGCTGGCCACTGCGAACAGCTTATCTTCAATGCGGGGAGATTTGATTTCGGAGAGCGACTGCATCACTGTGCGACGTACTTCGGGCGCGCGTTCCGCGTCGTAAAGACTGATCAAATCGCCAATCACCGACTCACCCCGCTCGGCAAGAACGTGGATGGCGCGCTTGCGCAACTCCGGGGTGGTTTCCGTGCGGGCCAGATTAAGCAGCCGCGCCCCTGCGCCCGGGCTCTTCGTTTCAGAGAGGGAATGCAAAACCGCGCGCTTCACCTCCAGGTCAGTTTCGCCCGCGTATATCTTCATCAACTCATCAGTAACATTTACTCGCTCAAACTCGCCGAGTTGTCGCACGGCTGTGCGCCGAGCCTGTCGCTCCGGATCGTTTTTGGCCACTCTCAGCAGAAAAGCCAGCGCTGCTTCTTCTTCGCGACTATTGCGGGCCGCGTGAATGATCCCCCGTTTTACCTCGACGTCTTTCACGACCTCGTAGAGGCTTTGCAGTGTGGTCAGCGCCCCGCGATCACGACTTTCCCCAATAGCATGTGCGGCTTGGCGTCGTATCTTGGTTTCTTCAGCGTCGTTGCGCACGATGTCGGCAAGAAAGTTTTGTTCGCCTCCAACCTGACCGAGCCAGTAGACTGACGAAGAGCGAATACGCTGATTCTGCGATTTCTGTATGAAGTTCTTAAGCATCGCAGCGACGCGCGGATCGTCATGTAGCGAGACGCCTAGCACAGCCCGCTCACTCAGCATGGTCGGCGCGGCTGAGTCAGACAGCGCGCGCAGGTAATTAAGGCTCTCTTCGTTGTTTGAGCGGCCCAACCAGTAAACCGGATAACTGCTGTACTCGCGCTTGCGCTCGAGGTTGTAGATCTCCATTCGGGTAATCTGATTGCTACCCGTTTCTCGCAGCAGGAAGACGGCCAGGTTACGTGTTTCTACTGTCATACCGCTGGCGGTTGTGCCGAAGAAAACAGAGGTGTCGCCAATCGTATTCATTGAACCGTGAAACTCATGCACGCCGGGATCGATGGCCACTCCAGGCCTTACGTCAAACGAATAGGCCGACCAGTATGGCGTTCGCCCGCCACTCGCGCGACGACTGGCCTCCTCAAGCCTGGCCGCCAGGTCAGCTCCGGCAACAGCCGTAAAACTCTGCACGGTGGTGGCGGATTGGTTCTGCTCCTCTCTGTCCGCGACGTGGTCGACCGCCGCATTTGCAGTAGTCGCGCGATCAACGCGTGCGCAGGCGAGTGTCCCCAGCGCAATCGTCATCATTAGGTAGTAAGAGATTCTGGATCTATGCATGATGAATGTTCCTTTCGTCGTGGCCTTGTCTGCCATCAGTTCCTTGTCAGTTGATTTAGAGCCCGCGAAGCGTGGCGAAAGCATAAAGCCTGGGGTGGAGCGCAGCGTGACCCCAGGTTAGCCGCAAGTATTTTCCGGAGCCCGCGAAGTGGGCGACAGAGGCAACTAAAGAGATCGCGCGAGGGAGATCATCGATCTCTGCCGCCCCCTTTCGCGGGCTCGCCAATCTCTTCAACCACTTTACCTAGGGTTCTGCTGCGCTCCACCCCAGGCTTTATGCTTTCGCCACGCTTCGCGGGCTCTAGGTCACTTCAATAAATCTTCCAGGAACTTGAGTGCCTCAGGATCTTTGCTTTCGCCGAGCCTCCTCACCGCCATCTTGCGCAAGTCGACGGATTGGTCGCTGCGAGCGATAGCCATCAGCTTGCGCACGGCGCTTTTGTTATTCGACTCGCCAAAGGAGCGGATCAGCATAGCCTTCACCTCAACGTTGGACTCAGCGTCGTACATGCCGACTAGTTGTTCCACCGTCTGCTCGTCGTTTCTTTCACCGAGCCGGCGAATAGCCGTGACGCGCAGTTCGAGCGCCTCGGCGCCGCGAGCGATTTCGTACAGCTTTGCCAAAGCACGCGGATCGTTCATCTCTGAATAGGCTCGGATCAGACCCTGCTTGATCCCGGGATTGTTTTCGCTCGCATAAAGCTGCAACAGGTCTTCGAGTGACGATTTTCGTTCTCCCAGACGACGAATGGCTTCTACCCGAAGCTCAGGGGTCTCGCCCTTGCGCGCGACGTCGAGCAACTTGGCGTGGGCCCTAGGGTCGTCGCGCTCCGAAAGCGCGCGCAAGATCTGCGCGCGAATCTCGGGTGTGCGATCCGCGTCCCAAATGCGAATCAACTCATCGAGCGACGCGCTGCCATTCTTCTCGCCAAGGTAGCGAATTGCGACCTGGCGCAGGCTCAGGTCGTCACCGGCGCGCGCGAGCTCGATAAGCTTTGTCTCCGCCCGCGCGTTATCCATTTCGGAGAGAGCGCGCAGAATTTGCGCCCTCACTTCCTTAGTACGATCGGCGTCGTATAGCCGCGCCAGATCATCGGCAACCGTGTCACCATTCTGCTCGCCCAACCGTTTGATTGCGGTCAGGCGAAGCTTCATATCCGCCTGGCTGCGAGCAATCTCGAGCAACAGAGGAACGGCGCGCGATCCTCCTTGGGAGCCGAGAAGGGAGACGGCGGCGGTCTTTAACCCCGGGCAAGCCGTGGAGGTACTCTTCAGCACATCGCCTACAAAACTGATAGCGCGCTCTTCGTTAGCCTGGAAAAGACTCTGCAACGCCAGGATCTTGATTTCGCAATTGTTGCGCTCGAGAGCTTGTTGCACCGCGTCGCCGCGCCCCAGCACTACCAGCATCGTTTCGGCTTCACGACGCCAACTGGAGCTGGGAAACTCCTTTATGAGCCGCAGCAGTGCGGCTGCCGCCTCGTCTTTCTTGCCCTGTTTCTGCAGCGCATAGGCATACCAGTAGAGCGCTGCGTCGACGTCTCTATTTTTGGGAAAGTCAGAAACAAAGCTGTTGAATTTCGCGGCCGCTTGCGGCCAGCTCTCACGCTCGATGAGATCGCGACCCTCTCGAAAAGCCTTGGCAGCGGGCGTATTGCCCTCCGAAGTTTGCACAAAGCGGTTGAGCTTCTGCACGTCTTGATCGTAACCGTAGGCAAGCCGCGCGCGAACCACCCCGGCCACACCCAGTGCAAGCAACACGACGAGGACCAAAGTGTTGCGGACCCGGGCGCAATTATTGAAAGGGATCATAGCTGTCATAACTGTTTCCTTCGTTTTAAATCTTTGCCTGAAACTGCCCATTTAGTTGAGGTGAGTACTCACCACACAGGCACAGAGAACTCGAGAGCAAGCGCAGGATCGAGCGGTGACAAGATTCGCTGTGCTCGTCCATTGTTCTCTGTGCCTCTATGGTGAATCGCATGTTCATATTGGAACTATGGACTGAAGTTGAAGTGCCTCTTCGACGCTCACAAAGTCGGTTTCACGCAAAGACGCAAAGGTGGCAAAGGGCAAAGATATGAAATGTTGCGATCACCAGTTTGCAAGTGGTGTTTCTTTGTGTCTTGCCACCTTTGCGCCTTTGCGTGAAACCTCTTCACTCATTGACGCGTGCCACCGCCACTGAGTTAATTTGCAGCAAAGGCACCAGGCTCGTACGCTCAACCCGTTCCTTGATCGTTTGCACTTCGCTGTTGCCAGGCTTGTCACGAAGGTTGGCAATGTCGAGCAGAATCGGCTCGAGACTGCTCAGCAACGTCGCCACTTGCACGTCGCCATCGTTGTCAGCCTCTCGCCGGAGCATGATGTTTCGGTAAAGCAGTTGCTGCGCACGCCTCCGCTCGTAGGCGATCTCAGTGGTTCTGCCGGCCCGAGTCGCCCGCAAATTTCTAAACGCACGCAGCAACAACTCCGACTGTTCGAAGTGCCTCGCAGTGAGCGCCTCCGTATCGCCAGAACGGATCGACGAAGGGTCATTCCCACCACCGGGCTCATTTACGAGTGCGTAATTAGGAGGAGCTGCATTCTGGAACTGCGGGAGTGGTTTCGGGACGCTCTGTTCCCGCGTCGGCTTGATCCGTGAATTCGGTTTCCGCCGAGTAGGACCTGTTTCACGCCGCTGAACTTTCGCCGGCTTGCGTCCGGAATTCCCGGCGAGTTGATCCGGCGCCTCCGGCGTGCCAGAGGATTGGTTAACACCAGGGCTGGTCACCGTGAAATTGTTGGACGCGAGTTCACGCTGCGGGCGATAGCGTAAGAAAGCAATGGTCCCGATGGCCAAAGTCATTAGGACCAAAGCGGCGACGGCCGCGAACCGCGTATTGAAGCCGTGAGCGTCGCCAACTCCTAAGAGCCGAGCTAGCCATCCTGTTTGAGCGGATTTCGTGTGTGATTTCGACAAGACTCTCGCTAAAGCAGGACGCGGCTTTGATGGCTCAAGCAGGGGGGCATAGGCGCTAATCTGACTCCGCAGGCCCAGGAAGTCCGCGCGTACTTGATCACATTGGCTGCACGTCGATAGGTGCTGCTCAAGAGAGAGCGCGTCTTCAGTTGCCAACTCGCCGTCAATTAGCAGGGAAATCTTTTCAGTTTGATCGCAACCCATAAAATAACCTTCAATGACCGCGTGCGCTGAAAGCTTGATTTCGCCTGGACCAAGTTTCGCGTAAAGTCGTGCGAGCCCGAAAAATGTCTATCTTCACCTTGCTTTCCGAAATGTTCAGCACGTGTCCGATCTCGCGATAGCTCAATTGCTCCTGTTCGCGCAACAGCAACGCCGTGCGCTGACCTTCTGGTAGACTCTGTAGCATCTCCAGCACCATCCGCTGCTGCTCCTGCGCTTCGTATTCTTCTTCGGGATTGCGCCTTCGGGGGCGCATCACCTTAACCAAGTGCTCAAACAAACGGGAACGCGTTTGCCCCCTGCGAAACTCGTTAATTGCAAAGTTGCGTGCTACCCGGTAGAGCCAGAAGCGCGCTTCTCCTGGGGGCAGCTTGCTCCAGTCGGTGCGGTGGAGTTGTAAGAAGCTCTCCTGCGCTAGATCCTGTGCGAGCGCGGCACGCCCATCCAGCAGGCACTCGAGAAACCTGCAGAGACTGGGGTAGAAATCCTGAAACAGCGTGGTGAACTCTTCGTCTTCACTCGCCATAACTGCGCTACACTATCTAAAACACATGAGCGCGGCAAAAGTTACAAAGAAATGGAAACCAGACAATTATTTTCAAAGGTGAGGTTTGGGGGCCGTCAGCTTGAGCGATTTTGCGAGCCTGAACATGCCTGGAAGGCATGAAGTTAGTAGCCGGGGGCAACGCCCTGGGCAACGCCCCCGGTAAGGGAGGGCTTCAGTCCACGACCCTGAAGGGGTCGCAGTCTCGGCGGACCACATCGCGAGTTTGGGTTTAGCACCGTGCAACCCTAGGGTCGGGAAAGCTTTACAGTTTT
>JACCUI010000261.1 GCA_013811945.1 Pyrinomonadaceae bacterium | reverse complement strand
TCCAGCCCGTGCTCGCGGACGACCCTAGCTCGTAGACGCAGCGTCTCTCCACCTGAGATGGGAATGCTGAGCGAGAGACTAGAGCCGACAGCCAGCTGCGTGTCGGTTCTCACCAGGCAGCCGCTCAAGCTGATATTGGTGATCGTCTGGTTCATAGTGACGTCAGGACCTAGATGAGTGGGGATATCTACGTAGGCACGCAGTTTTCTCTCAGACATGATTAAAAAATCCTCTCGATAAACCTATGTCGACTTGACCGACTTCAGCAAAATTCACTGCGCACGCGCCCGCGCAACCCTGGGAATACAGGGTAAGAGGGTAAAAAGGGGAACGGGAAAACGACGGGACAGCCATTTTCCCTTTTGCACCTTTGCCCTTTTACCTTTTTGCCGTACCCGCCTACTTCAGATGCTTCGATACGAGCTTGGTCATCTCGAACATGTTCACTGTCGATTTGCCGCCGAACACACTCTTCAGCGCCGCGTCAGCTTTGATCATGCGTCTGTTCTTCGGGTCCTGCAGTTTGTTCTGCTTGATGTAGGCCCACAGCCGCTTGGTGACCTCAGTCCGCGGGATCGGTTTTGCGCCGACGATCTCCGCCAGCGCTGAACTAGGCGTCACTGGTTTCATGAACGCGGCATTAGGTTTGCGCGCGGGTTTCTTCTTCGAACTCTTGACCGTTTTCTTAACCACCTTCTTAACCATTTAGTCTCCTTTGTATGACGGGCACATGGCATCCTGCGGCTTGACAGATAAAGCTGCCTCAGTAACAAGCACTCGTTCACTGCCGGTTGTTCAGAGGAACTTTTATTACGTGCGCCGGGCTCTTTCCTTGAAGCACATGAGCACATCAATAGTTTTTTCCTCATCATTTAGCTGGGCCATAACATCACTCAGCCTAACTGGATAAATCATCTTGAGTTTGCTTAGGTTCGCTAGGGTCTTGATCAGAATTGCATGCCTAAAGGCATTACCTTCCTGCAACAGAATTCTTCGACGCAACACCCCGTCACGTGTATTTTCATTTCCAACGAACAAGATGCGGCGGATCACATATTTGTTCTTTTGCGCCTTTCGAATTAGCGAAGATTGCTCGGCAGGGCGTTGAAAGCACGGAGAATTGATATGGCGATCCCTGGATGCCCGATGCCAATTAGCTCGCCGCCCTGGTTGCGCCCCTCGGCTTTGATGGCGTATTGCAGAAAGGCTCAACAGAATAAGAATCAACAGCGTCTTCATCGATTTGAGCATATAAGCTGGATAAAAAGCCGCCATTCTTTTCTTCCTCTGTCATAAACATTCGCGCCAGACGCCGAATTCAATGAGCTATTGGGCGCGGCTTCCAAAAACAAGCGGCTTCCCCCTTTATACTCTTCAGTTGCTCAAACTCCTTCGCAGGATCGGGGCAACTGGTCTAATGCCGATGTGCCTTTGCAGCCAATTTGCGCGGTGAATGAGTGGTCGAAGGTCATTGAGTCCGTGTCCCGTGTCGTACCACAGCACGAGTTTGGGTTCGCTCGCAGCACGCGCGTACCCCTGCATCGCAGCCTCATTGAAGTATTGCTCGAATCGCGCGAACTGAAACAGAAGAGGTGTTGGCGCGGCATGGGGCACATAATTAATCGCGTCGAGAGGACTAACGATTCTGAAGTAGTTATTTAGCTGTTCTCTGGGAGTTGTTTGGCGAAAACTTACGAAATCAGGGTCATCGCTCTCCATCGATATCGTCGCCTCGGTCGGTACGCCCGCCATTAGCACGACTGTTTTGAGCCGCCTATCAGTTGCCGACAGTATCGCGCCCCAATGAGCGCCGGAACTATGCCCCACATAAGCGATGCGGTTAGGATCAACATCAGACCGCGCTCGAAGCAAGTCTATACCTCGTCGTAAATCAACCACCGATTGAATGAAATTGTCACGAACAGCTTCCGGCTCAGTGCCGGGCGCTGTCCGACGCCAAGGCGCAGGACGAACCCCTAGATCATCCACCAAAAGAGAAACAACGCCCGCCCTCGCATATAGCATCGCCTCTGGAAGAAACTCCGTTCGAGTACCATATCCCCAGTGACCAAAAACGACGCCTGCGAAGCGTCCTCTTCCAGTAGGGACGACGAGGCACGCCGTAACGCGCCCGCTTTTCGGACTAGCGTAGGTAATATCGTGTATGCGAAGACCGTTTCGGTTTATAACGCCGACTTCTCTGACATCAAGCGGCGCGTTCTGGTCATAATCGAACATCCGCCGCAAATCATTGATAGATCGGTTTTGCGGCAGTGCTGCCTGGCAACTCATAGCCACTAGAAGAAGCAGCTGGAAGATTCTTCTCATCTTACTTACCTCTCTACGCCATTGGTTGATGGATGCCTCGCCAGCGCCCAACGATTATAGGCCACGGCGCGACGCCTAGGTCATACCGCTCGACCAGAGAACCGAGGTGGTGCGGCGTCACTGACACTTGGTGGAACACTGAATTCTTGTTTATTGACTCTTAGCGAGACTCTACCCGGTCGCTACCGCTCCGCGGTTCTGTAGCGACTCGCCCCCGGCTGATTGAGCCAACCTGCACCAGTACCTGTCCAGAGTGCCCTTCGAACGAAGTGCACGCAAGTGTGAGTTAACACTCTTCTGTCCGCCACAAACCAGAGCAAAGCAACGGTGGACGCCCTTCAATGCATGTGTTACATTCCACGCTGTTTAACGGCTCAATAATTTGCGCCGCCAGTGATTCCGGTAGCGCGGCCCGACCTTCAATCTTCACGGCCCCGATCACATAGTGAAAAGCGTGACCATTTGCGCGTTTATGAAGAACTAAATGGCTAAGCGTGTCGGTCCCGGATCTTCTGACCCGAAGACAGAAGAAACCCCAAGCGCTCGAGGTGTGATCGATCTGGCCGACGCACGCGTGCGCTTGCGTTCAAGACATCCCTCCGATGCTTCCCTTGTCGAAGAAATGGATGAGGTGCGGTGCCTGCTCGATCAGGGCCTCTCCACAGAAGCTCGCACTCGTCTCATTTCGTTGATCACTGCGTCCGGCAAAAACCCCACTAACCTGGCACTCGCCCGCTGCTCACTCGCGAACGCTCTGGAGATGCAAGGCCATTATCGCGAGTCCCTGGCTTCCGTAGCGATGTACGAGACTCCCGAGTCGCGTGCCGGCCTCGACCAGGAGGCGGTTCGTTGCCTGCTCGTGCAGATTGCTCTCGCCTACAACTACAACGGAGATCACCCGAAGGCGATCGCAATTCTAAAGGCTGCGTTGCGCGATTTTTCCGAGAGTGCTGCGGAAGCCAAACTTGGACCAATCTACGCCGCCCTCGCCCGCGTCTATCGGACCATCAGCGAGTATCCCATTGCGCGCGATTACGGTCAGCGAGCCCTGGAACACTTCCGTGAGACTGGCGAATGGCGCGGGCTTGCCGAAGCATACTTCGGAGTGGCCCTGGCGGACACCCAGGAAGGAAACTACGCTGCCGGTCTCGAAAATTTTGAGCAAGCGCTTAAGTTGGTTGGCGATCATCCCGCCAGCTATCTGCTGGGGAAGATTTACACAAACATGGCCGGTGCTTGCTGGTTTCTCAAACGTCCTCAGGAAGGCATTCGCTATCTGGAGAAAGCCATCTCCTATTACGAGCGCACCGATCACAAATCCAGCGCAGCAGATGGCTACAACAATCTGGGAATTAACCTGATTCTGATCGGGCAATGGGCACAGGCCCAGGAGGCCCTCGAGCGCGCTCTCGCCCTCGCGTCAGAAGTCGACGAACGCGGCGCTAAGGTGCCCATGATTCTCGACTCCCTGGGCGAACTGCACATGTTGCGCGGCGATCTGGAGGAAGCCAAATCTTACCTCGAGCGGGCAGTTGCCCTCGCAACAGACAACGGGAACAAGTGGTATGCGGGCCAGGCTTTGCGCACACTCGGGCGTTGTTACCTGGCAATGGACGATGCCGCGAAAGCTCTGTCACAGGGAAAGCAAGCCCTAGTTATGGCGGAGATCATCGGCGATCGCCAGGCCCTTTGCGAATCACGTCTCCTCCTCGCGGAAGCGCATTTGCTCAAGCATCAGTTTGAGGAGTCCGCAACGGAACTTCATAAGGTGACTGAGGAAGTGACTGACTCCCCGGCTGACCTCGGATTCGCGGGGGAGGCGCAAAGACTTGCAGGCCTGCTGGCCCTCGGGCAGTCTGACGCCACCGCAGCGGCCCAACACTTCGGCAGCAGTGTTTCAGTCTTCGATATGCTCGGGGACCGCTATCGCGCTGCCCGCGCTTACCTTGAACTGGGCCGCGCCTACGCCTTGACTCAGCCAAACCGAGCGATGGAACAACTTACGCGCGCACGCAGCACATTCCGTGAACTCGGCGCTCGAATCGATCTCGCTCGCGCTGAGGAAGCCATCGAGCATCTCGATCAAACGACGCTCACTCAAAATGTAGAACAGTCGGCTCTGACCCAACTCCTGACCTTGCGTTTGGCCGAAGCCGTGGCCTCGCGAGAACTACTGTTGCGCGAGCTCGCCGCAATCATGCGCCAGGAGACTTCGGCCCAACGCGTGCTGATCACCGAAGAAGGCGAACATCACCACCCCCGCGTGGTCATCTCCCACGGCTGCACGCCCGCAGACAGCGCCCGGATCGCCGAAGAGCTGGATCAGTTGGACACGGAAGAAGATCGCGAGCGCTATTCGAAGAAGCACGACGCGGCGATCACCCTTCTCAAATCATCAAATGCTCCCCCCGCGATTCTTTACATTTCGCCCCGCAGCCGGGCGAAGCTGCCGGGTGGTATATCGATGGAACTGCTGCTGCGCGTCGTTGGTTTGGGAATGGATGTTTGCGCTTTGCGAGCGGGTCAACAGAAAGTAACCGGGTCGCAACCGCCGAACGAACTTGCCGGCGCGAGTTTAATGCCGGGTTTCATCCATTCGAGTCCGGCGATGACTCGGCTCGTGGAAGAAGTGCACAAGATCCGATCTTCTGATGTGACGGTGTTAGTGACAGGGGAATCCGGCACCGGGAAAGAGCTGGTAGCGCGGGCGATTCATGCCATTTCGGCGCGGCGCTCTAAAGTCTTTGTCCCCTTCAACTGCACTGCGGTACCCAAAGAACTTTCCGAAGGCTACCTCTTCGGCTATCGACGCGGCTCGTTTACCGGCGCGGTCCACGATTCGCAAGGTGTCATCCGCAGCGCGGAAGGCGGCACACTCTTCCTGGACGAGATTGGAGACCTGCCCTTAGACCTGCAGCCGAAGCTGCTCCGCTTTTTGCAGGAAGGTGAGATTCAAGCCCTCGGCGAGCAACGACCTGCCAAGGTTGACGTGCGCATCATTGCCGCGACCAACACCGATCTGGAAGAGATGGTGGCCCAGGGCCGGTTCCGCGAAGATTTGTACTATCGTCTAAACGTGATCAGGTTGCGCGTGCCGCCGCTACGCGAGCGTCGCTCCGAGATCCCGACGATAGTTAACTACTACATGAACCACTATTCTTCGAAGTTTGGACGGAAGGATATTCAGATCACTCCACAATCGGTGGATCTGCTGATGGTAGGCGACTGGCCGGGCAACGTGCGCCAGCTCTGCAACGAGATTCAGCGCATCGTGGCCCGCTCCGAGGACGGGACCACGATTACCCCCGAACAACTCTCTCCTGAGCTGAAGCGTACTTCTTCTCCAGTCTCGCCTCCGGCTACGATGGCCACGCTCGGATCAATGCCTGCTTCCTCTATTGATCATGTCACCCTTGCTGACGCGTTGGCGGAAGTTGAGCGCCGGATGATCTCTGCAGCGTTGCACAAACACGGCGGCAACATCTCGCGCGCAGCACGCGAACTCGGCCTCACTCGACGCGGTCTCTACCTCAAGCTGGAGCGCCACTCCCTCAGCGCCAGCGCTTAAACGCAAACCTTGTTAGAACGGCGAGCGGACCCGGGGTCCCAGGCGGGTAGCCCGCTTGGGGTGGTGGTTGCGCCCCGGTCTCATTTCCGGCTGCCCGCCTGCCGCTACCTCATGCGGCAGCAAACTCCGCCGGGTCTCGTTTGTTGTTGAAGATCTCGAACTGTTTGATCTAATAAATGTAGGTCTATTAGGTACGGAGGCTGTAGTGACGAGCGCCTTTTCGTGCGAACCTGATGAGAAGTTTGGGAATGGTGAGACCGTTGTGTCTCAGTGAATCCTCTCTCGAGCGTGCGTTGAAACTACTCCATGAGGCTCAGCAATTCAATCCACCGCAATGCACATCGCCGCCGAGGTGCTGGGAAAGTATAAACTGGGAAATATTATACGACCGACTAGACGTTTTTTAAGGTGTCAAGAGGCCATTCCATTCGATAGCTATGTGTCTTGAGTACACCTCAGAGTTCACCCAGTCGTAGGATGCACAGTTCCTGCTGGCATGGCGTAGTTCCTGTTTACGTCGGCGACTAGACAATGTTCATAAGCACCATTCTTATTTCGGGAGGTTTAATCTTATGGATTGGCGTGGATTATGGAAACCGGGTAGGCTTCTCCTATTTTTCGCTGTCGGATCAGTGATGTTTGCACCGTTGACTGCGGACCTTAATCAAACACATGCATTTAACCCCGAATGGCCACCGCATGCACGGTTTCATACGCTGGTCATGGTGTTTATGAGCGTCGGCCTAACCTTCACAGGATGGTGGCTAATCTGGAAACGCTCACCCGACCACATCACATGTATCAAGGTTGCCGCACTTATTCCATTGTTTGCGTGGGTTCCCTTTTTCCCAGCAGCACTCATACCCGGAGCGGCCCTGGAAGATCATCCGGGCTCCTTGCCTCGCGTATTAGGGATGCCGTTGAACCTCTTTGTGGCTGGCTTGACGATACTGGTAACGGTGCTTGGCTATTGGTGGTACTGGCGCCAGGAGGGGAAGTTCTTGAGGGAAGGGGAGGCGCTTTTCGTAAGAGAGAGTCTTGGCGCGGGCCCGGCTCGACGGTAGAGATTCGTGGCTGAGACAAGCCACGAGCTCAGTACTGATTTGCAGGGGCTCATAACATGAGTGACCGACCTATCGAAGTTTTTTTCTATGGTCTCTTCATGGATGACAGTCTGCTGCGCAGCAGGGGAATCGTGGGGTTGAATCCGCGACCCGCCACCGTTGAGGAGTTTGGATTGCGCATAGGAAAACGCGCCACGCTTGTCCCTGCCAGGCACGAACGCAGTTACGGCATGGTCATGGGACTGACTCATCAGGAACTCAAGGGACTTTATTCAGGACCGGGTCTCGAACATTACCTTCCTGAAGCGGTCACCTGCACGACTCTCACTGGTGAAGTGGTTTCCGCGCTCTGCTACAACCTGCCCAACGCACCAGCGTCCGATGAGGTAAACGAAGAATATGCCGGTCAACTTCGAGCTGTCCTGGCAAAGCTTGGATTCCCCGCGGAGTATGTCCAACGCGTCCGCTGACGCTTGGCAATTCAGATAACCGACGTGTTGGCTCCCCCGGCGGCTCCGCCGCAAACCTTGCGGAAAGCCTTCGGCTTTCCGTCCATTTTCTTCGAGGCTACGCCTCGATGCCGCCCAATTAGTTAGGAAACTTGGCTGTTCTCTTTCGCTCGGCAATCTCGTTTGCGATCTTGGAAATCTTGCCAATATCGAACGGCTTGGAAATGACCCAATCAGCCTTTGCCGCATTGCGGGTGTCCCAACTGATGGCTTCGGCCCAACCACTGACGATCGCGAGGGGAATCGTCTCCGACCGGTTGCGAATGGCGGTAGCCAAATCCCAGCCACTCATCTCAGACATGCCGATGTCCGTGAACACCAGATCGAGCAGGCCTTTATTCTCGTCGTAGAGTTTCAGGGCTTCCTCGCCGCTTGCCGCCGCGAGCACTTCGCAACCTTCACTCTCCAGAGCCTCAATCAGCACCTCGCGCACCACCGCCTCGTCGTCCACTACGAGAACCCGAAGTCTGTCACCATTAGCCGCACTTGCTGGTGTGAGAGAAACTGAAGCGGAACCCTGCGGCTGCGCCTCAGTGGCTTTGGGAAGAGCAATCAGAAATGTGGTGCCGCGTCCCGGCTCGCTCTCGACTTCAATCGAGCCATCGTGCCGGCGGATGATACCGAAGCTCACCGCCAGGCCCATGCCGGTTCCGGCTTTGCCTTTAGTGGTGAAAAACGGATCAAACAAACGCGACTTCACTTCCGGTTTCATGCCCGTGCCCGTGTCAGTGATCTTCAGGATTACCCGATCGTACACTTCCAGGGCGCTCAGGCGAATCTCGCCCCCTGTGGGCATGGCATCGACGGCGTTGTAGATCACGTTTACGAGGACCTCGCGCAGCTCGACTGGATCTCCCATGACGAAGGCCTGGGAATCCGCAAACAAAGCGAAGTTGATGGCGATGCCTTCGGGGCGCGTTTCCCAGCGCGGGCGGGCCATCTCGCAGACGTCCTTCAGCAGTTCGGCCACCGAGACTACTTCGAACTCGCGCGCGGGTCGCTGGCGGGCAAAATCCTGTATGCGACGAATAATCTGCGCGCCGTCGTCGGCGCTCTTGATGATCAGATCCAGGCCGGCGGTCATCTTCTCGGGATCCACAGTGCGACGCAGCAGTTGGGCACGGCCGAGGATTCCCGTGAGAGTGTTGTTGACGTTGTGGGCTACGCCGAAGGAAAGTTCGCCAAGGGCAGCCATCTTTTCGGCGTGGGTCTTTTGTTCGCGCTCGTGCTCATGCTCCGCGTGGGCCGCGGCAACGCGCTCCAGACAATTCTTGAGACGTTCGCGAGTGGCAGCTTGTTGGGAGTTGGCGAGCAACTGGCCGGCCTGGGCGCCGATCTCGCGACGCTCATCATCGCCTAACTGCTCACACATCTCTTCGATCAGGATCAGGAGGGGCTTGCCGGCGCCTTCATGGTCGCCACACCGCTCGGCTACTCGCCGTGCTCTTTCGAGAATCGGCTTGGCTTCATGCCGCCTTGCGAGCTTGCATAGCACGAGACCGTGCGTTGTCAGAGCTTCGGCGAGGAGGGCCTCTTCACCACTTGTTTCCAGGGTTTCTACTGCGAGCCTGACAGAACGCTCCGCGGATGTGTATTGCTCAGAGGCGAGGTACAGCTGCGCGAGCGTCTCATCTACCTGCGCGCGCCGGACGCTATCCCCGAATTCATCAAAGAGTCTTCGCGCGCGCTCCAGGTGTATCTGCGCTTCGTCCAGTTCCTTAAGAGTGAGAAGAAGGTACCCGAGATTGTTTTCGACAATTGCTGTATATCTTCGATTACCGATCTGCTCAAAATGCGAGAGAGCCTCCCGGTAATGAGCCTGCGCCCTTTCAAAGTACCCACTGCGGTTTTCCGCAACGCCCAGATTCTTAAGAGTCGTCGCGGACTCAAGATGAAATCGCCCCTTGGTCCAAGGGTTTAAGCCGTCAAGAACCGTCCCTGCCTCGTTCAATAGACCAAGCGCATCGTGAAGTCTACCGGCATGACGTTCGACAGTGGCAATTCGGATTAAGGCGATCTCCTTAAGTTCTGTATCCGATTCCGTCAGATCCCTTAAGGACGATCGGAGGGTGCTACGCGCTAGGTCGAACAGACCTTGTCGGTAATAGCAGTACCCTAGTTCGACACGGCCTTCAGCGGAGCGTGTTAAGTCGCCGAGATGGTCAAATAAAGCAACCGCACCGCTCAAGAGTCGTTCGGCGTCCTTTTGTCCGCCTACGATATGTCTTGTACTAGCAATCCAGCCAGACAGCGTTCCCGCCGTAAGGAGCAGTTCCGCAGCCGCCGACTGGCTCAGCCCATCTTGATTCGGCCATTCGCCGACGGTCCACCAACGCTGAAGAGCCGCACATCCCTCGTCATAATCCCCAGCTTCAAGTTTTTCCCGTGCGATGGTGCAGCATGCTTTGACCTGCTCGCTAACTGTCAAAGATGAAGACGCATTGTGCGCTTTTAGCTTGGTTTCCATACTTGAATACTGAATATCCACTGCCACCGCGGTATACAGTAGGCTGGTAGCCTGTGGCGAGTGAGTTTACTGCTGTGTATGAGGGAGATAGGAATGCTTAGGCACGTAACCGATCAAGAACTGTTTACGCCGTAATCAATTTCCCCTTCAGGCAATTCTTCCAATGAGGACTGTGAGTTACTGTCGTTAAGTTATTGTGTGAGATACAGTTTGCTGGGCTGAATCAGTTAGACCTGCCTCTGGCACACTCTTTGAAAGAGGGACTCGCGTAACAGATATTTGCAAGGCGAGCCCGAATGAGGAATAACTCCTTTAAATAGCAATTCCTCAATTCAAGCCACCTTTCTCCAGCAACGTTCCATTCACTAGGAGTACTCGATCATGAAACGCTTCAAATCAATCCTTTTCGTGTCGATGTTGACCATCTCACTGTCTGCCACTGCATTAGGGGGTGACATCAGTGGTCGGGCGGCTATGGCACCAGGCGACATCTCCGGCAAACCGGGCGACATCTCCGGCAAACCGGGCGACATCTCCGGCAAACCGGGCGACATCTCCGGCAAACCGGGCG
>JACCUI010000190.1 GCA_013811945.1 Pyrinomonadaceae bacterium | reverse complement strand
CTTCCCAGCACCGTATGAGTTGTTGCCTCCCCACACGTCGGATATGCTAGCCGTCTGAATCGAGCAACTGACGGCAGGGGACTTTCACCCCATTAGACTCGCAGCCTGTCGGCTGCATCCCTACCGCAAGCGGTTCTGTAGTTAACGACGTGCTCCATCCAATTATGTTCGTGAAGTACTTTTCCATTCTGAGTTTTGACACAGCCTCGGTAGCGACCCGGTCTGATCTGCGGCACTCAGCGAACCGTGTCAGAATTCACCGGACGGCATGCTCCTCAGGTTGGGACCGGATCGCTACCGCTCGCCGTTCTGACAGGCGCTGATCGCCCTACCCGCGCCTCACGGCGTTGCAACGCCAACCACCGGACTCAGCCGCACCGATGCGCCTTCGCGATTAGCGCGCACGCGCACCCGCCGATTACCAGAGGGAGTTGAGTTAGACGCATAGGTGATCGTGTATGCGGTGCGCAACTGCACTACGACATCATCGTAAGCGCGTTGCAGATCATCCAGCCGGCGGATAGGATAGTAGACACCACCCGAAGCCGCGGCAAGTTTTCGCCCTTCTTCTTCAGCTCGCGTTGTAAGAGTCAGATAACGGCTGCGCAGGGGATCAATGGTTACGTCAGGCCTGGGCACGCTCGACTCAGGAATTAACCCGGAAGGAACGTAGAGAGGATAAACCAGTGCGCCGGATTCACTGAGCGCTTCCAGTAAGGCGGGAAACGGCACGAACGACTTGTTATCATCACCGTCAGACATCACGACCACCGCGGTCCGCTCGCCGCGCAACTTCTTTAGCGGATCGGCAAGCACATAAGCCAGCGCATCGTAAAAGGCCGTGGGACCGCCGGCTTCAATTTCATCCAGTTTCTTGGAGAGCAGCTGCCGATTAGTGGTGAAGTCTGAAATTAACTGGATGTCGTCGCGAAAACTGATGATTGAGATGCGATCCTGCGGGCTGGCAGTATTGAGAAAATCGCGCGCCGCCCTGCGAATAAAATCAATTCGTTCTTCGACACTGCCGGAGACATCAAGCAACAGAATCAGATTGAATGGCTCCTGAGTGGGCACCACGGTAGTCACCGGTCGCTCGGTGCCGTTCTCATAAACCGTAAAGTCGCCGGCTTTCATTCCGCCGATTGCTCGACCGTGGCGGTCAGTGACGCTGGCGTTTAGACGCATTAGCCGTGGGGCGACTGCCGTGACGACCTGTCCGGGTGGCTGCCGCCCCAGCAGCATAGGTTCCTTGTCAGGCGGGGGCAGGGTCTTCGCGTAGTCGCCAAACATTTTGGGCGAGACTTTTCGGATCGCGTCGATTAACTGATTGTCGCCACTGCGAACAATACCGCGCGCCGCTTCGGTGAGCGGTCGCTGGCTCAGATCACTTGGTACCATCTCTGGATCTACGTTTAGCAGTACTACCCCCCGCCGCGTCAGGAAATTAAGCTCGACGCGCTCCTCTTTGGTTGGTTTCTTCTCACCAAGTTTCCCTGAGATCGAGAAAAAGCCTCCGCGCTTATCTTTAATTTCGGGGAGCTCCACGTCGCTCAAATAACGCGGCCGACTTGCCTGCCAGAGAAAATTAAACTTCAAGGCTTCGAGAGGTACGTCCGCGTGGATGGTTCCGGTGTTCGTAGTGACCTCTGCGGACTCAATGTTTCCGCTTATATCAACGGCCCCCGCTTCGGTTTCAACGGTAGCCTTCGACCTGAGGGGAATTTGTACCACAAGATCGATGCGATCCTTCTCCCCCCGGTCCCGCACATCAATTCGTATGGTGCCGGCTTTCGCCTCGATCAGGACGTCTGTGGAATCAACCGGGATGCCGCGGGACTTGGCCTCGACGGTCACTTTCTTCTGGTGCGTTTCAGCAGCAATGATTTCCACGCGACCATTGAGGTTCTTAACAGAAAGGGAGACTCTGTCGGGCGTGTCGAGCTCGCGCAGGTAGTTTTGAGCTGCAACGGGGGAGAAGGCCAGGGTCATAAGACCCATCACCGCAAGCGACCTCAGCAGCGCACTCTTCGGCGCCGACAGGGCGTTTTTGAAGTTCTGGTAAAGCATGCGGGTTGATCTTGCCTAGCAAATGGCCCCCGGTCAAGCGCGCATTAAATTGGGCGTTTATGTCAGGCCGGCGGGCGGTAGCGACTGTGTCAAGAGCCAGTCAACCCCAAAGGATCGATCCCCGCTAACTTGAAGCAGAAGGCAAAAGCGAAGCACGCTCGGCTCAAGCTGCAATTCCACTCTACGTTGAATTAACAAATTCAAGCTCGCAGAATTCGCAGGTTGGGAAGGTGGGAAAGGCGCGCCCCTGCTGTAGCGCAGCGTCTCTCGCTAAATGAAGAACCGCTGACTTCTTATGCAGACTGGGTCTGTTCTGACAGAGTTCACTGAGACCTGCCCCACAGCTCGGAGGATCGCTACTGCTCGCCTTTCCGGCAGGTCGGGCTCGGGTGTTGCTAATGGACTTGATCAGTTATCATGGGCACCCCCTAAATCAGCATTAAGACTGGCTCTGCATCCGGACAAAAGACGTCCAAGGCAAGGAGGGCAATTGGCACAAACAGAACCGGTCCACATCGGCGAAGACAGGCTGGTGATCCACAACCTCGTCAAGCACGATCCGTCAGCGGGTTTTGCCGAGGATGTGCGCAAAGGTTTGTCCTCGGAAACCAAGCGACTTTTGCCCAAGTACTTTTACGACGAACTTGGCTCCCTACTCTTCGACGCCATCTGCCTCTTGCCGGAGTATTACCTCACGCGCGCCGAAAATGAAATTATCGAGCGCTATGCGGATGAGATTGCGAGCTCAGTTGAAGGAT
>JACCUI010000163.1 GCA_013811945.1 Pyrinomonadaceae bacterium | reverse complement strand
TTACTGAGATACACCAACGTGGCGGCATGACCGATGAGCAGTACGATTTCTTTCTGGAGCGCTCAAAACAAACTCATCCGCTCGGTAGAGTCGGACAAACGAAGGAGATCGCGGAGCTGGTGTTCTTTCTGGCGTCCGACCGAGCTTCATGGATCACTGGTGCGACTTATTCCATCGATGGTGGCCGGGCTCAAACCTGCGCCAGATAGCCATCTTGATCGACTCAGGCGTCTGCACTCTGCAAAAAGATTGGCCCCCGAAAAGGGAATCTGGATATACTCTGCCGCGCGTCTACCGATCGCTACGCGATTACAGGCGAGCGGCCGACCCGAATTCTGCGAGGGACGAAAGATGAATGTGCAATATTCAAATCCGGCCCCCGTGATCAGACCATCTAGTCACAAGAGCGCTTTGCGAATAGTGTTCGCCATAGCGGCGGCACTTGTAGCACTACTGCTCGCACTCATTGTTCTCCTACTGATCGGATTTGAAACTGGGCCAGTCGCGCTACTCATCGGACTCGTCTCCGCCACTATTCCCGTCCCGCTGTACCTGATGCTCGTGCTCTGGATCGATCGATACGAATCCGAGCCTCTCTGGATGCTGGGCACAGCATTCTTTTGGGGTGCGCTGGTCGCGGTATTCATCGCCTTCCTTTTCAATACCGCAAGTAGTCTGATGGTTGCGGTCATGGCAGAAAGCATGGAGGCGGGCCAGGCCTTTGGCGCTGTGATTTCCGCGCCCATCGTTGAGGAGACGGCAAAGGCATTGATTCTTTTTATCCTGTTCTTCAAAAAGGATGAGTTCGACGGCGTCGTGGACGGTATTGTCTATGCGGCGATGGCTGGTCTTGGGTTTGCCATGACCGAGAACATTCAATACTACGGGCTCGCGGTCATGGAAGCAGGTGGAGGGGGTTTGACTGCGGTTTTTATTCTCCGCGGAACATTGTCTCCTTTCGCACATCCGCTATTCACCAGTATGACTGGCATCGGGCTGGGCCTGGCGCGACAATCCCGCAACACCTTCGTCAAGTTGGGCATGCCCGTTCTCGGGTTGTTGACAGCCATCTCGATGCACGCTATTTGGAACGGCTCAGTTGTGGTTTTTGGCGGCTTGGGCTTTCTGTTCGCGTATCTGGTCATAATGGTTCCTGCTTTTGTCATCGTTGTGGCAGTGATCTTTCTCGCTCTCCGCAGGGAGGGACAAGTTGTGAGGGAGTTTCTTCATACAGACTTGCGGGGGGGAAGACTTACAAAGCAGGAGTATGATCGACTCTGCACTATCAGGGGGCGCATGGGAGCTTCATTCAATGCTTTCTCGCGCGGCGGGGTTGGCAGTTGGCGCGCATCCAGACAAGCGAACCAGCTAGCCAGCGAACTCGCCTTTCATCGCAGCCGTGTGGCCCGAGGCATTTCCAATGAGAGTGCGCACGCACGTGAGGCAGCCTACCAGACAGCCTTGCAGGACCTGTTAACGCGGCTGCGCCAAACCTAATATCGCGCCGAAGACAAAGGCTCGCGAGTTTTATCGCTGTTCGCTTATACTGGTTAGGCCAGCGAGCGTCTTTTTCGCTCAAGCAGACCCGTGAGAATTCAACTTCTACCCAGCACCTTTGACGGCCAGGGCCACGCAACCTTAGAGCAGCGTCTGACCTGTTATCTCATCGACGATTGTGTTGCGGTCGATGCTGGAAGCATTGCTATCGCTCTCACCACGGAACAACGCGCAAAGGTGCGGGACATAATTGTTACGCATCCCCACATGGACCACATTGCCAGTCTGCCGATTTTTATCGACGATCTCTACCCGATGTTAGAAGAGCCAGTCCGCGTCCACGCCACCGCCGAGGTGATTGCGCTTCTGGAGCGCGATATCTTTAACTGGAATGTCTATCCCCGGTTTTCGGAACTTAAGAACGACTTCGGCCCAGTAATGGAGTACGTTGCCATTCCCGAAGGTAAGGAGTTTAGGTTGGCCCACCTGACAGTGATGGCCTTGCCGGTAAATCACATCGTGCCGACCGTGGGTCTGATCGTTTCCGACGGCAAGAGTACTGTGGCATTCAGCTCTGACACCGCTGAAACGGAAGAGTTTTGGGAGGCGGTCAACAGGATTCCGCACCTTGATGCTCTCTTGATTGAAGCATCGTTTCCCAATTCGATGGCTCAGCTTGCCGAGGTCTCGCGGCATTTCACGCCCGCGTCCCTGGGTCAGGAACTAAACAAACTTCACCATAATGGCCTGGACATTCTCGCGGTCCATCTCAAACCCGCTTACCGCGAATTGATCATTGAGCAACTTGCCGCGCTTAATGTTCCTAATTTGAATGTAATGGAACCCAGCCGGACTTATACCTGGTAGATACCTTCCAGTTCAGACTCAGGCTTCAGCGAAACGGCACAAACTCCTTCTGCGCATGTTCACCCATTGCGCCCTCGAGTTTCACCCGTCCACTGGGAAGTAATTCTTTGACGCGAAACGTTCTTTCCTGCCGGTCGCGTCCGGGCATCAGCTCAGCCCTAAAAGTAACCATCATCCCTGGCCGCGCCCATACGTCAGCGTCTTGGTTCCGGTAGAGTTGCTCTCTTGTTCCCATGTTCTTCTTTCTGACTAAATACGCGCCCACGGCACCAAATGCACCGGCCGCCAGTGCCAGACCGCCCACCAGACGCTTAGTTCTCTTCTTCATCTAACTTACTGCTCGCACAGCGGGTCGAGCCGGGCAGTGATCGTCGGCAAACCGCTGAGGGCCCGGTCCGCGTTTATCTGCGTGAAGCTGACCCACTCGGCTGGTACCTTATCTTCTGCGAAGATTGCTTCCACCGGACATTCAGGAACGCAGGCGTCGCAGTCGATACAAGTTTCGGGATGAATTACGAGCATATCGTCATCGAGATGAAAAGCCTCAACGGGACAAACCAGCGCGCAGTCAGTGTAGCGGCAGTCGACGCATGGTTCAGCAACGACGTAGGTCATTCAGATGTAGCCTCCTGAATACAAGAGTAGGGTCGGGCATTTCTGGATGGTCACATTGCACCCACGGGATTCCCTCGAGTGGCGATGGAAACAATGATCCCACGGGCGAGTAATTAGATTGCCTATAATTAAGCACGAATCGGGAACTTTTGAAAGATGTGATTTGCGCTTGAGTCCACGGTTGTGTACCTACCGGCCGCCTATTCGGAGCTTTGTTCCAGCCAGGTGCGAACGGGAGTGCCTGTCGAAAAGTCGTAAAATCCGAGATCCCTCTGGGACAGCATTTTTGTTAGCAGAATAATCTGTCCGGTGTGCATTGAGAAGTGCTCAGTCACATGGAAGATGGCGGCGAGCGCTGTAACTTTGGAGCCTTGAATTTCGAGCTGCTCGAGACATCGCTCGTGGTCAAATCTCGCGAGTAGGGTGTCCACGTCTTCCACCGTTTCTCGGAGCGTGAACAATAATTCACTACGCTCAATCATTGCCCGCTCATCGAATTCGCGTTGCCGAGCACGCGCGTCCATTTCACCGCCCAAGCCACTGAGAATCCACTGTCTGGCGTTGCCTGCGAGATGTAAGCACAGATTACCAATACTGTTTGATTCTGGGTTTGCCCGCCACCAGACTTGCTCGTCACTCAGCATGTTCAAACAACTTTCAAGCTTCGGCAGGTATTCGCTACTTAAGAGTTGGCGAGCTTGCCGCACAAAAACACGTGAGAACTCGTTTTCCTGGAAAGTATTCACTGTTCACGACAAGTAGAAAGAAATGGGGCGGAACTGCGTCAATCAGCCCGGTTATCCGGGCCCCGCCGTCTCTGGCTTTATATTTTTGCTTTAGGGCCAGCAGGTCAGGCCTTTTCCCCGGTTTCGCGTGACTCATCGGGTGTCCCGGTGGAGCCGAGGGTTTCTATTGCTGTCGAAAGTGGCCGCGCTCTTTTCCGGTTGCCTTTTTCCGCCGAGAGCTTTCGTCGCCGGCCATACAGCATCCCTGGAAATGCCAATAATCACTACACGAAATTTTCTGAATGCTATGCCGCCACTGAGTGAGTGTCAATTGACGATGCCCACGACAAAAAATCTCAGTGCCCTCCGGTTGGAGCCGAGTACCTGGTAAGCTTGTTCTGAAAACCGGAGAGTCAGGACGACCCTCCGAAATGGACCTTTAAATTTCGCTAGGTCGCGGGGTATCGGATAAAAACTTGAGGGCGTTAGCGGTTTCTGCGCTACGCTTCTGCTGTAATTCATTAACCCAATTAGTTACCGTTTTAACCATTTCTCGCGCAGTTTCACGAGGCGAATTCGCCTTCCGTTCAGTCGTTTGCTGGCGCTTTACCTGGCCTTTTTTGATAACCCGAACTGTTTTCTTCCCTGACATCGTTTATTACCTTCGTTTCTTGTTCCTTAAGAACGCTTTTCCTCTCATGAAGTTCCGTGATTCCCCATGATCCCTATTTGTAGAACGCTGTTGCCCGCTTATCCTGCAAAGACCGGGCCGAAGAGTATTCCTGCCAGACCTAATAACACTATCGAGGGAATACCTAGGAAACTCGGATACCCTTAGATGGGTTGACTGCGGTCACCGGCTCCGAAATTCCGGTAAATACGTACAGCTCTTTGTGAGCCGCGTAGGTTTTTGCAACAGCCACTGTCCGCGTCTTTTCACGCTCCTTCTCTTTCATATCAATCTGCCAGATGTTCTTCTGCGTCTGATAGACGACGAAGCATAGGCCGGCAACGGCCCCGGCGTTAACATATTTCAGGCCGCTGATCATGTGTCTCGTGCCAAACAGAATCAGCAGGGTGTTGATAACGACAAGAGCAAGTCTGAACTCAGTGGGTCCCAGTTTGAGATAGCTGATAGTTAGACGGTCGGTGGACGAGAAAGCCAAAAACGCACTAACCGCAAATGCCGCGAACACCGCCAGCAAAAACAGAAGCTGATACCGGGATTTTTCTGGAAGGATGAATGCGTAGCCGATTATGACTGAGCACAAGAAAACGTAATCGAGCAGGTGATCCATGTAGTAACCCCACCTTAGCAG
This sequence comes from Pyrinomonadaceae bacterium, assembly GCA_013811945.1. Taxonomy (GTDB): domain Bacteria; phylum Acidobacteriota; class Blastocatellia; order Pyrinomonadales; family Pyrinomonadaceae; genus PSRF01. The sequence continues at coordinate 11,879 of JACCUI010000163.1, read as the reverse complement.
CCCCGTGTTACGATATTTACCCACTTTCCCGTCATAGTGATCCGTGACGTACTGGAAGAAGATCATTAGTGACACACCCCATAACCAGCGAATGTCAGCGGCAGCCAGATAGCTGAAACCCATGATAAGCAGCGACCAAGCGAGCGTCAGCATTGTGAGATGATAAGTCTGCAACCACAACGGTATTCTGGGTAAAATAATGGGCGACAAGCGCCGCTCGAGGGGCGAAAGAAAAGAAGTGTTAATTTTATTGGCTCCCGCGAATTGTTGACTCTGCATTTCTTATAGACCTGAAGCACAAACCTGAACCCGATTCTCCGAAACCACTTGAGCAAACCCCAAGCCAGACGCGAAACCCCAGGCATTCAGTTGTTTCTGATTTTTAGCCGGTGCTGAGGCCCATCGAGGTTCTGGAAGAGTCTTTCAGGTGAAGCATTCTTCTGACTGTTTTCAGGACGGAACGCGAAGGTTGCGGACAGGCAGCAGGTCCCGAGTCAGATAAAGACCACCGACTGAGAGCTGGGAATCTCAAAGCGCTTACGACAGCTCTTGCACGCCAGCATATCGTCAATGCGCACCATGTAATCTCGGGACTTTTGGAAACGCGTCCGATCCTGCTCGTTCGCTCCCCGGGGAGGCGTTGGCTTTCTGGTTCGCTTGAGCCACCGCACATCAAATTCGCCACGTGTCCGACAGTGGGGACAACTTAAGTTTGCTTTTTTTACTTCCTGCTTTTCGTTAAAGAAATCTTGTTCGTTCATATGATTATTGTGCCATAAGGTCCACTAATCGAGGATGGTCGCCGCCGCTCCTAACCCTCTTATTGCTCTTCACGGATTTCATCCTGCTCACCCAGCTCACGTAGATACCGAAAACTGTAAATGCCGGTCTCGTGCCCATCGCTCCAGCGAAAATTTAGGGCATAGCGGCCCACGATACTCAGGTCAGTGATCGTCAGCTCTTGCGAAATCGTCTCTGGCTTCAGAACGCGTTGACCGGTCCACTCGTTGACGCACTGGGCGCATGGGCAGGCACGTCTCAGACCCGCAGCTGAGTACCGGGAGACGTGATTGTCAGCCCAGTGGATACGCAGGCCGGCATCCCCTTGCTGCTTGATTTCGCGGGGTTCAATGGCTGTCCGTCTCTCAGTTGCTTCCACGATATTCCTTCAAGATTGAAGCCACACTCCGCAGCTGACCCCTGTCGATTGCTCTCGACCCGACCGCCAGGGATTTTTCCTGCCTACTGACCCGGCCCGCTGTCGTCCGCGTTCTTCACTGCCTGCTGCACCGCGTCAGCTTTCACTTTCCAGTGCGACGCATCCCAGACTACTTTGCCCTTCCGCAGGACGAGCACCTGCGGTGACTCGTGGGGCACCCCCGTTTTCCGCTCAATCGCCTTCGAGAGACTAAGCGCGCGTTGCACCTCGACGAGAGCCACCTCTCCATCGAAACGAGACATCTCCTCGTAGGCTGCCGCGCTAATCGGACACGTCGTGCTATGCTTAAAAACTACCACTGGAGCGTCCTGCGACCGGCTGGCCAATTCCTCAAAAGACTCAACATCTGTAATTCTCACAAAGCGTTCTCCCTTACCCACTGTACTCTAAGATACGATTGATATTAGCCTACTGGATCGCCTACAACAACGCGGGACGTTCATTCCTAACCCAGGTTCCACGGTTTCTGACAGTTCACCGCCGGAAAGCGACCGAAATTGCTATATTAGCCCAAATAGGATGTCACCTTTGTCCAAACTTGAAATGTCACCTCTTGTGTAGTGAAGCAGGAGCTTTCAGCATGAACGGAGAAAGTGGCCCCGTTGCTAGCGATGAGCCAACCAGAGTGACCCGGCTGGCAGGTCTATAAACTAGTTCTTGCAGAAAAGTGAAACTCTTAGGCGACGCCAGGGGGTGCTGCTGTCGCTATCGGTGTGACAGGTAAAGCGTTTGTCGCAAGCCTACCAGGCCTTGGGGTTTACATGACCGAAATTGCTATTGACCTCTTGTCCGGATTGGCATATTGTGCCCCCCGCTTAACGAGAAGCTAGCGGTCGAACCCGAACCTCACTTTAGTTTCAGGACGCCTGCCGAGTCTCTTAGTTCAAGATCGCCTGCTTACTCACAAAGCCTAAGAAAAACTTGAAACTCTAACCTCACAAGGAGAAGACTATGTCTATGCTACGCAAAGCAAACCTCAATGAGGCTTTACGTCTACGGCTCGTGTTTGGAGCATTCCTGACTCTGTTACTGCTTGGGCCGGCGCCGCACGTCAAGGCTGATGAAATTGCGATTTGGAACTTCAACGACTCGGATCTGGTTGTCGATCACGGGACTGGAACGTTAACCACTAATTTCAATCTGGTAAACGTATTGTTCACATCGGCAGGAACTTCGACGAATGCCAGGCAGGGGGATCTTCCCGGCCAACGATCACTTTGCAAGGTGGAACATCAAACGCTAACAACGGGCGCACTATAAGTCTCTATGTCAGCACCGTCGGTTTAAGCGATATCGCAATCACCTTTGCAACCCAACGCACCTCGACTGGCTTCAACACCAATCAGTTTCAATACAGTCTTGACGGCGTTACGTTCATCAATTTCGGTGCGCCTTACGCACCACCGCTAACGTTCGGATTAGTTACGTTCGACCTGAGTGGTATTTCCGGTGTGAATGACAATCCTAATGCTGCGTTCCGAATTCTCTTCAACGGTGCTACTTCGACTTCCGGAAACAACCGAATCGACAATCTGGTGGTTGAAGGACAGAATATTTCGACGCCGATTCCAGAGCCGGCATCAATCCTGCTGCTTAGCCTCGGTCTGACCGGCACATTGGCCCCAAGGTTGAAAGCGTGGCGGCGGAAACCAGGTCGCCAGCGGGATTAGCACGTATGCGAAGCGGGTAACGCAGCGACAGCGGAGTCCCAGAGAGGCACGAACTTTTCGAGTTCGAGGTTCCCAGTCTGCCTCCCGGTGTTTAATTCCGCGTTAGGTGGGCAGTTTGAGCTTGAGGTCAGCTTCAATATGTTTGCCAATCCCGAAGGGTTTGAGTCGATAGCCGTGGGCGAGCTTTTGCGAAACGCCCGCGGAGTATCGCAGAAAAGATTCGTGACCCGGGAAGGGTCAAACAGTGCCGAAAGTGTGGCCGCTTTCAAGGTCAGGCAGTTTTCTTTCAACTAGCCGTGGGGAGTCGCGAAACGCTCGCCCACGGCTACTAACTTAGATCCCTCCGGGATGATGTGCCGAAATCCAAACTGACCCACGAGCGTGATTCCGAGCTTCGTTGACAGCTTCGAAAGTCGGGCCTAATCTGTATCCGTCTTACGACACTCTTTCGTTTGTCTTTTGAGGTTCTCCGGGAAGTATCGTCTCCGGTCTCGGCAGAAGCGATCTACACTTCAAAAGTATTCAAGCATGACGATGTTCTTCAGGAACAGCGTCGCTAGCGATTAAAGCTAGCCACAGACCGGACTCGGCGGTGCTCCCATTCCTCTTTCCAGCAAGCTTGTAAAAAGAAGTCTGGACACGAAATAAAACCAAAAGCAAGATTCCGCGAAAGTACGCCTGAGGATTCCGGCAGACATTAAGAGGCCAAAACCAACGTTGCAAATTACCTTCGCTGAAGAAATCAAGGGGCAGCAACTTAACGAAAGAAGTTACGCTGCTCCGGTTGTGGCTGTGGGTCGTAACCCGGCGACCTGCCAGATCGTTTTTGATCAAAAACAGTGGCCAACAGTTTCTCGCCAACACGCCCAGTTCCTGCTACACAACGATTCATGGTTTTTGACAGACAGCGGTTCCACCTACGGCACATTCCTTAACGGCCAACCGATCAAGGAACCTACCAAGGTGGAGGTAGGTTCACTCCTGCAGTTTGGCCCTGATGGCCCCATCCTCGTGGTGACCCGAATCGACAGCAAAGTGGACAAACCGTTGGAGGCGGATGAAACTCTGGTCGAAGAGTCCACGCGATTATCTTCTCCTGCGCCAATACCGGATTTGCAAGCAAGCGTTCAAGCAAGACCCACTCAAGCACCTTTGAGTAAACCGACCGAACCAGTCTTCGTCGAATTGTCGGGCTTAGGAACAGCACGGCTCCAACGGATTGAGCTCAACAAAGAGGTGATCCGCTTTGGCCGCGACCAGGCGGTCGAAGGTGTTATCGATGCGGCCGCGGCGGTTGTCTCGCGCAGGCATGCTGAGATTCGCCGGCAGAACGGGAGGTTTATCGTTGTCGACCTGGGGAGCTTTAACGGCACGCTCCTCAATGATCGGCGAATAGCCGAGCCCGAGTTGCTTCATCACAACGACCGAATCGAACTGGGACCTGGAGGTCCAACTATCCGCTATCTGGATCCGGCGAATCCGGCGCCAGTCATAGCAAACCAGCCTGCGCAAAATCCCGGGATACCTTCGGGAGAGCTCGCCCAAAGGGCGCCCGGGACTTCGGGCAAGCTAGCCACGATGGTGCTTCGTTCAGAGACCCCGATGCCGATCACCGGAGGCGCGGGCGCGGGAATGTTCACCGAGCGGCCTTTCGGTAGCACGACTAAGATGACCATTGGTCGCGGCGAAAGAATGCAATATTCGTCTCGATGGTCTGTTGATTTCCAACCACCATGCTGCTGTAGTAAACGCAAACTCGAACTTAACGATTGAGGACCTCAATTCGACGAATGGCACCTACGTTAATGGCGCCCGAATTACCGGTCGTAAACCGATCCGTCCCGAAGACGTCGTACAAATTGGCCCTTTTGTTCTAAGGGTTCACCCACATCGCGGGATTACGGTCTTTGACACCAGGGCGAAGACCCGCATTGATGTCTTCCACGTGACCAAGGAAGTAGCCAACCGCTCAGGCCCGGGAAAGGTCCGCTTACTGGACGAAGTCTGTTTGAGTATTCAGCCGAACGAGTTTGTCGGGATGCTTGGCCCTTCTGGTGCCGGTAAGTCGACCCTGATGGACTCCCTCAATGGAATGCGTCCGGCCTCAAGTGGCCAGGTATTGGTCAACAACCTCGATCTCTATCAACACCTCGAGTCTCTTAAACTGTCGATCGGCTATGTTCCGCAAGACGACATCATCCACCGCGAACTGACGGTTTACCGCACCCTCTATTATGTGGCGCGCCTCAGACTCTCGCGCGACATTTCGGCTACGGAAATCAACCAGATTGTGGCTGAAGTGATGGATGTTACCGGACTCTCCGAGCGCCGTGACGTTCCCATCTCCCAACTTTCCGGAGGGCAGCGCAAACGCGTTTCGATTGCGGTCGAGCTTATTACCAAGCCATCAATCATCTTCCTGGACGAGCCGACTTCAGGCCTTGACCCGGCCACGGAAGAGAAAGTTATGAAGCTCTTCCGTCAGATTGCCGAGTCTGGAAGAACAGTCATCCTAACCACGCATGCGATGGAGAACGTCAAGCTTTTCGACAAGATCGTTCTACTCATGCGCGGCAAACTGGTCTTCTATGGAAGGCCGGATGAGGCCCTGGAGCACGTGGGCGCCGAGAGCTTTAAAGACCTGTATGACAAACTTGAGGCGCCGATTAGCGAGCGCCTGACAAAGGACCGACCGGCGTCACGAGAACAGGTAGCTGAGGAAGTGGCAGAGGAATGGAAGCGCCGCTTCATGCAGACTTCGCGATACAAGCTCAACATAGCAATTCCTCTAACGGAGGTTTCCAGCCGGCCGCAACAAGCCGCTCCCGCGAAGAGTCGAACGACGCTCGGCGATCTGTTAAGACAGTGGGCCACGCTCTCGCGCCGCTACATGGGAGTATTGGCTCGTGACAAGTTTAATCTCTTCATACTGTTTGCTCAGGCACCGATTATCGCGCTCCTCACCTATTTAGTCGTCGACGCCAAGGGGCAGCGAGATTTCCCTTACTTCATACTCGCGCTGGTTGCGCTTTGGTTTGGGACCTCGGTGGCTGCCAGAGAAGTCATCAGAGAACGAGCGGTTTATAACCGCGAGCGCATGGTAAATCTCCGGCTGCTCCCTTACATAAGCTCGAAACTTTGTGTGCTGCTCCTGATCGTGAGTTTCCAATGCATCCTTCTTCGGTACCCTCAAACTGCTGGATCTCACAGCGTTCATGGAGTTTCCCGGGAGGTTTGGAGGTCTCCCGCAGCTATTCGTGATTATCCTGACGGGGATGGTCGGTATTGCCCTGGGTCTTTTCATCTCGGCGGTAGTAAGAACGTCAGAGATGGCCACGAGTCTCGTGCCGCTAATTCTGATTCCGCAAATCCTCTTCTCAGGACTCGTCGGCGTTCCGGTAGGAATCGCTAAATTCGCCGGTGTCGTGATGCCTGCGACCTGGTCGTTTGACGAAATGAAACGGCTTTCGGGTCTCGACGTCCTGCGTGGGAAAGATGAAAGCGCCGAGCCGGCCAGCAAGAACGAAGGGCGCGGGCTCTATAAACAAATTGAGCATGAGAACGACAAAAACATCCAGGATGCTCAGCAGAGAATAAATGCTTACCGGTCCGATGCTCAGAAAGAGTCGAAAGACTTCGAAGAGAACATGGACCAATATCAGAAGGACCTGATGAAGGGCGACTCTCCCAAGAAGCCAACAGCGCCGGAGCCTGGCCCTGCGCCCGAAGTGGCCGGGGCCAAGAAGGTCCCTGACAACCTCAATAGTTTTGTGGATTTCCTACATCCATGGGGAGGACATTGGACAAATTTCGGCGTGCTCCTGGCAATGCTTTTCGGATTGCTAGGCGCTACCGGGATTGCCCTCCGCTCTCAGGACATCGGATGAAGACGGGTGCATCGCGTCGCCACCGGCTTCGTGAACCACCAGTTTGTGGCTCTTTCACGGACGTGCTCTGACCTGGTTCTAAAATCCACACGGTCTCCAGCACCTACAATCAAACGGAGGAACAATTCATCATGTTACGAAGACTAACTCGCATGAAAGTTCAGATTTTTGCTTGTTGTTGTCTGGCGGTTATGGCGTTGACCATAACTGCAACGACCGCCCCCAACGCGGCCGCTGACTTTACCGGCCGCGAAATCCTTAGCGTTACTCGAATCGCCCACGGCGGTGCAGATTATGCCGGCATGCAGAATGTTACGGTGCAGGCTGACGGCTTTGTTAATGCTGCGGCGTTTGGTGGAATCGGCGCCAATCCGCTGGGGGCGGCGGCTGAAATCAAACTTAAGATCACGGATTACCAAGACAAACAGATGCGCCGCAGGCTTGATGTGGCGCCAACCGCAATGCTTCCAGGCCGAACCTATCTGGTCTTTACTGGCACCACGGGCGGCGGAATGATTTTCGGAAACGAGTTTCGAGTCAGCGAGACGGCAGCTTCGCGCCACTGGGGGATGATGGGTTTTGACACTCTCAACCGAGCCATCGAGGGGCAACTCGTTACGGCCCGACAGAAAGATGAAGGAAATGAATACGTGGTGGAGGTTAAGTTCAATCCGCAGGACACCGTGCGCTACTGGATAAACCAGCAGACTTTCCTGATCGACAAGATAGTTACACGCTACAACAGTCAAGTCCTTATTGAAGAGCAGCGTAGCGAGTATCGAAGGGCCGACTGTATGATGTTGCCCTTCCACATCGTGACGCGCCTTCAAGGGCAGCGTTTCGCCGACTTGACAATTGCGAGCTACGATTTGAAGAGCAGGGTTCCCGAGGCTACTTTCACGATTACGGTCGGTCGCTAGAGCTGACCTCAAACCGGAGGGCCGGCAGATGAGGATTGCAGAGGGCTCGGCAAAGGCCGGGCCCTGACTGACCCGCACTTACCTCAGCTTCTTTCTTTCCTCGGACTAGCAACTTTTGTAGCCAGCCATTTCACCCCACCCACTAGCGCCAATCACCCACTAGAACGAATGGTGCCCAGTAGAACGGGGCGCTGTATTTCTTTCCAGCGATCATGGCGAGCTGCGCGTCGCGCATCGCGGCGGAGGGAGATCCTCCAATCGACGCAGCACCGGGCGACGAAAGCAGGCGCTTGTAAAAATCGGTCATTAAGTCGGCAGTCGATCTATCAGCGACTGACCAGAGGCTTACCCCGACGGTGGGAGCGCCGGCGTACAGGAAAGCGCGTGTGAGTCCCATCACTCCCTCGCCGCGCTTTTCCTTTCCTAGCCCCGTCTCACACGCGGAGAGCATAACTAACGGCGATCCCAGACGCAGGTTAAAGACCTCATCGGTACGGAGAAAACCGTCGTCACTTCTGTTACCCACCAGAGAAAGTACGACCCCGGTAAACTGCGGACGCTCCGCGTTCAAGAGACCGTGGGTGGCAATATGCAGAACGCTATATTTGGTGACGTCGCGCGCTCCAAGATTCGCCTCGCTCGCATCGAGATCGAGCCAAACGTCGGTCGGTGCTCCCGAAGCTCTTCCCAGCCGGGCAATCTGCTCCGCCTCCGTGCGGGTGCCGGAAAGTCTTGCCAGCGGCAGGCCCTGCATCTTCGCTGATTCGGCGGAGGCCACAGCGCCCTGGCCGGCTACATCGGTTAAGGCACTCTCGATCCCCAGACCACGAGTCTCAGCAAAAGAAGTGGACGGGGCGACTCCTTTTGCCCGTGCATCGTTTGAGTTGAAAACCGGATCTGCTATCACCAGCATCGCGCGCCGTGCTGGTTTTGGCCCCTGCTGCCTGATGGCTCCAATCACTGATGCCGAGGGTGCGTAGACGATCTGGTTCGTCTTGATTAGATATTGCGCGGATGAATAGTCGCCGACCGCCCTTCTTACCAACGCTTCAAAGGGAATGTAATTGAGTCCACCATCAGCGATAACCAGCAAACGCTTCTCGGCGATAAGCGAAGTGACTGGTTCAACTGCCGCTTTGTACAGTGCGCTTGAGGCTCCAATAAACGGTGCGGCATCCTCCGACGATGTAACGACGCCAAGTCCTCGTGTGGGATCGGCAGCCACGTCAATGCCAACTATAGGACGCTGCAGCTTCGCGGGAATGAGTTGGGCGCGCAGATCGGTCACCAGCTTGTCCAGGACAGGCCGGGGCGCGAGTTTATGAAGCGTCAGGCTCTTTGAATCTGCCGCCCAGAGATAAGAGGCTTCGGGTCCCAGGCTGTACTCGAGCAAGACTGTCTGATCGTCGAGAATCTTCTGCTGTACGTCGGCGAGCGATAGGGACTGGCCTGAGGTCAGAGCGGCATACCGTGGACTTGCTACTCTGATCTGGTTCTCAATTTCATTGAACGCAGTTTGTAGCTGGTCGAGTTCCTGTTCCAGCTCTCCAGGTTTCTTCTTGGGTTCGTCAGTGGAGAGATTGATTCCGGTTAGCAGCTCGGCAATTTCCTGCTGCCGATCCATATTCTCCTGTTTCCGTTTGAGAAGCTCCGCAGGAACGCCTTCGCTGACTGAAGCACCGCTTTCACTCAAAAGATCCAGCAGAGAACGGGCGCGCGCCTGCTCGGTGATCTTGAAAGCTTCAGATGCGTAACCCAGCGCGTTGCCCTCAAGCGGAGCACCCGCAGCGGGCGCCGCAATCAATGCCATCTCAGCAAGCGAACTTGCTGCCTCATCGAATACACTCTTGGTGGTGGCTAGAAAAGTCGTACGCGCTTCGTCAGCATAGAGGCTTCCTTGCCGCAACGTCTCTATTGTCTTGATTGCTTCACGATAGTTTCCGACTGCGGATTCCCTGATCGTACCGGCCTTTTTTTGATCCTTTTCCTGCACGGCCTGCAACCATAGGCTGCGTCCCAGTCCCCGTTGCGCCGGCCACATTAAGTCAAGTCGTTTGTCGTCCTGTGCTCCCTTAACTGCTTCAGTGTAAGACTTAGTCGCGTCCTTGAGCTTGCCTTGACGTAGCGCCACATCCCCAAGACTCGTTCTTGCAGCAGCGCGAAAGCGTCGCGTCTGCCCAAGATTGCCAATTCCTGCCAGGCTGCTACTCGTCGCCTCAAGTGCGCTTAGAAAACTTTTTTTTGCTGTTTCCAGATCGTTATTGTAATAAGCAATGCGCCCTAGGCCGAGTTGATTGCTCGAATAGACGATCGAGTTGCGATACTCATCCAATTCCTTTTTGGCCTCCATGGCTATCGTCAGGGCGCTGGTGGGTGCGGCGACGGAAACCCTGCCGGTCGAAAGACCGCCTGCTATCGCACCTAACCCGCCAAACCTTCTGCCGACTTTTGAGGCCGCGCCCTCGGGTTTCTTGACCACCATCTGTGCGTAAGCTGCGCTTGCTTCCGGAACCCTTCCCAGCCGAAAGTTTATGTCGCCAATTTTGGCCAGCATCAAGTTAGCGTTGAACCGGTCGTCGGCAACACCAACCACCGCCGTTACAACATCCTGTTTTTGCTCAGCCCCGAGAAAACCCTCCAACGCCTTCTTGTAATGGTCGAGCGCAACGTTGTATTGCCCCTGTCTCAAGTAAAGTTCGCCCAACTCGTTGTGAGCGGCGGCTACACCACGATTGTTCTTGGCTGCGGTGTAGAGATTTAAGGCAGTCTGCAGCTGGCCCAGGGCCTGATCAGATTTGCCGCGTTTTAAGAGGCGCCGGCCGTGATGTAGCGCAGTAGTAGCTTGATCGGCCTGCTGGACCACTGGTGTGGCGCCTACTTCTGCCGCCAACGGAACCGTTGAAAGAATTAACAGAAGACTAACGCCTAAAAAGTAAGTGATGGATTTAGCGGCCACGAATTTCATGATGATCTCCTCTTCTGATTCAAGGTCCCTCTTACGAAGCAGCGAAAATGCCAACAGCAAAGCCTTCTTCCTACCTAAACGGATTTGTGGCGGACTTTAGAGTCACCACCTGAGCTACTTGTGTAGGAGTTCCAGCACCGCGACGAGGATGCTAGCATCTGTCGAGGCCCTCATCATGACCATGGATGGTTCCGGATCGTTCTTACTGAGGCCTAGGCCACGAGTAGTAGCATCTTGCTCGATAGCGGTCTGGGCCTTGCCATAGCGTTCCGATTTCGCGACCTGCACTGGTGCATTCAGTTCCGTCTGAATTTGCGCCCACATTTCCGTTTCAGGTTTTATAGGACACTTGCCTTCGCCCTGCTTGCAATAGGTGATGAGATCGTCTTCGGTGGGCACCAACGGTAACGGCTCGCGCGTGAACACAAAAAAAAGGCGCTCGGATCCTTCGTTTTTGTCAAAGGTAAACCAACGCAGTCGCTCCTCACTTGCGGTGCTTGCGGGAATCTCAAATGGAACGTGCGACTGAATGTAATTTCCACCTTCGTCCAGCTCCGCGTTGGGGTAGATCATGACTGGTTTGCCGCCGTCGGTAGTGTTGAAGATGTAGAGATAGCCATCGGTATTCGTTTCCAGCAGAACGCGAACGCGTTCGCCACTCCGGAACACGCGAGAAGGATCCGCCCGGACAGACAACCCATTCGTGTCGCGTGCAAAGAGTGTTAGCCCCAGCCCCATTTTTTGGGCCTTAGGCTTCTCTCCTGCCACCGCGTCAGTCTTCGGTTCTGACTTGGCGCCGACCGCTACAGAAGCATTGGTAGCGCCGATCTTAACGGAAGCATTCCCGGAGGCTTTGGCCTGCGATGTCTTCGGTCGTCGCCGGCTCGGTCTAGTTGTTGTGGCACTCGGGCTGCTCTTTTCAGCGGGCTTAGTGCGCGTAGTGAGAAAAGCCCCACGAACGTCTTCCTCGCGCTCCTGCCCAAAGGAGGGCGTCACTCCTCCGGTGCCAAAGCCACCGAGTATCATTGCCACGAGGAAAAGTATTGTCCGTTCTTTCATTCTCAAAATCTCCCTTAGGAATCAAATAGTGTGATAATTGAGCTTATTTGTGTTGAATACGAATATCGAAGACAACTGGATTGCCGGACGGACCGGACTTCGGAATCTTCAGTTCCATGAACGGCTCATTGGCGTTTTTGTCGTTAAGTTCGCCTTTCG
>JACCUI010000157.1 GCA_013811945.1 Pyrinomonadaceae bacterium | reverse complement strand
GAAGCGGTCTATAATCGGAAGCGACTTCATTCAGCTATCGGCTACCTGCCGCCTGCTGAGTTTGAAGCCTCGCTTTCACCACAAATACTTTCTTAACTATTTGTGTCATTTCAGGGGTGCACTACATAGTATTGATTAACAACATTCTTGTGTGCGGGTCTTAATGCACGCTTCAACTTTACGAGCGCACTTCTAAATATCATTCAAAACCCCCCGCTGCTACTGACATAGAGCCTTTCAATACGTGCTTCGTCAGACTGGCAGTAAGCGATCTTCGTTATAGACTGCGATGATGACGATGACGCGCACGATTTTTGTTCTGTGGCAGATCGCCAGCTGGTTTAAGCGAGCACGCGACGCCGATGTTATTACACTATAGAGGTCACGGTCGCTCATTACGAAGTTCTAATTTCCTTAAGAAAGTGGTAAAGGTGTGGGTAGCTTTTAAGTCTTTCTTTAACAAGGAAGGGGATTCTTTCCTTTAGAGACAGCCTTTCATTGGGGTAAGGGGTTCGTAGAATTTTGTCTTCCATTCCTCTTTTAAGGGATAAATAAATGTCTCTTTGATCGGAAACACGAGTCATTAAGGCTTGCAACGCAGCTTCTTGATTAAGGTCCGTTTCATATTCTGGGGTTAGAGAAACTTCCCGGCACATTTTATGGTATGTGGTCTTCAGGTTTTTCCCCCTAAGAATCGCTCCATATACTTTTTGATTTGGGCCTGATAAAGCTATCAGGTTTCTTAACAGACACCAGGTTTTTGGAAAGGGGCTTAAGAGTTCCCACTCTATATCAAATAGGTCAAAAGAACCGTCTTCCTTGATAACGGCATTCGTAAAGACAGCATCGAGAGCTTCTCCGCTTAAGTGGAACTTGTCGGTTTCGTACTGAGAAAAAACCCAGCTCAAGAAAGGAGTCAATAGATTTCTACGAGTTTTGAAGTAGGCGTCTTTTGCCATTTGAGTTCGCAGAGGCAAGTGATTTTGAACGGCATGAGGAGGTAATTGCTTCCACTTTATGGAGATATCTTTCCCGGTAAAAATCTGCTCTTGGATTGGGGGGGTAAGGATCGATGTTTTGCTGACTCGAAGAGAATCGCTGGAAGCCTCTCTGATGAACGAGGTCTGAGTGGAAATTTTTCGATTATTTGAGTAGTGCCAGCCTAACTCTCCTTTCGACTCTCGGCGTGTGATATGGCTTAAGGTAGAAGAATTTGGTTGTCGGGTTCCTAGAACGAGAAAGGAATTAGAAAAATCTTCAAAGAGACCAGCTCGAGTGAGTGACTCTTGCGCTAAAATTTCAGGAAATGAGGCTATGGTAACAGAGCCATAATTTTGAAAGTAACTTTGGGTGCTTAGATTTGAACAAAGCTCAGGAGACAATCTTGCTAGGTCAGAGGAAATTACACATTTGACTACTTTGTAATCCGGGAAAGGGTAATACAGCTTGGTATGCTCAAAACCGGTTTGATTTAAAAGGTGAATCAATTCCTTTCGCGAGAAAGTCTTTGGAGTTGGGGAAGGAGGGTAATCACAAATGCCTACAAAAGGTTTCTGTAAATGATCTTCTTTACAACCGAGCCAATATTTTAGGCCAAGCTTATTTTCGATAGCCAGGATTAAGACCCCGTCCTCTTTCAAATAAGACTTTGCCTTTTCTAATAAGGACAAGAAGGGGGTTGGACTCGAAATAAAGAGTTCGGCATATTCCAAGACCCCGATGAGACAAACCACATCAAATTTCTTGGCTAAAGAGATTTCAAAGAGATTCCCGACATGACCTTCCCAGTGATGGAATTGCCGAAGACGCTGCTTAATTACAGAAAAGCGGGAGTGCGTTCCTTCGACAATAGTCAAGTGAGCGCATTCTTCTGCTAAATAATGAGATACCGCTCCCATTCCTGCGCCAAGGTCTAAGACTTCTAAATTCTTGAAATGAAAGGGGCGGAGTAAATTGGCACGGCAGGGGGAAAGGTGATACTCGACAGCCCATTCGCACGGTGAGGAGTAAATGTAATCTAAGGAAGAAAAAGACGGTGAGTTCTTAACCAGGTTATAAATCTTTTTCTCTATTTTGTGTCCGTCCGAGTACTGAATTTCCATGGTTAGCGATTATCTCGGAAATAGAAGCACGATTCAATGAAAGACTTGCCTGTTCAGGCCGTCTGACGTCGAGTTAAGCCGCGGCTATCATTCAGAAATAGTACTCAATACTCATTGCGCGCCGCTTCAATGATTTGGCAGCCAAGATTCAAGATCTTCTAGCGATGGAAAATCGCTTTTGCAATGCGCGAACAATCTGCGCCGTGATGTCGATTGCTCGCACGCGCATGTCTGCGTCGAAGGCAAACGACCAGAGAAGAACCAAACCGAGTGCGCCGACCACACACATCGCCAGCAGAGCCCCGCCGATTCCCATTCCCTCACCTAGAAAACGCATCCCCCATGCCGCCGGCAACAAAAAGAGCGTGAGAAGCGTAAGCGGTACGAGAACATGCCTCGCTAGTTCGCTAAAGGTGTGCCGGAAACGTCCCGCGACCAGTCGCGGTATGTACCAGCACGAAGTGAGGAGGCCCGCGATTGCTGTCGCAGCGGCGATTCCCACTAAACCGAGGCGCTGTGCCAGGAAAATTGAAAGACCGAGATTGATCGCCGCTTCAACGGTCCGGCATAAAGCCAGCGGGCGCACCATAATCATCGCCATCAACATCGTCCTGCTCGACATCGTCCACGCGGCGAAGACCAGATTGAGCGCCAGTGCCGCGTCTAACCATGCGCCGCCGTAGTGTTTCGCGCCGACCCACCACGCGACAAACGCCTCATTGCCCGCCCACAAGGTAAGAGCCGCAACAACCCCAATGCCTGTACACAATACGATTAACCGGCGGTAAGTGGCGAAGGCTGTCTGGGTGTCCCCTTCGCCAATAAGTTGGCCCAAACCGGGGAGGGCGGTTGTCGACATCTGCATGATCAAAACACCCGCGAGGGAATAGACTTGCCCGGTCAACGTCCAGGTGGTCACTGACTCAAATGAGACGACGCGCGCGGCAACGGCGCGATCCATGTTATAGACCACAAAGGCGGCAAGATTGAGCACACCGAACCACAACGCATGGTCTCCGATGCCGCTGCGCAGTGCCTCCCTCGAAGCAAAATCAAAACTAATCGCCAAGCGGGGCAGCGTGGCGCGGCAACGCACGAGTGCCAGCAACGCTCCCATAATGATCACGATAAGCCCGGCAACCGCGAGCGCGTATAACTTCCACCCGGCCACCAATAGCAACACGATCAGCGCCGCTCGCACGACGAGCATCGCCAACTGTATGAGATTGTCGACGTGCGTCTGCTGATGAGCCGTTAGGAGTACGGAAAACGTGCGTGTCGCGAGCGACACGCCTGCTCCCAGTACCAGCAGCGCGACGACCGCCATTGCTTCTTCGTGCAGGTCGGGCCTTACACCGAGCAGCGATGGAAACAGTGTGGAAAGTGCCGCACCCGCGATCAACACACAGAGTGCGAGTACGAGTTGCGCGAAAAAGGACGTACTGGCAAGCCGATTGAGGTGCGCGGTGTCAGGGCGGCCTGTGAGTTGAGCTACTTGCGTGCGCAGTCCCGCGGTCGTACCGAGATCGAAGAGGAACAGCCACACCCAGACGTCATTCGTGAAAGCGAAGACGGCATACTCTTCACGGTCAAGGAAACGTAGCGTAAAGGGCGTCAGCCACAGGTTGATGATGATGGCGGCCGCGACAACGGCATAACCGGTGAGCAAACCGGCAAGATAGTTTCCTGTGCGCGAGCGTGCCGGAGTGGAGTTTGACTGTTGTGGAGAAGAAGCGATTGAAACGGTCGGCTGCGTTTCTTCGGTGACCGCCATGCACACAGTTTGCGCGCGTTGCACACTAGAAGTCGAGTGCGCACGAGTGTAAGAACGGCGCTCCCGATATCAGCAAACGCTGTGGCCGTCCGCCTATATTAAGCGGACGGCACAGCGAATCTTCCAGTCTTATTCTAGCTTTAGTGCGAGAGTTTGGCGTAATGCTCAGATGATACCTACTTGTTCGCACTGCTTTGAAAAAGCGCCGGCGGTCTCTTAGACAGGGGTGATGGGGGTGATCAGCCCCACCGTGTTGCTGGTGTTGCCGCGCACGGTGTTGTTACCGCGCGACTCAAACGTTCCGGTAGTCTGTCTGAACCCATTCGCGTTGTTCGTCGCCGCCGAGTTTGAGACGCGTATTATCGACGTGCCGGCGCCGGCGACGCGAAATCCGTCCGCCGTATTATTTGCCGCCACGCAGTTCTCGGCGTTCAACTGTGCTCCAGAGCCGAGGTCGGCCTCCGCCACGAAGCCAGAGCCGTTATTCGCGGCGACCGTATTGCTGACCGTAACCCGCGCATTATTAAATGCGAAGATGCCGAAGCCACTACTAAGAGTACCGTTGCGTTCCAGCCGGCAGTTGTAAATCGTGGCAAACAAGCCGCTGACAAAGATTCCGTCCAAGCCGCCGTTTCTGATCGTCGTGTCTTTGACGAACAACGCAGCGCCGGCGCTTGTGGCGTTGATACCTGCATTGGTGAAGCCGTTAATGATGCAATTTTCGACCGAGAGCGAGCTTCCGGCCTGAAAGGCGATGCCATCCGTGCCCGTGCCCTGTCCGATCAGTACTAGCCCCCGCAGGACCACGTCGCCGTTCGTGATTGTGATCGAGATGCCTGACGGCGTGGCAATGGTGGCCGCGACCCCAGACGGAGCCGTGATCGTAATCGACTTGTCGATCGTCACCGTCGGACCGTAGCCAGCCGTGTCGAGTATAATGAGTTCTGAGCCCGACGGGGCACTCTCAACCCCACGATTAATCGAGCGGCAGGGCGTGGTGCGCAAGCAGTTGTTAGCGTCGTTGCCAGTGCTTGCAACGAAGCGCAGCACGCCTTGCGCCTGTGCTGAAGAGGCGTATGCCATAGAGCAAGCTAAGAGCGCGAGCGCACAGAAAGCACCGCGAAAGGTTGAATGAACCTTGGTCATTTCTTGTTTTTCTCCTTCTGAATGTGTTTCTGCAGATTTCGCCTGAGAGGGGGCAATTTGCAGAGTGTACAGCACCCAGCGCCGTTCTTCAATGGTTATCTTACCTATTTTAATCCTCGACGAATTCCGATTCCTCGCACAGGCGCCAGTAAAATTCGCGCACTTCCGTCAGGCCGGTGGTGGGTCAGTTTTAACAGATCACTACTTCATCGTGATTTAAACCCGTCCGCTATACGTTCCTCGTCAGGGTCGTTAGCTTGCGTACTCTTATTCTCACCGCTGCTTTAGCCGGTGGTAGAGCTTTGCCCCTGATTTCCAACCCTTTTAACGGTTTGGAGTGGGCCGAGTGGATGACGCTTGAACGAAAACCATAAAACGGTTCCAGGTGTCGGAGCTCGCTTTAACATCGGGCTAAAGCCGCAGTGTGACTGAGATTATCCGAAAGCAAACCGACCCACTACCCACCAGTACGCCTGCCTTCTAGAGTTGCCGGTCCTCGTCCGATGAGGGCGCAAGCAAGACGAGCGCCGTCGACGCTACCGCGCCCGATCACTTTTTCCGATTCAGGCGTCCTTCAGTTCCGCTTGTTGGCGGGTTCCTGCTATGCCGTCGACGGCGCTCAAGAAATGTTTGGCCGTTCATTGCTGCCTCCAACTTTCTCTCGCTTGGATTGCAGTTCTGTGTGAATCAATTGACTCATCACCTCAACGCGGGCCTGCCAGTCGCTGAGCGATGCCACCTCTCGCCGGCGCGCGACGGCAGCAGCATTGTTCGGCGAGCGTAAGGCAAGCTCAATAGCGCGCAGAAAAATTTCCGGCTGATTCTCAGTAGTCAAAAGCACCTGGTGTTGTTCATTAAAATCTGACACCGCTGGCAGGGCCGTCGATACCACCGGCTTGCCGACCGCAAGATACTCGTTTATTTTCGTCGGGACGACCGTTTGCGTATACGGACTATTTACATAAGGGACGATGCAAACATCAAAGTCGCGAATATAGCTCGCCAGTTCAGGATGTGGCTGCGCTCCCAGCAAATGCACGTTGGGTAATGCGGCTAGCTTCCCGCCGTTCAGCGTTTGGATTGAGCCAATGCAGACCCACGTCCATTGCGGGCGGGCTGCAGCCATTGCCGTCAACAAATCAAAATCCACATGCCGGTGCAAGCCACCAACATAGCCAATAACTGGCGATTTAACAGATGGAGCGTCGTGCTTCGCGCCGGGCGCAGCGCTGCGGGAATTACTCGACGCGCCGTTTCCTCGATGAGGAGTCTCTTCTAATGGGAAAGCGTCGAGGTTGACGCCGTAGGGTATGATATGCACCTTACTATTCCACGGTGTGCAGTGCGCGGCCAATCCAACGCAGGTAGTGAATATCAGATCGCTCAAACGCATCAGCGCTTGCTCCGCTTGCTTTAGTTGCTGTGTGTGCGGCGTAAGCACAGAAAAATTGTCCACGTAATAGTAGACTACAACGCTCTGCGGCGTGCGCAGGGAGTTGATTAATTCAAGCGCGGTATCTGTCGGCAGGTAAGTCCACAACAGCGGGTCGCGCATACCGAGGCTGCGCATAGTGCGCTCGATTAGCGGGAGCAAGTAGCGGCGGTTAAACTGGCGACGCCAGTTTGAACCGAAAGGAGGTAAGACGAGCGGCGAGCTCACATATAAATTGGGTGCAGCCTGACGCACGCCGAGCGAGCGCCACGACTGCGTCCACAGCTTCAGGCGTCGTGCGACGCGGTCGGCATCCCGCAGCCCTGGTGAACGAATGCCGGTATTCTCGATGTAGAGCACGCGATTGCCCGCTTGCGCTAACCGCCTGGCGATCTCCTGCGGCCCCTGCCACAAGTTATCCCAATCTATGCTCGAAATGTAAACAACGTCTCGACCAGTAATCATTAAA
>JACCUI010000093.1 GCA_013811945.1 Pyrinomonadaceae bacterium | reverse complement strand
CAGTCCATGTTCGCTGCGGTCGGCGTAAAGGCTTGAGAATCAAGGTCGTAGATACTCATCCTAGTCTTTTTCACAACCAATCATGAATCGGAGGGCATTATGAAGCGGCATCCAAAAAGCCCTTGATGTCCGCCTCAACTACATAGCTCACTCTCCGCTGCTGTATGGTGCGCCCCAGCTGGTCCAAAGCCTGGTGCTGCGTGCGGCCGGGCCGATACCCGTACGAACTTTCTACAAAATCCGCTTCGTATATCTGCTCCAGCACCCTCACCAGGGCCACCTGCACCAGCTTGTCCTCAAAGCACAGCATGCCTAGCGGTCTCTGCTTACTCGTGCCCGGTTTCGGAATATAGACCCGCTTCACTGGTTGCGGCCGATAGCCCATCCGCCCCAACCGCTCGCTTAGCTCCTTAAGATTGCTCTCAAGGTTGGCTCCATATTCTTCTTTCCCTACTTCGTCTATTCCCGGCGCGCTATTCGCGCGCAGGTCCGCATAGCTGGCTCTCAGATGGTCCTGGTCGGTCACATAATGATAAAGCGATGTGAACCGCTCCTCTCTCATCTTTCGCGCCCGCTCCCCTATTCGTGTTAGGTCTCTTGCCATCTCCTCTCTACCTCTGCGTGTAGTAGATGTTTGTCCACCCACGACTGAAAGCTGTGGAGGCCTTCACTCCACCGGCATTACCCGGCTTCTTCGCTATCCCGGCCTCCATCCCAAGTCATTGTCCTTTGCCGCCCTCCTTTTTACAGTTGGTCCGGCATACTCGACGGTGTTCACTCCCCGCCAAGAACTTGATGACCAGCCTGGTTCGTTCACGTTCACTCTGTGTTGCTCGATGCTGTCTGCGACCCCGGAGCGGTTGGCCATCACTCGTCTCTATCGCAACAGCCTTTCTTGCCTGCGTCCACCACAAAGGAATCGGCCCGCCCGAATTCACCACAATAACGGGGCTAACTACCAGATTCAGCGTCTTACGCTTCACCTCGCAACCTCTGCTCAACTCCGCGTTTCTCCGCCAACCTTAGGGGTAGAGTTTCCGCCCTGACTCTTTCGATTGCCAGTCGGGTTCCTAGTTACTCCTTAGCTGGCCTTACACACTTCGACGAACATATGGGATGCTTGACTACTCCTTTCCCAGGGGGCTACCTTCCCCCTTGAACTTGAACCATTTCCAGGTCCCCTGTAGTTTCGTGGATCGTTCATGTTGTCGGTCGCAATCCGGTTAAGACACCAAGGAATTGCGGACTTGAATCGCATCACACGAAACCCCAGGAAAAACTCAAATCAGGACCTACCAAAGAGCGGGGAATGCTATTCACGCAATTATCAGACAAGCTGACAAACTCTATTCGGAACGACAACGGATCGAAAGCGTTCGCGCGAGCATCGCGATTCTAAGAAGCGCCGGAGGAAATGAATACGAAATTCTCTGGCGGCTGGGTCGCGCGCTGTTTTTTCTCGGTCAGGAGGCGCCGGATAATAGCTCAGCTCTCTCAAATCATTGCCAGGGAGTCAGCGCCTGTGAGCAAGCAGTCGCAACCGCGCCCGAACAAGTAGAGGGCCATTTTTGGCTGGCGGTAAATCTGGCACTTGCTGCGCAAATGCAGAGACGAGTTCTTGCCATCAGGAAAGTCCGGCGAGCAATGCGCGAGTTGCAGCGGGCAATCCAAATTGATTCGTCGTATCACGGGGCTGGACCCTTGCGATTGCTCGCCCGGCTGCAACACAAACTTCCAGGCTGCCTGGGTGGTGGGTCCGCTCGCGCACTCCTTAACTACAAAGCGGCCGTCAATCTTGCGCCGGAGAATACTGTGACGCGAATCTATTTTGCCGAGTTGTTGATGGAATCAGATGAGCGGGCTCTCTCGCAAGAACAACTCGAGCTGGTCTTGAATGCTGCAGCGGATCCTAATTGGGCGTTTGAGATTGAGCGCGACAAGCGGATCGCCGAAGAGATGTTGGCGAAGTTGCATAGGCCGGGTTAGAGCGAGCTTCTGGATTGCGGTGGGAAGCGCGGCGCGACACCGCGTTGGATGTATAGCGCGAGAATCGAATCCAAAGCTCCGTCCCGCTTCGCTCTGCCGGCGCATTCCAAAGTTAAACGTTGAATTAGAGCGCGCTAGCTTAGATCGCCGTAGAGGTTTTGTAACAACACCGCAGCGATAATAGCGGCAGTTTCGGCCCGCAGCGTTCGTCCGCCCAGCGTCACGACGCCCCAGCTATTGTCGCGTGCCAGAGAGATCTCCTCATCCGTCCAACCACCTTCTGAACCAACAAGGGCTGTAATCCGGTGTTGATTGGCATCCAGAATGTTTTTCATTTCCAAAAGCGATTGTCCTTCGCGCTCAGAGAACATCAACTTCAATTGCCCGGCAGCGTCCGTGGCCTTTACCAGCTCAGAGAAGGAAATTGGATGAGTAACTTCGGGCACCAGCGCGCGTCCGGACTGCTTGGACGCCTCCACCGCAATCCGTTGCCAGCGAGTGACCCGCTTGTCAGCGTCAGAGTCATCGCGCAAACGAATGTCCGCGAGCTTGGTTGCTACCGGAACGACGCGAGCGACACCCAACTCGGTCGCTTTTTGAACAACCAGATCAAACTTGTCGCTCTTCAACAGGGCGACTGCCAGCGTCAGTTGTAGCGGAGATTCGGGCCGGGCGGGTGCGACCTCGGCCAAAACCTTCAGCCGTGCCCGATCCTTGCGACTCTCCTCGATCGAGCAATCAAACTCTTTACCGGCGCCATCGAAAACGTAGACCCGGTCACCTGGCCGCAAACGCAACACGTCGCGAAGATGTCGAGCCTCTTCAGCCTGGAGTGTCAGGCTCTTGAGATCAAAACTGAATGCCTTAGAGGGCGCGTAGAATCTGCGACGAGTCATTATGCTTAGACCACAATACAAACCCACTCGCCTTCACCGATAACTTCGGGTGCTTCTGACACTCCAAGTTCCTGAAGACGCGTGAGGACAGTGTCTCTCTGCGTATCGAGAATGCCGGAGAGAATGAGGCGGCCGCAGGTGGCGCCAATCAATTTGGGAAGAATCTGGGTGATCGTGTCGGCGGTGAGATTGGCGCAGACGCAATCGGCTGACGCTGTCCCCTCCTCAACACTTCCCACGCGAAAGAAGATGTCTGCCAGTCCGTTGAGTTGCGCATTCTCTTCCGCGATGCCAATCGCCTCAGCATCAGTGTCACAAGCCTCAACGCGAGCCTCGGGAAAGAGCTTGGCTGCGGCGATTGCCAGTATGCCCGTGCCCGTCCCGACGTCGAGAAAACTTCCACCGTCGAAATGCTTTTCGATGGCCGCGAGACAGAGGCGAGTGGTTTCGTGGGTGCCCGTGCCAAAGGCCATCCCCGGTTCGATGCGAATCACGACAAGGTCGAGAGCATTCCGAATTTCGCTCCACGGCGGCGCGATGATGAACCGCTCTCCCACTACCACCGGCTGCCAGCTTTTCTTCCACTCGCCAAGCCAATCCTGGTCGGCAACTTCGCGCACGCTCATATCGCGAACTGATGAGGACGGCAGGCTATAAATTCGCAGCGCTTCTTGTAGCTCCATTCGAACGCGTTCACGTTCAGGCACATTATCGAAATACGCCGTCACGCGGAGAAGACCATGGTCACCTTCCTCCGTTTCCGTACCTAACGCGCCAGCCTCCATAAGTGCGTATTCAACAGCCTCGCGCGCTTCGCTCGTGATAATTAGATCGAGGCCGTACCACCAGCACCTCCGTTGTTGTTCTTTCGGAGCGTTCAATGTCTTTTTAAACTGGCAGAATAAGATGATACACAAAGCACACGAAATGACTCGAATTAAGCTCTTTCGTGCCGCTTCGTGTGCTTTCGTGGATCGTGCTTGGTTTTGCGCGGTCTGCCCAGAGCGTGGCTACCGCCCGATGCCCATTTCATCCAGCAGATGTTCCTTGTTGCGCCATTCTTCCTCGACCTTTACGAATAACTCCAGGTGGCAGCGGTGGCCCAGAAGCTGCTCGATCTCCATACGTGCGTCTATGCCAATCTCTTTCAAACGTGACGCGCCCTTGCCGATAATGATCTTCTTTTGCGACGGCCTCTCGACGAATATTGCGCAGTAGATTCGCGTGAAATCCTCGCGCACCTCTTCCCATTTTTCGGTTACCACCGCAGTGACGTAAGGAATCTCTTCTTCCGTTGTCTGCAGAATCTTCTCGCGAATGATCTCAGCGACCATTGAGCGCACCGATTGATCAGTAAGCTCGTCTTCGCCGAAGAGAGCTTCGGATTCCGGCAGGTGCTGGATCATCTGATCAAGCACCACATCCAAGGCGCTTCCTCGCAAAGCAGATATGGGCACAATCTCCTGCCACTCATATTCGTTGCGGTACGAATCGATCAGCGGCAGCAGGGCTGACTTGTCTTCCAGTTTGTCGATCTTGTTGAGTAACAGTAGCGCCGGTTTGTCTGACTTTTGAACCAGATCCAAAACGAATCGATCCCCATTGCCGGTCCTCACCGAAGCATCGCGAATCAGACACACCAGGTCTACGCCCAGCAGGGCGTCCTGCACGGTGGACATCATCCGGCGATTCATCTCGTATCCGGGTTTGTGAACACCGGGCGTATCGACCAGGACTATCTGACCATCGAGTCGGGTGATGACGCCCTGAATCCGGAAGCGAGTGGTCTGTGGCTTGTTTGAAACCGCCGCAAGCTTTTGGCCCACCAGCCGGTTCAGGAGCGTTGACTTGCCGGCATTCGGACGGCCTACTAGCGCTACCAGGCCCGCGCGGAAACGCCGCTCCTCTTTACTCTTTTGATGAGTTGACATCAGACAAAATGACAATCTCTTCGGGCGGGACGATGACCACTTTCCCGTCTTTCCAGGTAGCAATGGGATTACCGAGTTGCTTGTGCATTAGCAGGGCCTGATTGACGGCGTGCCGTAGGATTTTCTCGATATCTTTCGCGTGCTCAGCAAAGAAATCTCTGGTTAGAATCGGTTTGGTTTCGCTCATGGTTTGCTCTTAGAGAAATTTGTCCATGAAACCGTCTCAAGGACCATCAACGGACGCGTTGCACTTCCTGAGGCAATCGAGACTGGCTCCGATAAGACTAAATTATCGTATACGGACCACGCGTCAGCCAACGGCTGGTAAAGCGCCCAGAAGTTATGCAAGCCTGCATGGTATCTTCACGGCGGATAACTTGTTCCGCCACGTCATGGCCCCCAGAGCGCACGCGCTGCCGCACACGAGGAACTGCCAGGTCAGGACTTCGCAACCATAGAAACATCAACTGTCGTAACCCTCGCGCGTAGTTTTTCAATCCAGGCAGCATAAGACCTGGCAGCGAGAGCGGTTTCGAACGCTAAAGACTTTCTTTGGCCAGCAAGCTCATGCAGCCGATTCATCATCACCCGGCCAGCTTTAAAGGCTACATTGCCGGGTCAAAGCCTGAGAGCCCAAGTGCGATCGGATCAGCGTTCACGTATTCCCGCAGCTTAAGTGTGTCGCGCAGGAGAAAAGGAGCAAGCGTCGTTTTTCCCGCTCCGTTGGCCCGGCAATAACAATCACTTGCGAACTCTCTTCGCCCATAGATTCCAAAACCCCGCTTAGCTCACGCGCCACTGATCACCGCGGAGTGTGATCTCATCGAGCGCCCGCTGCAATTCCTCCAGTTTTGATAAGAGCGCAGCTTCATCGGCTTCGGCCGGAACATGGATCGGAGAAGCGATTTCTACCCGAGCACGCGCAAAGGGTCGGGGCACCTGAAATTGGTCCCAACTCTTCCGGGCTGACCAGAAACTGGAGGCCGTGATGGTGAAGGGCAGGATCGGCTGCCCGGTCTTTTTCGCGAGCAGCACTGCGCCCATCTTGGCTAGGTATTTCGGACCCTTGGGGCCGTCCATCGTGAAACCCGTCGGGCATCCGGCTCGCACCAGTCGGGCCATCTCAACGACTGCTCCAACGCCGCCGCGTGTGCTCGAACCGCGCGCCACGCCATAGCCGAATCTTTGAATGAACCTCGCGATGTACTCGCCATCGAAACTCTTTGAGGTCATCACGACGATACGCCGGCGCCGAAAGAAGTAGGTGGCTAGAAACACACGGTTGTGCCAGAAGGTATAGATAGGCAAGCCACCATCGCGGGAAGCCGCCTCCCAGTTTTCCCAACCGTTAACTTCAAACCGCAGGGTCATGCCAATCAGTTTAATGAGAAGAAAGAAGCCGAGGTCTGCCGTCCTAATCAAAAAGCGCTTCTTCGGCGGATAAGCTGAGAGGTCAGCAAAGGTATACGCGCGTTCGACCGTTTCCTGTTTGGAACGCGCACCCCTGAATTGTCGCTCGGCGGAAGCTTGCATAGGAAGTTTGGTTGGAACTGAAGCGAGTATAACGAAAAGCTAGACCGAGCGATAAGTTACGATCAAATCTGTAGCGTTCCCTTGAGTCTGTAGCAAGCGAGTTGGTAGTCTCGTCCAGCCTTGATGCGCCCACGAACCATTAGAATCATCGCCTTGGTACTGCTCTCAGCGCTGGCCTTGTGTGCGTCCTAGAGAATATAACTTCGTTTTTTACAAGAACATAGGCCTACGGAAAAGTTACTTTGAACTATTAGAATCGTACCCAGTTTACTTACCTCAGTACTACATCAAACACGATCCACGAAGTCACGCGAAGCGACACGAAATCTTAGTGTCATTTCGTGAATCGTGTCTAACGCTACCTTTGTTTGCGCCGTCTGCCTAATGCTTACTGCCTCCTACCGTCAGCTGTCTCCTGCCGTTCTCCTACTCGTAAAGGTCCGGCTCCCCTGGCGGCCGCGTCTTCCAACGTTTGTGAATCCACAACCACTGTTCCGGATAAAGCCTGACCATCCTTTCCATTGCCGCAGCAAAGCGCGCGGTATTGAGTTCGACATCCTTGCGATGATCGCCCGTACGCACCAACTCGACCGGCGGGTCGCCGTGAAAGAAATAACGTTTCTTTTGCTTATCCCAGACGGCGCAAGTTGGAATCACTACTGCATCGGTTTTCAGCGCGAGAGTCGCAATACCCGCTGAAGTGCAGGCCAGTTTGCCAAAGAAAGGTACAAAAACCCCTTCGTTTGGATGGGAGTTGAGATCGGAAAGAATTCCCAGCGTGCCGCCCTCGCGCAGCACCCGCAGGGACTGGCGCGCAGCGCTCTTCTTGTCGATAGCGCG
The DNA here is from genome assembly GCA_013811945.1 of Pyrinomonadaceae bacterium. GTDB lineage: Bacteria > Acidobacteriota > Blastocatellia > Pyrinomonadales > Pyrinomonadaceae > PSRF01. Next base: position 24,754 of record JACCUI010000093.1, on the reverse strand, counting down.
ATTGCCAAAGCGCGTTCTGACTTTCTCGATCATTGCTTCGACGCGCGAGTTGTCTATAGGTCTAACCAGAAAACTGATGGGATACTCGAGGGCGGACCATGCAAAGCTCAGCAGCTCCCAGGAGCCTACATGGCCGGTTAAGAAGATTATTCCGCGACCATTCTTTTTCGCTTCCCGCAAATAAGACAAACCAACCTGGTCATACTCGATCAGCTTACGAAGCGCTTCGGGGGTAGCGTGAGGCAGCTGGCTGAACTCACCGAGCAGCCTGCCAAGATTCTCAAAGCTTCCCCGCAGAAGTTGTTGCCGCTCGGCGTCGCTCTTTTCCGGAAAGGCGATCTGTAGATTACGTTGCCCGGTGCGGTTTAGTCCTCCGGGCAGCCCGTAAGCAATTCGGCCCAACAGCAGGCCGATAGCCACCGCGGCCGGACGCGGCAACGCCCCCAGCCCGGAGATAATTGTGCGTGCAAGGGCGAACTCAAGAGTTGTTTGTAGTGTTCCGCGCTGTGCCATGAGTGAGAAGAGGGCGTAGTCTAGCCTAAGAACTGTAATAAGTGATAAGTGATGAGTGACAAGCGATTAAGGCTAAGGCCAACTCGCCCCGACCGGATCTAAGCGATCAAAAACCAACCCGAACCGACTCGCAGCGGTTAGTGTTATTTAGCGGGATTTCGTGGATCGTATCTTTTTGTTTGTTTAGCTCTTTCGTGCCTTTCTGATATATTTCGAACGCGGCACGACGCACTATCGTACAGTACCTTTGGAAGCGCCGGCCGTGCGTTCCCCGTTCTCTCCCTCGGACATTAAGACAGATTGGAGCTGGATGCAGAAACGTAGGATTCTCATCGTCGATAATAACGATGAGCTGCGCGCCATACTCGAGCAGGTTCTGGGCAATTTGGGCCACGCCGTGACTGGTACCGGCGATCGCGGGGAGGCCCTTGCTTGGGAAGACTTGGACCAGTTTGATCTAATTATCAGCGATCTGACCGAAGACGCGGATCCCAATGCCCAGGCGGTTGGCGACCTCCCACGCAAACACCTGCTCGTACCCGTCTCACCAAACGGACCACAACCTAATGTGATCAAGGCCTTCAAAATGGGCGCGGCCAACTACCTCCGGCTGCCCTACAACAAAGACGAGCTCCGTGAAATCGTGGAACAAACTCTTTCTCACAAACTTCGATATGTTAACGACCCCAGGGTCCTACCCCATGTTCACGAAAAGATCGAATTTGAACTACCAAGCGATCTGGCGCTAATGAATGGTGTGTTGCAATATCTACTGGAGCGTGTGGCCAAACTGGGGTTGATCAAGCCGGAAAGATCCAATCTTCTCATCGCCCTCGACGAAGCCTTCGTAAATGCAGTCAAGCACGGTAATAAGAACGACCCCACAAAGCTCGTCCGCATCACTGCTGAGCTGACACCCAAGGAAGCCAGTTTCACGGTGGAAGACGAAGGAGAAGGTTTTAACGTCCAGGACATTCCTGACCCGTGTGATCCGGCTAACCTCTTTAAGTCGTCAGGTCGGGGGGTGTTGCTTATCTACAACATCATGGATGAAGTTGAGTACAATGCGCAGGGCAATCGTGTGAAGATGGTGAAAAGGCCGGAAGCGTCGGCTGAGACTCAACTCGTTGAATCGGGCCCGCCAAACGACAAGCACGCCGGAAACGGCTGACGCTTTTAATCACAACCACTTATCAGTGGCAAGGGCACGGCATGCTCTGTCCCTCCCGTCCTTTTGGGACGCGTGGTCCTGGTGGCTTCCGCCGGCACTAATTTCTGTCACGCTAACGCTCTACTTTACGGATCCCTTCATTGGGGATTGGGATGCTATTGACTACACAATCCTCTCGCTTGCCGGATATCCGTCCTCCATGGCCCTGGGCCGCAATCTTTTTATCTTCGGCAATCACGTGCTCTACCAGGTGGTCCATGCGCTTTTTAACGTGCCGCCGGAGAATGCTTACCTGATCTTTAAGTACGCGGTGGTGGCCCAGGTGCCTCTGGCTGTGGTGGCCTGCTGGATACTCGCCCGAGACGTCACGGGTTCCCTCTACTCAGCGACCCTCGCAGTCCTCTTTGTAGTTTTCTCTCCAATATTCATTCTTTATGGCGGGCAGGTGATGACGGACGTCCCTTCCGTCTTACTCCTTGCGGTCGCTTTGATCATTCATCTCCGCGGGATCCAACAGGGCCGAACCTCGCTGCTGGTAATCGGCGCCGCTCTGCTGGGGCTGGGAGTTAACCTCCGCGAGACGATGGGGTTTTATGCGGCGTGGCTGGCGCTGGCGCCATTCGCTCTGGGTCGGAACCTGCGCCGGCGTGAGATGGCTCTCATAGCAGTCTCGCTCGTCATATTTCTCTTATTGGCCGGAGGTTGGTTTGGTTACTGGTTTCTCACCGATTCGCACTATCGGACCAGTTGGTTCGGTTGGCGCGAGTCTATGGGCAAGGAATCGGCGCGCCACCCCGTCGGCATCCGCAACGTCGTGCCTTTTGTGATGTACTTTTTTATCAGCGCGCCTCTAGTGTTTCTGGCGCTTCCTTTCGCCGCTGCCCGCGAATGGCGTCGACGCAAACTCTCGCCACTATTGTTACTCGGGTTGATGGGTTTGCTTGCCGACCTATTACTCTTTATGAACTACAGCACAACGATTAACTGGCGCTATTTCCTAACCGGTCTGCCGGCGTTGGCACCCCTAACCGCTGACTACCTGATTCGCGCATTTGCACGACTTCTAGGGAGCGCGCGTTTAGCCTTCGCTTCGTGTTTTGCAGTACTCATAGGGTTGGGAATAGTATTCGGCCTCTTAATCCGACCGCTCAGCCAGGAATTCATCGAAAGGCGGGCGATGAGCAAAGCTTATCGCGGGCAACTGGTCAAGGTGCCGCCCGACGCAGTCATGATTTCCGGAGCTCAAACGATCGCCGTCATATATTGGAAAGCGATCGGCGCCGGCAAATGGGAAACCATCGGTACGGGCGGCGGCTGGCCGGGAGAGAACCTCGTTCCGATCATTGAGGAACACCTGACTCAAGGACGCCGAGTTTTTATTGACGCTGATCCGCGGTGGTGGTTGCCGTGTGGCTGGCAGCGGAAGGAAACTCCAGCGATCGTCGATCTCGAAAAGCGTTTTCGCTTCAAGCGGGTAACGTCAGCTATCTACGAGTTGAGGCCGGCAACAGACACCTCTGCCACCGATGCCCCGGACCTTAAGAGGTTGCTGCCGGAAAACAGACCGGAAGATACAAAAAAGTGTCCTCCAGGACGAGCGTAGGAGTATTCAACATCAGCTGAAGCTCGTAAGTAGCAATGCCCTACGAACTATTTCTCGCCTTACGTTATCTCCGATCCCGCCGCAATAGGAGGCTGGCGCGTGTGACCGCAGTGATCGCCATCCTGGGAATTGGCATGGGCGTTTCCACCCTTATTGTGGCGCTCGCTTTAGCCAACGGTTTTCGTGATGAGATGCGCGAAAAGATCCTGCGCGGGACCGCTCACATAAATGTTATGCGGGCTGATGGCCGGCCCATCAGTGACTACCGAAGCCTCTCGGTGCGGATCAAAACAACTCCCGGCGTTACTAGTGCCGCGGCCACAAGCTACGACGGCGCTATGCTGGTCGGGTCAAGAGGTGCTGCTTACGCCGTGCTTCGCGGTCTGGATAAGAACTCGGAGCAGGCACTCAATGAAGTTAAGGACTCCGTCATCGAAGGGTCCATGGCAGCAATCGTTGAGGGCAAAAGCAGACCCGAAGATTTGCCCACCGTTCTTATTGGTTCAGAATTGGCAGCACGAACAGGGCTCAAGGTTGGCGAGATCGCGCAGATCATCTCGGCTAACACGAATTCGGAGACCGTCAATCCAGTCAAGCGAAATGTGCGCCTGGCCGGGATCTTTCGCTCGGGACTTTTTGAATACGACTCGACTTGGATATATCTGCCGCTCGACGTCGCTTCCGAATTCTCCGGAGCGCCTCAATCTGCGTCCGTGATCAGCCTACAGCTGGGGGATATCTACGATGCCAGGCGGGTCGCCGCGGACATCCGCGCCAGTTTGGGAAGTTCCTACACGACCGTCGATTGGGAGGAAGCCAACCGACCTTTATTTAATGCCCTGGCGCTCGAAAGGCGAATGGGGCTGTTCATCATTGTTCTGATAGTTCTGATAGCCACTCTGAATATCACAACTACACTGATCCTGGTTGTGGTGGAACGGCGTCGGGACATCGGGATACTCAGTGCTATCGGCGCGGACAGCAAAAGCATCAGAGCGATTTTTATGATTGAAGGCGCCATCATCGGAGCCCTCGGCGCGGTTCTGGGCGTATCCCTCGGCATCGTGGCATGCCTGGTTGGCAACCGGTACCAACTCGTCAGTTTGCCGGCTGATGTCTATTCGATCACCTACGTGCCCTTTCACCCAGAACCCGGCGACGTCCTTTTGGCGGCCCTGGTGGCTTTCATACTCAGCTGGACGGCGACTATCTACCCTGCTCGTGCGGCTGTGCGGACCCGGCCTGTGGAAATGCTTCGAGATGCCGACTAGTCGAATGTCCAAAGTCCAACCTCTAAAGCCCCAAATCGACGGTCGGACCATTGGCGTTCAAGGCAGAGATACTGACGGACATTGGAGATTGGACTTTAGACTTTCCGTTACCGATCTCCGAAAGAGTTTTTTGGATCGCGCGGGCGAAAGACTTGAGGTGCTGCGGGGAGTCTCCTTTGGCGCAGACGCGGGCGAGGCAGTGGCTATCATGGGCGCGTCAGGGGCGGGCAAGTCGACGTTGCAGCACTTAGTCGCTGGCCTCGAAGAACCGGATCACGGGCGAATTGCCTTGGGCCCGCTTGAAATTACCAGCGCTTCGCCGGCAACGCTTGCCAAGTTTCGCAGTAATCACATCGGCCTCGTTTTTCAGTTTCACCACCTGCTTTCCGATCTGAACGCTGCCGAAAATGTGGCTTTGCCGCTGATGATTGCCCGAAAGGGCCGCCGCGAAGCTATGACTCAGGCAATTCAGTCCCTGGGAAACCTGGCCCTCGGCAGCCGGGTCGCCCAACCCGTAGGGCAACTTTCCGGTGGTGAGCAACAGAGGGTTGCTGTCTGCCGAGCGTTAATTACTCAGCCCTCGCTGGTTATAGCGGATGAGCCTACCGGCAATTTAGACGCGTCTTTTGCTGGAGAGATTGGCGAAACGCTGGTTGCCTACGCCCGTAGCCGCGGCGCGATTGTGCTGCTGGCCACACACAATGAACGGTTGGCACAACTCTGCGACCGTATTCTGGTTCTAAAGGATGGAAGACTGCACTAATCTGGGAGGGTCTGAAATCGTTGTCCGGTTAGGACTTTTATCCTCGTGAAACCAACAATGATTTCTTTGCGCCTTCCCTGATGGGTTATAATGCAGCCACATGCCGTTCGGTTGTTACTTCCACCCGGCTCGGCAATCATAGAAAGAGTCTTCTCGGTACGCCCAATGTTTGAACGCTACACCGAAAAAGCGCGACGCGTAATTTTCTTCGCGCGCTACGAGGCTTCTCAATTCGGAGCGCCGGCAATCGAGCCGGAACATCTGCTGTTGGGACTGATGCGCGAAGACAAGACCTTAACCGGGCGTTTCTTCCCACGCGCGCAGGTTTCAATTGAGTCTATTCGCAAGGAGATCGAAGGTCGCACCCTGTTGCGGGAAAAGATTTCCACTTCCGTTGAATTGCCCCTGGCCCCGGAAACGAAACGAGTGCTCGCCTACGCTCATGAAGAGAGCGACCGGCTTCAGCATCGGCACATTGGCACTGAGCATCTCTTACTCGGACTTTTGAGGGAAGAGCGCTCAATGGCCGCTGAAATTCTTTACGAACGGGGTCTCCGGCTAAACGCTGTCCGGGACGAAATAGCGCGGCAGTCAGGAGCGGACACTCGCGGTGCACAGAAGAAAGACACACCTCACCTGGTAGAGTTTTCCCGGGATCTCACTGAGGACGCTGCTAACGACAAACTTGATCCATTGATCGGGCGTGAAGCTGAAATAGAGCGGGTAGTGCAGATACTTTGCCGACGCACTAAAAACAATCCCGTGCTGATCGGTGAACCCGGCGTAGGAAAAACGGCGATTGTCGAGGGCCTTGCCCAGCGCATCGTCCATAGCGACGTTCCTTCATTCCTCGAGAACAAGCGAATCCTTTCACTAGATCTCTCGCTGATCGTGGCTGGCACGAAGTATCGCGGCCAGTTTGAAGAGCGTTTGAAACAAATCATGCGCGAGTTGATCGAAAACCCTCAGTACATTGTCTTCATCGACGAGCTGCACACGCTGGTGGGAGCTGGGTCGGCCGAGGGCTCACTGGACGCGGCGAATATTTTGAAACCGGCCTTGTCGCGCGGTGAGATTCAATGCATTGGGGCCACCACTCCCTCCGAGTTCCGCAAGTCGATCGAGAAAGATCGCTCGCTTGAAAGGCGCTTCCAGGCGGTCAAGGTGCCACCACCTTCAGAAGCGGAAGCGGTGGAGATTCTGGCTGGAGTGCGCGAACGTTACGAGAGTTTCCATCAGGTTCGCTATACCAACGACGCTCTGACTGCGGCTGTCTACCAGTCCCATCGCTACATTCCTGATCGATTTCTTCCGGATAAAGCTATCGATGTGCTCGACGAGGCAGGAGCTCGGGTAAAACTACGCGTTCGGCGGGAACAGGGCAATCTGGCCGACTGGAATCAGCTGTCTGACTGGTCGCGTTCCTACGATGAAACTCCAGGTGTGCGCGATACAAACGAAGATGCCCTCGTCGCCGCGGAGGTCACTCGCGATGATATCGAGGAGGTGATCGCGCGCTGGACTGGTATCCCCATAACTTCTCTTAAGGAAGAAGAGACGCGCAAATTGTTACGGATTGAAAGCGAACTGCATATGCGAGTAGTTTCCCAACGTCCGGCAATCTCGGCCCTGGCTCGAGCGATACGTCGATCCCGCGCCGGCTTGAAAAATCCTTTGCGACCCGTGGGTTCGTTTCTTTTCCTGGGACCCACTGGTGTAGGCAAAACCGAGGTTGCGCGATCTCTCGCTGAATTCCTGTTTGGCAGCGAACGTTCAATGATCCGCTTTGACATGTCGGAGTTCATGGAGAAGCACTCGGTCTCCAAGCTAATTGGTTCTCCCCCCGGATATGTGGGACACGAGGAAGGTGGTCAGCTCACTGAACGCATCAAACGCGCGCCTTATTCCGTCCTGCTGTTTGATGAAATCGAGAAGGCGCATCCCGACGTCTTCAACATTTTGCTGCAAGTTTTTGAGGATGGAGTGCTCACCGATGCCCTTGGTAACGCCATCGACTTCAAGAACGCTATTATCATTATGACCTCGAACATCGGGGCCCGCTTCATTCAGAAGAAGGGCACCATGGGCTTCCAGGGCTCTTCCGAAGCATCGCGCGACAAGATGGAAGAGATGGTAATGTCGCAGGTGCGCCAGACCTTCAATCCTGAGTTTATCAACCGGCTCGACGAGATCATCATCTTTGATCAGTTATTGGACGATGAGCTTCTCGAAGTGGTTCAGCTTCAGGTTGACCAGATGAATAAGACGATGGCCCGGCACGGCCTGGAAGTAAGGCTTACGCCTGAGGCGAAGCGCTGGATCGTGGATAAAACTTGCGCCGATCGCTCCTACGGCGCACGCCCGCTTCGCCGTGCGCTGCAAAAGCATGTGGAAGACCCCCTCTCGGAGGCTCTGATTCAGGGTCAACTCGGCCAGGCTTCGCTGTTAGAAATTTACGTCGATGGGGTTGAACTGACACACCGTCCGGTGGACGTCGAGGCACCCGACGATGCCCTACTGATCCATTGACGTTTGGTGCTGAATAGCGAAAAGTCCAATATCCAAAGTCAATTAGCGCCCAATGACTTTGGACATTGGACTTTTTTGCCGTTATAATGCGCGACTTTGCTGGACTAGTGTGGCAACGAGTCACTAACACTTGGGAATCCAAGCGTGACAGTTTGTATTTGTTCGGCTGGTGCCTGTGTTTGGTTTTTTGCCTTTATTTCTCGAAAACATTAATTTCGCCTCAAAAGGCTCCCTGAAGTATCTGAGATCCGGTAAGAACCACAGAGGGAATCGGCGCTAATGCACTCATATCGCGTGTTCATGCTCACCCTTCTAAGCGCAATTTTCTTTCTGGCCTCTTTGATCGCCGCGCCGGGACGCGCGCAAGCCCAACAGACCCAGCCGAACCAACGCCTCGTTGAATCAGTGGATATTACCGGTAACCGTCGCCTGCGAAAGGATGACGTGCTCTATTACGTCCAAACGAAGCAGGGTGATCCTTTCAATGAAGAGCAGATTCAGCGGGACTTGCAGGCGATTCTGGCACTGGGTTTCTTCGATAAAACCGCCACCCGGGTCCTGACCGAGGAAGGCGCGCGCGGCGGGGTCAACGTAATATTTGAGGTCAACGAGCTGCCGATTATTCGGGATCTTCAGTTTGAAGGCTTAAAAAGCGTGGCGGAGTCTGACGTGCTCAAGGCTTTTCGCGAAAGACGCGTAGGGGTTTCCAAGGAAAGCATTTACGATCCCGTCAAAGTCCGCAACGGGATCCGTGTGCTAAAGGAACTGCTGGCCGCAAGGGGACATCCAAACGCCACTGTTGAGGAAAAGGGAGAAGAAGTTTCAGCCACTTCGCGCGCCATCACATTCGTTATTAATGAGGGAGATCGCGTTCGCGTCGTGGACGTTCAATTCGAAGGCAACACCGTCTTCAGCGATGGCAAGCTTCGCGGCGCCATGAAATATGTTAAGGAAGCCGGGCTAATTAGCCGCTTCAAGGGTCAGGACATTCTCGATCGCGAGAAGCTCGAGGTTGATCTACGGGTGGTAGACAACTACATGCGCTCAAAGGGCTATCTTCAGGCGCGACACGGCGAACCTCGGGTTGAAGGAGTTGGGCCCCGCCGGACAGGTTTCTTCATCCCGCTGCCATTTCTCTCGTCGGTGGACGAAGGACTTCGCGTCACTATCCCCATTATGGAGGGTAAGCTCTATCGTATTGGGGAGATGAAGATCGAGGGAAACTCGATTTACTCAGAGGATCAGATCCGTCTAGTCATTGGACTCAACAAGGGCGACATTGCCAACGGTGAGAAGATCGGCAAGGCTTTGTATGAGAATCTGAAGAAACTTTACGGCTCACAGGGCTTCATTGAATACGCAGCTGAGCCAAACCCAACCTTTAAAGACAGCCCGCAAAATTCAAACGAGGGCATTGTAGACTTCGTCGTCACCATCGAAGAAGGCAAACAATTCACCCTGCGTCGCCTTGAGTTCGTGGGCAACACCTTCACGCGCGATAACGTGATGCGTCGCGAAGTCCTTATTAATGAAGGTGATATCTACAACCTGTCTTACTGGGAGTATTCAGTTGTCAAGCTGAACCAGAGTGGTTACTTCGAGCCAATTGATAAAGACAAAGACGCGGACTTCCGCACAAACGACGAAGAGGCCACCGTTGACATCAACCTGAAGGTAACGGAACGCGGCCGCCAGCAGATCTCTTTTAACGGGGGAATCTCCGGCATCGGAGGTTCGTTCTTTGGACTCGAGTATTCCACCAACAACCTCCTTGGTCGCGGTGAAATACTCTCGATTAACCTGGCCGCAGGCAATCGCCAGCGGTCTATCCAGTTTTCGTTTACCGAGCCGTATATCAAAAACCGGCCTATCACTGCGGGCTTTTCGATCTTTGCTTTCAGTCAGAAGTTCTTCGGTGAAGGTACATTTCTTTCTCAGAATCTTGACGCTCAGCAAGGTCTGTCCGGTTCAACAATCGACTTCCTAAATGTTAACGAGGAAAACCTGTTCACGCGCGATTCATACGGGGGCTCCATCTTCTTGAGCGCGCCGCTCTCGGAGTTTTACCGTAAACGACCTTTCACCCAATTTTCGCGAGTTGGAGCGTCATATCAGTTTTCAACAACCAGCGTGACGGATCCGCAGGTTAACCGAACCGACAATCCTGATCGTTTTATCCCAGTGATATACGCCCAGCCAAACATCATCACTAGCCGGATCACTGGGAGTTTTAGTTACGACACACGTAACGCCAGTGTCGATCCGACCTCGGGTCGTGAACTTTCGCTCGCTGTCGCGCTGGCTGGTTTGGGAGGCGATGTCCGCACCTACCAACCGACGCTCTCCTTCACTCAGTACTTTCCCGTGCGGCGGAAGAAATCGGAACGGCCAGAAGTCTTTGGCTTCCGCATTTTGGCTGGAACCGTTGGCAGCTTTGCCATATCGCCGAAGGTGAGAAACTCGCAATCTCTCGCCTTTGTCGATGGGGTGCCAATCTTCGAACGGTTCTTCCTGGGTGACGAGTTTACGATCCGCGGTTATAACGTTCGTTCGATCAGTCCGATTGTGCCGCTCGATACCTTCATTACTTCGCGCAATGTGGTGGTCTCCTCTACCGGAATTGGAGCTCCGGCTCCCATTGCAGGAGTGCCGGCGGGAGTGGCCGACATAGGGGTCTTTACCGGAGTCACCGGCAACAATGTCGCCGGGTTGCCGCGCTCCTTTACTTCTATAGGCGGGGATACCCAACTGCTGGGGAACTTTGAGTATCGAGTACCTATAATCGGAAATGTCGTGGGCCTCGCCGCGTTTGCTGATATCGGAAGCTCTTTCAACATCCGCTCTAAGGGCGATCAGTTTTTCTCAAGTAACTTCCTGGACGACGATCCATTTCTGCGGACTGTGGGTTTCATCTCTTGCCCTCGCCTGGGTGCCACCTTTACACCCGTGAGCTTGTCTACGCTGGCGGCCTGCAACTCGAATTCACAACTCGCCCTTACCGGCAATTTGGGACTGGTCATGCGCGACCGCCGACTGGTAACTACCCAGGAGCTGGACGCCGCACAGAACCTCGGATCATTTGACCCAAATACCGGATTACCATTCGGGTTTCAACAAGTGTTTCTGCGCGGGCAAGCCCAGACCAACACTGCCGTGCGCTTGTCGCAGGGTCTTTTTGACAAGTTTGGCGACTTCCGAACCAGCCTTGGAATGGAGGTACGCGTGCAGGTGCCCGTGCTCAACGTACCGTTCCGCCTAATCTTTGCGTATAATCCCAACGCCAGGTCAAACCAGTTCATTGATGGATTTCCATTCGCCTTTAATGAAAAAAAGAGAGTCATGCGTTTCAGCGTCGGGCGCACCTTTTGATCCTTAAGGCCAACCATGGCGGCGGGATGAACAACTAAGTAGTTCACCAAACGCCTTTTAATGTAAGGAGTATTTCAAAAAGTTATGAAGACAGATCGCTTAATTGCCGCCGTCGCTTTTGTCGCCGCTCTGGCTGTGTCTCCCGTGCTGGCTCAGACGCGACCGGCTGGACCGGCTGCAACGCCACAGACAGGCGCCGCCCTGCCAGAGAGCAAGATCGCTCTTATCTACTCGGATGCGTTTCTGGATCCCAAGACCGGTATCGCCCGATTCAACACTGTGCTCAGCAATTTGAACCGCGAGTTTCAGCCGCGCCAGACTGAGTTACAGCAGCTACAGCAAAAGATCACTCAGCTCAAGGAAGAGGTTGATAAGACCAAAACTGTTGCGGAGCCGCGGGCACTGCAACAGAAAGTGGAACAACTCGAGCTGTGGAATAAGGACCTCCAACGCAAGGGTGAGGATGCTCAGGCTGCCTACACCAAGCGGCGCGGCGAGATTTTTTCTCCCCTTGAGGACGAGATCAAAAAGGGCCTGGAAGCTTTTGCCAAGCAACGCGGAATTAACGTAATCATCGATGGCAGCCAGGTCCCGGTTGTCTATGCCGCAGACAGCATCGACGTCACGCGGGCTTTTATCAACGACTTCAACAGCAAGAATCCGGTGACCGCATCCATTGCGCCTCCTAAATAGGCTTGTTCGGCGCGGCATTAGATTCTGCAGGCGCGGTGATGCGGCCAAAGTCCGCGTCCCGCGTCTTTTTATTGCCTATTAGCAACCCATGGAAACTATTCTTGATTCGCAAGCGATCCAGAAGCTACTGCCGCATCGTTATCCCTTCCTCCTGGTAGACCGGATTATCGAACTCATTCCGCGCGAACGAATCGTGGGCGTGAAACAGGTCAGCATCAACGAACCGTTTTTTCAGGGCCACTTTCCTGGTGCGCCGGTGATGCCGGGGGTGCTGGTCGTCGAGGCGCTGGCTCAGGTGGGGGCCGTCCTGGCTCTACGAGAAATTGAAGATCGTGATCAGAAGTTGGTTTTGTTTACCGGCATCAAAGAAGCCCGGTTTCGACGCCCGGTGGTACCTGGCGACACCTTGATTCTGGAGGTGACTGCCATGCGCATGGGTTCGCGCGTACAGCGGATGCGCGGTGAGGCTACAGTCGATGGCCAACTTGCAGCCGATGCCGACATCATGAGCATGATCGCGGATCGAGGCTCCGCCGTCTGAAAGCTACGGGGAAAAGGGCAATGGGGTAAGGGGGAAACAGGGGAGGCGAGAACATTGAGATCAATTCCGAGACTTTTGAGAGATCGGTTCTGCTTTTCCCCGTTTCCCATTTACCCTTTTCCCCTATTCCCCATTTCTTAATCCATGTCCACCGCCACTCATCCCGCCAACATTCATCCTTCTGCTGTTGTCAGCAGCCGTGCGCGCATTGGTCGCGACTGCCACATCGGGCCGTATTCGATAGTTGGCGATGAAGTGGTATTGGGCGACGGCGTTCGTCTGGAGTCACACTGCGTTGTGGACGGCAGGACGACCATTGGCGCCGGGAGCCAGGTTTTCCCTTTTGTCTCCATCGGTCTTGCCCCGCAGGATTTGAAATACAAAGGGGAACCGGCGGAGACACGCATAGGGAAGCGCAACCATATCCGCGAGTTCGTGACGATCCATCGGGGTAGCGCCGGCGGCGACATGCTCACGCAAACAGGTGATGATTGTTTGATCATGGCGCAGGCGCATATTGCTCACGACTGCAAACTCGGGAATAGTGTGATCATGGCAAATGCCGCCACGCTTGCCGGTCATGTAACTATTGAAGATCGTGCAAACGTGGGTGCCTACTCAGGCGTTCATCAGTTTTGCCGGGTCGGCCGTGAAGCTTATATAGGGGGCTACTCAGTCGTCGTCAAAGACGCTTTGCCTTTTGCGTTGACCGTCGGTAATCATGCCCGCTGCTTTGGTTTGAACACTACCGGCATGAAGCGACGTGGTTATTCCGGAGACGTCATCAAGTCGCTACATCACGCCTTTCGCTTGTTGCTTTCCTCCAAACTAAACACCTCCCAGGCCCTTGAGCAGATCAGGGAATTGAATCCCGATTGCCAGGAAGTAGCGGAGCTCGTTCGGTTTATTGAGACTTCTCAACGAGGCGTAATTAAGTAAGGCGGATGGATGACGGAGTCTGACGTCTCACGTTGTTGCTCCTTTGCGTGCTCTCGTAGCTTTACCTGCCGCAGTCCTTGGGTGAGACCTTGCCCCTTCGCGGCGGGGCCTTTCATACTTCATACTTCGTACTTTCCCAATGCGCTACGGACTAATCGCCGGTAACGGCAAATTTCCCCTTCTCGTGCTCGAAGGCGCGCGGCGTGCGGGCGCTGATCTTTCCGTCGTCGCCATTCATGAGGAGACTGATCGGGAAATCGAGCGCATCGCGGACCGGGTGCAATGGGTGGGCATTGGCCAACTGGGAAAGATGATTCGCTTCTTTAAGAGCGAAGGAGTGGAAAAAGCCATCATGGCTGGACAGGTAAAGCATGTTCAAATCTTCAGCCGCGCGGTGCCGGACGCACGCATGTTGAGAATGCTTTTGAAGCTTCCCCGGCGCAACACTGGTTCACTAATCGGAGCAGTCGCCGAGGAACTCAGTAGCGAAGGCATCGAGCTGATTGATTCCACCTATTTTCTTCAAGACTCTCTTCCTCAGGTTGGGACACTGACCCGGCGCGAACCGGATGCCCGCGAGCGGGAAGACCTTGAATACGGCTTGGAGATCGTCCGCGAAGTCGCTCGGCTCGACCTGGGGCAGACTGTAGTCGTGCGTGGTAAAGCCTGCGTGGCAATTGAAGCAATGGAAGGAACTGACGCCACAATCCGGCGCGCGGGCGATTTAACTCAAGGAGGCTCAGATGAGCCACTGGCTACTCAGTCGGCGGCACTGGGGCTGGAAGATGCCGGCAAAGACATCGGCAACCTTGGAAAAGCTCACCCACGTCAGGCCGGGAAAGGCGGATTAGTGCGCGGACTTTCCACTTTGATGCGCGGAAGAGGGGTCAACCTAGCCGGAGGAAGGCTGACGGTGGTGAAGTTAGCCAAGCCAGCGCAGGACATGCGTTTCGACGTGCCTGTGATTGGCGTGCCCACGATCGAAGCTATGGTCGAGTCCGGCGCCACCTGCTTATGCATTTCCGCAGGCAAGACCTTGATGTTTGATCGCGAAGACTTGATCAGTCTGGCTAACCATAACAAGATCGCCATCGTCGCCGTTTAACGTGAGGCTCTCTAATTAGCCAGATTGAAGGCGTAAATTGTGAGTTAGCAGATTCTAGAAGCCTGGTGAGGAGGCTGCTGTCTGCGCCTTAGGATCGAAGGGGGCGGCGAGGTACTTCTTGGCCATCGACTGCGCATCGTCGTAATTAATACCTGACTGAACCGCCTTGTTGTATTCCGCAACAGCACGATTGCGCTCGCCCTTTGCGTCGTAAGCATTGCCGCGCTTAATGCGGGCCCAGACCTCAATCCAAGAAGGTTTCAAGGTTCCATTGAGGGCCGCATCGAAATTATCGAGTGCTTGTTGCCAGTTGCGTTGTTCCAGAAAGAGCAGTCCCAGGTTGTAGTAAACCCACGAATTCGACCGGTCGAGCTTCAACGCCGCCTCAAACTGCTGCTGTGCTTCGGCGTAAAGTCCTTCCTTCATTTGCTCGATTCCGCGTCGCGCGATGATCGACACGCGCAGCTCTTCAGACATGCGCAGGATGCGGTAATTGGGATCGACCACGACCTCAATTGGCTGGCCGTTTGATTCGAAGTCAAAGTCTTCACTGCGGCCTTCCAACTTCGTGGTTGTCGTCTGAGAGTCTCCTTCAGCTCGTAGCATCAACTGTACCGGCATACGCAGCGTTTCCAGCGTCTGCTTCACGGTTCCACGCGTGCGAAACTTACCACCGCGGGTGCGAATAATCTGGTAGTCAACACTAAACTCAGGAACCCCGGTCCCTTCTACCCACTGCGCGAAGAAGTAGCGCATGTTTTCGCCGGCAAGCTGCGTTGCCATCTTTTCGAAGTCGTCAATCGAAGCATTCTTGCCGCGAAAACCCTGCAGAAAGTCGGGCAACAACCGGTCAAACTTCTCCTTGCCGATTGTCTCGCGCAGCATGCGAAACACCATCGCGCCTTTATAGAAAACGATTGATTGATAAGCCGCAGACTGGTCGTCCAGGGCGCTCGGCGCGCGCGCAATCGAAGCGGTCTGCTCGAAGGTTAGTGCACGTTCCTGTTGTTCGCGCTGCGCGGCCTCAAAAGCGCCACCGGTCAACGTGGATTCGCGATAAGCGAAGGCGCTCCACTCGGCCAAACCTTGCGAAAGCCAGGCGTCATCAAACGACTTCAATCCCACCGTTTGGCCCCACCATTGGTAAGCGACTTCGCGCTGCAGTTTTTCTTCCGGCACCGGGCGAGAACTGTCGAACATCTTCGATCCGAGAAAAATCATTCCCGGCCCCGAATAGGTGTCGAGGGTGTCGTCGTCCACCTGGGCCACTACGAGCCGAGTGCCAAACAAAGGCCCTCCATAATTTTTGGTATAAAACTCAAGGACGTGACCCATCAGTTCGGCATAACTATTTATCCGACCTTCACTGCCAGGCTTGGCAAAGAACTGGATGTCGTAGTTACCGAAGCGCAGGTTCTTGTTGATGTATTGGCCGGCAACGAAGTTTCCCGCCAGCACCGGCTGCCGATGAACAAAACGGAACCGGGTCGCACCATCCTTGGGAGACTGTTGCGCGACCACCGCGTCGTCGCTGGTGCCGGCCACCTGAACCCCGGTCGGCACAATCAAGGTGATGTCAGAAGTAGCGCGATCCACAGCGTAGTCGTGGAAGGGGAACCAGCGCGCGGCATACATCAGATACGAACCTTCGGTGCCGATATAGGCGAGGCGCTTGGTTGCCAGCGGTCCACCTTCGGGCGAGATCAAGGCGCCACTCCAGCGAAAGCGCAGGGTGATGGGTTGGTTTGCCGGAACGATCTCACCAAGATCCACGCGAACGCTGGGACCGAGCGCACCCACGCCCACCGCGTCTTGAACCAAACCGGTTAGTTGTTTGCCGTCGCGTTCGACACTTTCAACGCGGAGTGATCCGTTCAGCTCGAAAACGAGCGAGCGGGTTGCCTCTTGCGGAACAAGTACGATGTCAGCGCCGGCGCGTAACATATGCTGCTCGGGAATCAACTGCGCCTCAATGCGATAGTTTGTGATGTCGAACCGGGCGCCGGCTGGTTGGGGCGCCGGCTGCTGGGCGCCGACCGGAATAATGAGAGCAAAAAAAACAGCGAAAAGGGGAAGCATTCGAGGAAGAATTCCAATTAGCCTAGTCATAGTTTCTCGTGTGACGTCGATAGATGCGACTGAAAATGCCAACCGATGATTATACCGCCCTGCTGTTCGGGGGGTTAGCTCCGGAGGCCCCAACGGGCACTCCTCAGACCCTCCGAAGTGTCCGGCAGCAGCCGCGAGAGGCTTCCTGTAGAGTCGGGTTTTTGGATGGTCGGAAGCTGCAGGCGGTTGGCTGAGCGCCGCAGTTTCGGTGCCCGACCCAAGGATCTGGGCGCCCAACCCGCCCACCTGCTTGAATCCCTCGGCGGGTAGTGGCTTAACTTGAAAGCTAACACACTGAAGTTGTGTCACGTGAATACACACTTAGCGGATGATGAGGCCCCGCACGATTAGAATTGTCGTCATAGTACCTGCCTTCATTGTTGGTCTTACGACAATACTTGATTATGAAACAGCGTTAGAATGGCAGCATATCCCTCCAACTATTTTCCTAGAACCATAGATGTCTGAGATTCAAAATGAAAGTCTGTCCAGCTATCGGACCCTACCCAATCAGAAGGAGTAAGTCTATGAGACGTGCTTCGAAGTTTTTGGCGCCGTTATTCGTCTACGCGCTGGCAATATTCGCCCTGCAAAGCAACCTGTGTATTGCTCAAACCGCGGTCCCTGCGCAACCGGTTACAACTGCACCTGTTCTGCCCAAAGGCATCGAAAGGGTGACTTCAGTCGAGGGCATTACCGAGTATCGCTTGGCAAACGGCCTTCGCGTCCTGATGTTTTCCGATCAAACGAAGCAGACCATTACGGTGAACATGACTTATCTTGTAGGCTCGGCCACTGAAAATTATGGCGAGACCGGCATGGCCCACCTACTGGAACACCTGGTCTTTAAAGGCACACCGAAACATCCGAACATTCCGCAGGAACTAACCGCGCATGGGACGCGCCCCAACGGCTCCACCTGGTCTGATCGTACTAACTATTTCGAGACTTTCGCCGCTACTGACGAGAACCTCAGCTGGGCCCTCGATCTTGAAGCCGACCGGATGGTCAACTCGTACATCGCGAAGAAGGATCTCGACAGCGAGATGAGTGTCGTGCGCAACGAGTTTGAAATGGGAGAGAACAGCCCGTTTGGCGTGCTACTGGACCGCGTCATGGCCACCGCCTATCTCTGGCACAACTACGGCAAGACGACCATCGGTGCCCGTTCCGACATAGAAAATGTACCCATTGATCGCCTCCAGGCTTTCTATCGCACTTACTACCAACCGGATAACGCAGTGCTGCTGATCGCCGGCAAGTTTGATGAATCGAAGACACTCGCGTTAGTGGACAAATACTTCTCGCCAATCACGCGGCCCACGCGCACGCTGCAAAAAATCTACACCAGTGAGCCGACCCAGGACGGCGAGCGTTCGGTCACGCTCCGTCGCGTCGGCGATACGCAACTGGTGCAGGCGCTCTATCACGTTCCTTCGGGTTCCCACCCGGACTTCGCCGCGGTAGATATCCTGACTCAGGTTTTAGGTGATACGCCTTCCGGCCGATTGCACAAAGCGCTAGTCGAAGCGAAGAAGGCGAGTTCCATCTTCGGCTTCAGTTTCCAATGGCGTGACCCGACGCTGGCGTTATTCGGCGCCGAGGTGCGGCAGGGCGATTCGCTCGACGTCGCGCGCGACACGCTCATCCAAACCATCGAAGCGATTGGCGCGACACCGCCCACCAAAGAAGAAGTGGAGCGGGCACGCGCCCAAATCCTGAAAAACATTGAATTGGTGCTGAACAATTCGGACCAGGTAGGATTGACCTTGAGTGAGTTCATTGGGGCGGGCGACTGGCGGTTGTTTTTCCTGCACCGCGATCGCCTGCGCAAGGTAACGCCGGAAGAGGTGTCCCAGGCTGCTGCTAAGTACTTCAAGCCCTCGAACCGTACGCTCGGACTGTTTATCCCGACGCCCAAGCCTGAGCGCGCCGAAATCCCGGCAACGCCCGATTTGACCGCCGCACTGAAAGACTACAAAGGCGACGCCAGCGTGTCTGCGGGAGAGGCGTTCGACCCATCGCCTGCAAACATTGAATCGCGCACCGTGCGCACTGAAGCCGGGGGCATCAAGCTGGCGCTGCTGCCCAAGAAGACTCGGGGAGGCAAGGTAGTGGCGCAAATGGCCATACGCTACGGCAACGAGCAAAGCCTGATGAATCGCGCACCGGCCGCGCAATTAGCGGGCAGCATGCTCATGCGCGGCACCACGAAGCACACGCGCCAACAGATTCAGGACGAACTGGATCGTTTGAAGGCCCGCGCCAACGTCAACGGTGGCGCCACGCAAGCTTCCGTCACCATCGAGACGACGCGTGAAAACCTTCCTGCTGTAATGCGGCTAGCCGCCGAGATTTTGCGCGAACCGTCATTTCCGGCCGAGGAGTTTGAACAGCTAAAGCGGCAAAATCTCGCGGCCATTGAAGAACAAAAGAGCGAGCCGACGCAGATTGCTGTTACCGCTTTCGGACGCCACCTCGGCCCTTATCCCAAGGGAGACGTACGCTACATCAATACCCCGGAAGAAACTATCGCCGAGTTGAATACCGCAACTCTAGACCAGGCGAAGCAGTTCTACATGGACTTTTACGGCGCTTCCAACGCGCAGTTGACCGTAGTCGGAGACTTCGACGACAAGGAGATCGCGAAACTGGCAACCGAGCTATTCGGCAACTGGAAGAGTCCGAAACCATTCGCGCGCGTACCCAGCGTCTACAAAGACGTGGCGTCAGTCAATCAGTCTTTTCCGGCCCCGGACAAGGCCAATGCCTTTTTCGTCGCCGGTTTCAATCTAAAAATACGCGACGACAACCCCGACTATGCGGCGCTGCTGCTGGGCAACCACATGCTCGGGGGCGGCTTCCTGAATTCGCGTCTCGCATCCCGTATTCGCCAGAAGGACGGGCTAAGTTACGGCGTGGGCTCCGGAGTTAACGTCAGCTCACTCGATGAGTACGGGCGCTTTACCGCGACTGCCATCTACGCGCCGCAGAACGTCGAGAAACTAGAAGCGGCGTTCAAGGAGGAGATCGCGCGCATGTTAAAGGATGGGTTTACCGCCGAAGAGGTGGAGGCCGCAAAATCCGGTCTGCTCCAATCGCGCCAGGTAAGTCGCGCGCAGGACAACGAGTTGGCAAGCCGATTGAATAACTACCTTTTCCTCGGGCGCACCCTTGTGTGGGACTCTGACCTCGACGCAAAGCTCAGGGCGGTCACGCCCGAACAGATCATCGCCGCGATGCGCCGACACATCGATCCGACGAAAATAACGATAGTTAAGGCCGGAGACTTTGTGAAGAATCCAGCGGTTAAGTGATGGAGGTTGATTGAGGTAGTTACAGCCTTTGCGTCTTTGCGTGCCTAACTGAAAAATGCGCTCACGAAAACAAGTCGGGGTTATGCGCTAAGAGTGGCGATCTATCAAGACCGTAGAACTCCCTCCCAGGAGTCTGTCTTTGGTCTTTGCACCGGAGAGCTGCCGGAAACCTTGAACTTTCAGCAATGATGTGGGAATCAAGGCGCCCGGCTGAGCGCGCCTACGAAATCTATCTCTTTCCGATCATCGGTCAATCCTGCCAACACTCTGTCGACAGGTTCAAAGGTATGGCCATCCTTTGAGGGAATGATCCGGTAGCCCTGCGACGAAGGTGACACTTTGAATGAATAGTTTCCGACAGTGTCCGTGGTCGTTGCCAGCACCGTCCCGCGCGGACTAATCAAGACCAAAACGACGTTTGAAATGGCAGCATTGTTCGCGTCTCTCACCGTGCCCGTGAGCTTGACGGTAGCACGCGTTCCTGGCCTTATACCTGCCGGACCGTCCTGAACTCCTGGTGGACTCGGTTGCGGGGAAGCTGCGGGTGATTGAGCGGGACTCTCCACAGTGGGCGATGGACTGGGAGCAGCTTGCCTTCCATCTGGGCTTGCTTCCGGAGTCGCCACCGGAGCAGCTTCGACAGCGCTCGGCGCCTTCGCGGAAGCAGGCGTCGCCGAGAAGTCGGGCGATGCGACAGCCTGAGGCTCGGCAGCAGATGGGGATGGCGTTTCCACTGCAGCAGGTTTATCAACGCTGGTGACAGGTGGCTGGGACGAAACACTCTCAGCGACTCGGTTAGCGCCGATCCGCTCGTTCAAACCATCCAGTGATCCATTAGTCTTCTGATACAGCTGCTCGATCACAATGCGGCGACCGGGATCCGGATCACCTGCGTTGAAGCTTTTGATGTAGTAATCCAGGGCTTCTGTCTTCTTGCCAACCTGATTGAGAGCGGCACCCAAGTGCCACAGCGTATTACGCCACAACGGAGTACCTTCCGGAAGTATTCTCTCGGCGCGCTGCAGGTGCTCAATGGCTTCATCAGCTTTCCCCTGATTGTACAGCGCCCACCCGGCACTATCCTCGACACGTCCACGTATAATATTGGACAGGATATTGCGCGGCGCATCAGGCACATCAGGTGTACTTCCTTTCGCGATGGCCCGGGCGCGAATCTCGCGCAACTCTTCAGCTTGCGCAGCCACCGTCGCTGCCGGCACCCCCAGCGCCGGTTCAACGCTACTCCTTGCGGCTTCGGTAAGCGCATATGCGGTTTGCAGAGCAACGCCTTTCCTGATGAGAACGCCGGCGGCATACAGTTGGCGGTAAACACGCATGTCGTCGGCGCCTGACGCAAACTCCTTTGCCGCCTCGGCAACAATGGCTTCGTCAAGCTTGACGGTCTCATTGGGTTGATTCGTGGCAACGGCAAACGCCAGCAGTGCCTTCAAAATCGCCGCCTCATTCTTATTGTCAGCCGCGGCAAACTGAAAAATGGCGGCGCGACGTTCGGGCGCCAGGAGTCGGCTAAAGTCTGATTCCTGGGCTGGTACGCGACCGGCAAGTCGAGCTTCGATCTTGTCGTCTTTTAAGGTGAACGATTGGAGCAGAGCTTCCCCGGCTTCCTCGTAGAGTCCCGCAGCGCTGAGCACATTCGCAAGCTCATAGTCGAGCGTGGGGAAGTTTCCGTACTGCCGCGCAAACCGAAGCGCGCGTTCGGCTTCCATCGGTTTCTTAGTACCGGTCAACGCGCGGGCAAGGGCGATTTGCGACCAGGTATAGCGGGGCTCAAGCTGCACGGCTTTGCGGGCTAGCTCGAGAGACCGGTCGGCTTCGTTGTGCGCTGCAAACCAGTAGGCGGCGCCTGACATTAGAGCCACGTTCCGGGGATCCTCTTGAAGAGTGGCTGCGAGTTCTTTATTACCTTCATCGAGCCGGCCGAGATCAAGAAGTGAAAGCACCATTCCCGCCCGCGCTGCCTTGTCTGACGGTTCAGCTCTGAGTTGTTCCCGGTAAAGTTGCAAAGCCTCTTCGGCTTTTCCGGCTGCCCGGTTTAAATCGGCGAGACTGCGCCTCGTCCCTCTTTTAGAGTCGGGATCTAATTCCAGCGCGCGTTGGTATTCCCCAGCCGCTTCGTCAAGACGCAAAGAGATATGCAGGCCACGGCCCAGCAGATGATGGGCCTCAGCCAGATCCGGCGCGAGTTTGACGGCCTTGGCGGCTAAGCGGGCGGCTTCGTTGCCCTCTTCAATTCCCAGGTAGAATCCAGAAAGCGTCAACAAGCGCTTCGGATCTGCGCCAAATTTCGTTTCAATTTTCTGCGCAGCTTCAAATGCGGCCTCTCGCTTCCCGCGCAAGAAAAGGTTCAAAGGAATTTGTGAGATCACCCCCGAGAACAACTTGTCTGACATGTTTTCCGGAGCCTCGTCAATTGCCAGCATCAATTGTTCGATCCCGCCCACACTGTCGCTATTCTTAAGCCTTTGATCCCCGAAACCAGCGTAAGTGCTTACCAGCAGCTCAATCGCGCGCGGTCTCGATTTCGAGTTCGGATAGTCTTCCAGGAACTCCTTCAGTTTGACGATGCGATCTGCGAGGGCGAGCGTTAAGGTCAACTCCACTTCCTCAGATTCATCCTCATCGTCAGTGGTAGAGGGCGTATTACTGGGTGCTGCGGTCACAGGTACCGAAGGGGATGGCGGCGATTCCAGGTCAGTCGCCGTCTTAAGCGTCGCTATTGCATCGTTGCTGGTAGTTGCGGCCGGCGACGGGTCGGAGACTGGAACACTCGCCGTGGAGGCTACTGATTGCCCTTGATCGATATCTTCTAAACTGAATCCCATTCTCTTTGCCAGGGCAGCGACGAAATGATCCACACCCTCAGTGAGACCCTGGCTGAAACGTCCGGAACTGATCGGACCGCGTACGCGCTGGTTTAGCTCTCCCAGAATCCCCTCTGGAAGTTTGGCCTGCACGGACCTGCTGAGCTGGGTAAACACTGCCTTCTCATCCACCGACACCACCAGCAAGAGAGCTTTCCTGGCACTGCCCCGCGAGCCCACGCCCCAGTTGCCGGCAAGCTGTCGCGAAAATGCGAAGATGTCCTGGTCGCCTGTGGTCTGCACTGTAGCGAGGGTCAATTCGATTCCGCTTCTCTTCTTGACGTTATCAAGAATGATGTCAAGCCGCTGTCTGGTCGCGTCGTCGACAACGTGTGCAAAGTCGTTTACATAGCCGGTTCGGTCAGGTAACCGCGTCTTCTCTTGTGCGCTAGAATGCGTGCCCAGGTAACCCGCGCAGAAGACGGCACCGACGACGGTGGAGAGGAACAGCGCGCTCCAGAGATTGCGATGACTTGATAGTTTCATTTTCTGACTCTGAAAATTGACGCGTTTAATGTGCAAAGTGAGAACTACGCGCAGTTGATTTCGAATTCCGGTCGGGTTTCTAGAAATGGAAGACAATTCGCGCGGCATGATACCATCCTCTCGCCGCGGCGAGCGAGCAGAAGCCATCGCTTTAATTTGCGGTGCTCAACGGATCACACGAACCGACATAGCCGTCGAGCGGGATCCGGGTTCCCAAGCGGCAATCCGCTTGCAGTGGTGGATGCGACCGGGTTAACCAGCTTTGGATGTAATCAGCCGGAACTAAATTCAAAGCGCCGTCGCCGCTTCGCTCTGCCGGCGCGCTCCACAATAAAGCCTTTTTTGACGATCGACGAAGTAACGTGAGCGAACTTGACGAAGCATGGGCCCTCGCCCTGGCAGAGGCCGAATCGCGCGCTCGTCTTTCGGGTCGCCGGGACATAGCCGCATACCTGGCCCTGCGAAATTCTAATGATTTATTGCGCAGAACCGGTATTGACTGGCTCACCTCAACCTTCGAGACTCTGGCCGCCCACGCGAATCGACGGGGAGCGAGTATTCAGATCTTAAAAGAAGACAACTACCGCTTTCGGGCCGGCAATTCAACCATGGTGGGAAGACTCTTGATTCTTCGTTTTGGCGTAAGGCAGCTGTCCGTTGAAGCTGGCTGGCCTCGAACACCCCCGGATGGAGTCGTTCGTGGCGGCGGTCTCGCCGCAGCGAACATCCGACATCTTGGAATTAAGTCGGCGAGCGAAGCCCTACGGCTAGTCCAATCGCAGCAGGGCGCGCCGTCGTGGGTGCTAGGGGAGAAGGGAGAACGACAAGCCGAGATTCATGAAACGAATCTTCGAAAACACATCGTCACTCTGCTCGCTTCCCGCTAACAAGTGCTTACAACCATTTACGCAAGTCACTGCACGTTTTCGAACCACTAATCTCTTCGGAAGATTTCACAACGCCAAATACTTACCAAAAAGACGGGTTTTCCTCGTATCGACACGCCCTCCCTCCCCGCGAGCCTTGGGCATAGTCCTTGCCAAACACCTCTGCGGCATAACGCTGGCTGTAAAAGTCACCCCGGAGCAAGCGTTGAAACCGAACTGCCTTAACTCGTTTGCTGCGAGAGAGTCAGCTCGAGACGAGAACTTGATGAGGAGACTAAAGAATTATGACTAACCGACGCACACTACGTTTTTCAATTTTCGCGGCGGCTTTGTTAGCGTTATGTTTGCCCGCAGTGGCAGCCGCACAATGGGATCGTTACCCAGATTACGGGCGCGACCGCGACCGCGACAACGGACGATACGGTCGTTATGACGATCGTTATTTGCGCGATTCGATTCAGAGATTGGATCGCTTGAGCAAGAACTTTGAGAGCGCTTTGGACCGCGAACTGGATCGCAGTCATGAAGACGGAACTCGTCATGAAGATCGTGTGAATAACGAGGTGCACGACTTTC
>JACCUI010000284.1 GCA_013811945.1 Pyrinomonadaceae bacterium | reverse complement strand
TCATTTCAGGCGTTTGGCGGAGGCCAGTGTAGATGACCTCCATCCCGGCGTCGCGCAGCGCGCGGGCGATTACCTTTGCCCCTCGATCATGACCATCGAGTCCGGGCTTAGCTACCAGTACACGTATCTTGCGTTCAGACATAAAAGTTGGTCGCAGTCAGTCTCAAAGGACCGCTCAAGCCCCGTTAACTCGCAGGTCAGGAAGGTGGACCCTGTCCCCGCTCTTACAACCCAAACAAAAAATCGTTCAGACAAAAATTCAATTCATTTCACCGGCAAAGGACTAGAAGGCAGGCTCTTCATAAACACCGTAAACATCGCGGAGCGCGGAGCAGATTTCGCCCAGGGTAGCGTAAGCGCGGACTGCTTCGATCGTGGCCGGCATGGTGTTCTCTTCGTTCTGGGCCGCCTTCTTAAGTTTCTCGAGGGCGTTATCGACTGACCCGGCATCTCTTCGCGCGCGCGTCTGCGCGAGGCGTTCGACCTGGTGATCGCGAACAGATTCGTCAATCACGAGCGTGGGAATCTGTGGTTCCCCCTCCATCTGGTACTTGTTTACGCCCACGATCACTTGCTCGCCCCGCTCGACGGATTTCTGATACTGGTACGCCGAGTCTTGAATCTCGCGTTGCGGGAAGCCTTTCTCAATCGCTGCGACCATGCCCCCCATCGAATCGATCTTCCTGAAGTAATCGCGAGCACCAATTTCCATCTTCTCCGTCAGCGCCTCCAGGAAATATGAGCCGCCCAACGGGTCCACCGTGTTGGCCACACCTGTCTCTTCGGCAATTATCTGTTGCGTGCGGAGCGCGATGAGGGCGGCGCGGTCGGTCGGAAGGGCTAACGCTTCGTCGTATGCGTCGGTGTGCAAGCTCTGAGTGCCACCGAGCACCCCCGCGAGGGCTTGAATTGCCACCCGCACGATATTGTTGAGTGGTTGCTGGACGGTGAGCGAAACTCCCGCGGTTTGAGTATGAAAGCGTAACTTGAGGGTGCGTTCGTTGGTTGAACCAAAGCGATCGCGCATCTCCCGAGCCCAGATGCGGCGGGCCGAGCGATACTTGGCGACCTCTTCAAAAAAGTCGTTATGGGCGTTAAAGAAAAAGGAAATGCGCGGAACAAACCGATCTGGGTTGAGTCCCGCGCGCACCCCCCACTCAACATACTCGAGGCCGTCGCGTAACGTGAAGGCCAGTTCCTGAACGGCAGTGGCCCCAGCTTCTCTTATGTGATACCCACTAACGGAAATTGGATTGTAGCGAGGCACGTGCTCGTTACAGAACTCAAATGTGTCAATCACCAGCTTCATGGCAGGACGGATAGGATAGATCCATTCCTTCTGCGCGATGTATTCCTTGAGAATGTCGTTTTGCAGAGTCCCGGAAATGTTCTTCCAATCCGCTCCCTGTTTTTCGGCAACTACGAGGTACATCGCCAGCAGCACTGACGCCGGCGCATTTATCGTTTGTGAGACTGTTACCTGCTCCAGAGGTATCCCATCAAAAAGCATCTCCATATCAGCGAGGGAGGAGACGGCCACACCACACTTGCCAACCTCGCCCTCAGATAGTGGAGAGTCGGCGTCGTAGCCCATTAGAGTGGGCAGGTCATAAGCGACTGACAGACCGTTCTGGCCTTGTTTCAACAAGTATTTGAACCGAGCGTTCGTTTCTTCCGGCGTGCTGAAGCCGGCAAACTGGCGCATCGTCCAGAGTTTGCCGCGATAGCCGGTGGGATGTATGCCGCGAGTGTAGGGAAACTCGCCAGGGAAGGAGATGTCTTCAGCGAAGTCTTGATCGGATATATCTGCCGGCGTGTAGAGCCGGTTCACTTCCTCGAGGGATACACTTTCAAAGCGCTTCTTTGTTTCGGGATTCTTATTTACTGTGGGCTCGAGGGTTTCACGTTCCCATCGTTCGACTTCGGCTTGCTCAGGGGAAGTAGTTTCCATTGTTTCAGGCATAACCCTCTCGACTATTAAGCGTTCACTGGGAAGAAATCGATATTAGTAGAGGGGTAGGGGAGTGTCAACCGTGCTTTGTTGCAGGTTCTGACTAGTTTGAAGAAGGAGCGCGGCTGCGATGGCAGTCACAGCCGCGCGAGCAGGGCAGGACCCGGAGTACGTGTGGTTTCAAGCGGGAGACCGGCGGCGGCAATCGGCAGGCGAAACTGAATCCAGCACCCCCCGATGCGAACGAGCTTCTCCTTTTGCTCATTCGATGGGTACTACAATCTCATTAGCCCGGACCATGTTGAGCCGGCTCCGTGCGGCTGACTCAATAGTGCGGGGGTCGTTGCGTAACTGCTCAACCTCGAGTCGCAACGACTGATTATGGCTGCGTAAAGCCTGTACATCCGTATGCATCCTGACGAACTGCTGGGAAGCCATGTTCATCCTGGCTCGCGTGCGCATTGTCACCGATACGCAAACAGCAAATGTTCCCAGGATGACCATTCCAAAGATCACCCAGGACGGTATGATTCCCCCACGCCGACGAACCTCGGCACGAGTTCCAATAATGTCCAACGAAATCTCACGCACTGGAGCGAAAGGAGAGGCTGCCCTTGGTACTACCCGCTGCGAGCGAATTCGTTCATCAACCCAATAAGTATTTGCGACCCTGCTCAAGAAGCACCTCCAAGTCCTTTGCCGATTCTGATTCCGCGTAAATACGGATGAGCGGTTCTGTGCCCGACGGGCGCATCAGTAACCAGGCACCATCCGCAAAAATAAACTTCACGCCATCCGTACGATTTGTCTCCTCAACCTTTCGGCCGCCAATATTGCTGGCTTCCTGTCGTAGTTTCTCGCTGAGAGACCCCATCAGTTCCGGTGTCGAACGCACACCGATTCTTCCCGACTCGAGTCTGCCTACCTGGGAGTAAAGTGCATTCAACTGTTCCGTTAAACTTGCGCCGCGCGCCGCGACTGCCTCCGCAGCGAGCAGACACGCAAGGATGCCATCTTTCTCCGGATAGTGACCTTTGATTGACAATCCCGCCGATTCTTCGCCGCCAAGGATAATCTTGTCTTCATTGATCAATTCTCCGATGTATTTGAAACCCACGGGGGTCTCAAACACCGGCAGGCCGCGCTTTACAGCCACGCGGTCCACCAGGTGCGACGTTGCCACTGAACGGGCTACGCCGCCATCCCACTTTCTGGACTCTGCCAGGTAATCAAACAGAACGGCAATGAGTTGGTTCGGAGTGATGAAAGCGCCATTTGAATCGATTACTCCAAAGCGATCTCCATCTCCGTCAGTCGCCAGACCAAGTACGCATCCCTTCGACAGCACCATAGAGCGAAGTTCTTCGAGGTGGCTGACTTCGGGCTCCGGAGAGCGCCCGCCGAAGAGAACATCACGCCAGTCGTGAATCGTTTCGACTTCGACTCCGTGCCTCCGGAGCGCTTCATCAAGGTATCCGCGGCCCGTACCCCATAGAGGGTCAAAGGCATATCGCCCGGCGGCACCGGCAATTACGTTGAAATTGATCTTGCTTTCGAGATCCGCTAGATAGGCTAACCGCGGCGAGTGAGTCTCATAAGCCGGCACCCCAAGCGAGCCACCTGCTTGGGGACCCCGATCCGTTTTGCCGGTTTCGTTTGTACCGGTCGGAGAAAGAGAAGCTCGCGGCTCTGAAATCAGACTTTCCACGTGGCGGGTGATGTCCGGAAGAGCCGGAGCGCCATCGGAAGTGGAAAGCTTCATTCCGCTGTATTCAGGCGGATTGTGCGAGGCGGTAAAATTGATCCCACAAACGGCACTCTCAGTGAGAATCGCGTGGGAAATCACGGGAGTAGGTGTCGGCTCGGTGCAGAGCAATGCGCGGAAACCCTTAGCTGACACAATGCCCGCACATTCAGCCGCAAAACGCTCGCCCAGGAACCTGGTGTCGCGTCCCACAACGATTGGATTGTTAGTGTGAGCGGTACTCTCAAAATGGGTGCAGATCGCTTCCGTGACTTTGCGAACACCGGCAAAGGTAAACTCGTCCGCGATTACCGCCCGCCATCCTGAGGTTCCGAAGCGAATTGACATTGCGAATCTTTAAGAAGCTGCTTAACTGGGATTGTGAATGCGACCACAAGATACTTGGTGTTTCATACCCTGCTGCCCAAGGGAATGTGCTTTGGTTACTGCCAATCCGTTTCCAGTCAACAGTTTAGCAACAAGGTGGCCGAACATAGCATCGGTGCTTAAGGTAGTAAAGATATTTCTTTGCAACGACTTAACCACCTAAGTTCAACGTTTACTTGAAGTAACGGCGCTTAACGCACAAATTGGCGTACGCTTGGCGAACGGTAATCATGCAGTCGATAGGATGTCTCTTGGCCGCAAGCAAAATCTGTTGACACTGCTCCGTCATGAAGTCTAGACTCGTAGTCGGCTGAAATAATCAGCCCGCCATCGATCGAAGCTGATCACTCACAATTCTTGCCCACCTCTCCGCACGTGTTGCGGCCTACTTAAGACTCCCAGTCGCGAACACCCCAATGAGTTCAATCAGAACCGCAGGTGGCATATGTCCAGCTTGCCGGAATTGCGTTCGAGTATTGTGGAACAAACCTCCTTAGATCAAAACAACCTCCCCATAAGCGCGATCGTGCGCGCAGTTTGCCAGGCTGCAAGCTCCGGCCCAGATCTGCTTTACGAGGTCATGCTCAAATTGAGTTTGATGGTGGAGGCAACGGCGCCCACCTACGGCTTATCCATCTGGACACTAACAACTGGTCAGCGTCCGCGTTTAAAGTGGGCCGAAGGTCTCGAGGAGGATGAAATTGAGAAAGGTCAAAATGTCGTCGCAGAGACGCTTAGCATAGCTGGTGCTTTTCCGACGATTGCCGCTGGTTCCTCAGCTTTTTGCTTTGTGCTGGCGGCGCCGACCGGCCGCCGTGAAGGTGCAGCGCTCTACGGGTGTTGCGTACGACCACTTACGGAACCGCAAGCCAAGAATCTACGAGCACTCCTGGATGTAGCCCACCTCGCCCACGCGCATGTAGCCACGGCAAGAAACGAGGTCCCAAATGGGCCGGAAGCCCTGGACAGCCGAGTCGCAAAGTCCTCGCTTCCGGGAATGGTGTTTACAAGTCGGGCCATGGCGGACGTGGCCCGCGATGTTGAGCGGGTCAAAGACTCGGATTCGACGGTGCTGGTTACGGGTGAATCGGGAACCGGCAAAGATCTCATTGCGCGAGCCATTCACCGACTCAGCAAGAGATCCGAGAAGGAATTTGTTCCCTTCAACTGTTCCGCCGTTCCGGCGGAACTGATTGAAAGCATGCTGTTTGGCCACCGAAAAGGCACTTTCACAGGAGCCCTTTCGGATCACGAAGGGCTAATTCGAGCGGCTGAAAACGGCACGCTATTTCTGGATGAAATTGGTGATTTGCCGCTAACGCTTCAACCCAAGCTACTGCGTTTTCTTCAGGACGGCGAAATCCACACGCTCGGAGACCGTATGCCTCGGAAGGTGAACGTTCGCGTGATTGCCGCAACTCACAAGAATATCGAGGAGCTGGTACGCAACAAAGTTTTTCGCGAAGACCTCTATTATAGAATTGCCGCGCTAACCATCAAAGTTCCGCCCCTTCGAGAGCGGCCGGAAGACGTTTCCACCCTTATCTCCTACTTTCTCACGCATTACGCCCGGAGAAATGACCGTGCAATTGCTGGCATCACCTGGGAAGCCATTCGGATTCTGGAAGAACACACCTGGCCTGGCAATGTTCGGGAACTGGCGGCGGAAATTGAACGTCTGGTTCTATACGCGGACGAGAACGGATATATAACTCCGGAACACATTAGCGGGCACATCCTGCCGCAGAGATTTCATGATGTTACTTCAGACGGGCGCTCACCCGAGAATCTGGAAGCCTTACTCGACGATTATGAGCGCCGTGTCATCACGGAAGCCTTGAAGCGCAACGATTGCAATGTGGCACGAGCCAGCGAGGCCCTTGGGCTGGGCTCACGGCAGACTCTTTATAAGAAGCTCAAACGCTTAGCTATAGACATTGGTGATTTTCTCCAGGAAGACACCGAGCCAGGACTTCAGCTTCGTACACCAACACGCTGAAGCGGTAATACCCACTCGCAGTTCCATAGTGGAGTGGCATTACAAAACTTCATCGAGTGCGATTTTAGTACTGCACCTTACCTGGTTCTTGTCACTATCTGCGCGCTCTGAGCCACAGTATTCCCTGTTTTTGATTCCTACGAAACTGAAGCCTCAACTGCAGTTAGCGGGCTAGTCGATCCGACAATAGACGAGCGCTCCTGACGTAGCCAATGAAGTCAGATCATATCTTGCTCTCACTTTATCGAGATCCCGATTTGGAAGAATAATGTGGCGTTGATGAGATCGAAAGTTCCATTAGTATACCTCGTACCCTGGATCACTCAACCCATTGCTCGCTTGTCGGGTATTCAGCTCTATACTTTAGTGCTCGCTTTCCTGGGGATCTATCAAGTCACTCAATTCAGTCGGCTGACAGACATTCGTCCCAACGCCAGGTGACTAGACTTGGTCGATATCCTATCAAAGCGCAGCTTCATGTTAGAATCGTGTGACAATAACCTAGCAGGTGATTCGAATGGCAAACGTCACTACGGAGCGCATCAGCAAGAACGACGAAATTCTCGGCGGTAAGGCTTGCATTGCGGGTTATCGAATCCGCGTGATGGACATTGTCATCTGGCACGAGGATTTGGGTATGAGCCCCGATGAAATAGTCGCGGCCTACTCCGAACTAAGCCTGAGCGATGTTCACGCTGCCCTGGCGTACTACTTCGATAACGTCGAAGAAATTCGCGGCGATATACGCCACAATGGCGAACTCGCCAACGAGTTGCGCGCGCGGTTTCCTTCCAAACTAAAAGAGAAACTGCTCCATGGAGCAGATTAAGGTCTACCTAGACGAACATATCCACAGTGCAGTTGCTGAGGGCTTGCGCCGTCGCGGAGTGGATGTACTAACCGTGCAGGAAGCCGGCAAGACCGGCTTGTCCGATCGCAAGCAGTTGGCTTTTGCGCTAACTGAGAACCGAGTAATGGTGACCATGGATTCCGACTTCCTCGCTCTTGCTGTCGAAGGCGTATCACACGCCGGAATTGGCTATGTCACTCCAAGGCGATCAATCGGTGAGCTGATAAGCGCGCTTATGTTGCTGTTCGCAGTGCTCAAGCCTGCGGAGATGGTGAACCATGTTGAGTACTTGTAAGGCGACGTTCGGGTACGCATGCGATGTTTACTAAGGTCGCAATTGAACTCGATAGAGTGTGTAGTTGCCAACTTGCTCACCCCGGTCCCGCTGGTACCAGCGATCCACGTTCGACAGGTCCAGTCCTCCATCAACCGAAACGATCACAAATGCGAGGATATGCTGACTTGCCCGTTCGCGGGTGAACGAAGCAACGTATGCCTGATAGCTGTCGACCTCCCGTGATATTTCCTCACTCGTAATGGGCTTGGGCCGGACAGACAAGTCAGGTATTACGCGCTCGTGTCCGAAGGCAGCGGCGGCCAAAACACTCATTGGCTGGCCCAGTTCCTTCATGAGATGGTTACTGTCAGTGCCTGTGTAATAGAGATATTCGTAGAAACGCTCTCGGCTCTCCCCCGGCGCAAGATTTAAGAAGTCGAAGTTCGGCGCCCAGAGTACGGCCAGCGGGGCAAAGGTCGGTAACATCAACGAGAGTTGGTTATCTCTAGCTAATACCAGGGGGCGGGGATTTGGCCCGGCACTAGTCTTCGCGATCATTCCATCAGCGTCCGATAGTTGTCGTAGTCGCCGGCAGACTGCTGCCGCACGATCTGTGAACTGGCTATCTCTGATCATGACCTTTGTCGGGGCCAGCACTTCAATGGCCGCCCAGCAGATAGCAATGACGACCAGACGAGCAGCAAGGCGGTAGCGAATTGGTCGTTTCCCACCTTCAGGTCCGCGCCAAAGGATGACAACTACAACGACCGCACCTACCAGGGTCACATAGTTCGCGATGAACGACTCGTAGTGAAAGGGCTGAAGCGAATAGCCCGTAATGACTTGCTGGTTGAAGACCACAAAGGGCATTAACGCAAAAGAGGCGGCAAACAAGCTCTCGGGTGCCCTCCAGTTAACCCTTCCGCTCAGAACGCCCCAGATCATCACGGCGACCACGGCAAAACCGAGCAACTCAGGAATGCGGAAAAAATCCAGAGCGTGGGAAACTGTCAACTTTTGGCCGCTATCCATTGTCGGCGACCGGCGAGCCAGCAGAATGACATAGGGTATGAGCGCAGCTAACGCCAGCAAAACAATCGTCCCGAAGGAGCCGGCATATCGCCGCAACTGTCCTGGATGGGCCACGAACCAAAGGAATGCCACGCATATCAACCAGGCCAGCGCGCTGGTCCAGAGATAGAAATAAGAGAAAATGAGTATGTCGAGCGTCAGCCCTGCAGCAACCGCCCAGGCAATAGCCGCGCGGCGGTCGGTGCTTAAGGATTTCCAAACGAACGTGCAGAACACAAAGAACAGCGGAAAAGGCAATGCAGGATCAAACCTTCTCAAGAAAGGAAGAAAGGTGTACTGAAAGCTAGAGCTCAAGACGTGTATTAACCCTGTCCCGGCGGCGAGCGCGCCAAAGCAAAGGACAACTACGGATCCGGCAGCGGCAAGTCGATGATCCCCAGTCAGATTCGCGATCAGCCAGAAGATGGCAAGACAGCCGAAGAACGGAACCAGGAATCCCAAAGCAATAAAGGCCGTCGACGAGGATATCCCGAGCAGTCGGGCCGGCCCGGCAATCAAATAGGCCGGCACAAACTGAATAGAAAAAAGCGATTCCGGCTGCGGCTGGTCTGGACGGTCATCGCGTCCAGTATAGGGATCATTACGACGTGGCCGGCCATCGATCAAAGCCTGCACATAGGCGGAATAGACCCACTCGTCCCCATGGACAGCGGCGTAAGCACCGTTCCATTCTCGCCCTCGAACACCCCACATCAGAAGCTGCGGATACAGTGATAGCAGCGTGACTACAACCGCACCCCACACCGCCAATTTCCACTCTCTAGTTTTCGGTAACTGCATAGAACCGTTGCTCACGAATCCAAAGGGAATGACCAAAGTGCTGCGGTTTCAAGAATCCTTGTAGGGATTTCCGAAGATTAAATGCGAAGACGGCTCGACCTCCTACTGTCGTAAGTGCACTCGATAAAGTAAGTGATCGCCAACGTGCTCACCTTTTTCCCGCTGATACCAGCGATCCAGGTTGGATAAGTCAATAGTGCCGTCTGCTGGAACAATCACGTAAGAGAGGAGGTGCTCAACAGCTTTGTCGCGACTGAATGAAGACGTATATGCCTCATAGTCGGTTACCTTCTTCGCGATTTCCTCACTTGTAATCGGTTTAGCCAGGACAGACTGACCTGGTATCACGCGCTCGTGGCCGAACGCGGCTGCGGCAAGGTTGCTCATGGGCTGGCCCAGCTCCCTAGTGAGCTTGTTACCGTCAATGCCGATGTAATATAGATGCTTGTAGAAGCGCTCGGTCGTTTCGTTCGGCTGCAGGTTCAAAAACTCGAAGTGTGACTCCCAAAGTAAGGCCTGCGGAGCAAACACCGGTAAGATTAAGGCGACTTTGTAGTCGCTCGCTAACACCAACGGCCGAGGATCTGGACCGCTGTTTCCATTGATCAACGTTTCGTCAGAACTCGCTCGTTGTTGCAGCCTCTGGCAGACGGCCGCGGCACGATCTGTGTACTCGCTAAATCTTATTATTAACTTCGTGGGTGCCACTATCTCGATGACCGCCCACAAGATTGCGACAAAGGCGAGTCGGGCCACTACTGGATAAGGAACGGGTCGCTTCTCATCAGCTGGCCCACGCCAGGCGATTACAACGGCCAGCACGACTCCGACAAGCGCCGCGTAGTTGGCAATGAACACCTCATAATGGAAAGGCTGCAAAGACCTTCCAGTGATCACCTGTTGGTTAAAGACAACGAGCGGCATAAGAGAAAACGAAGCGGCAAACAAGCTGTCCGGGGCGCGCCAATTGATTCTTCCTCTTAAGGCTCCTAAGACCATCAGTGTGATCACTCCGATGCCGAGCAACTCTGGTATGCGAAACAAATCCGGAGCGTGCGAAAGAGCCAACTTTAGCCCGCTGTCCATGGTAGGCGATCGTTTCGACAGCAGCACAACATAAGGGACAAGTGCTGCAACTGCGAGCACGAGGATCGTAAAGAAAGACCCAGCCGCCTGTCGCAGATTTCCGGGACGGGCGATAAACCACAAGAGCGCGACACATACCAACCATGCCGCCGCGCTCGTCCAAAGGTAAAAATAGGAGAAGACGAGTATACCGAAAGTAAAACCCCCTGCCACCGCCCAGGTAATAGCGGTAAGCCGTTTCGCCGTCATGGCTTTCCAGACGAAGGCGCAAAACAGAAAGAACAGCGGAAACGGCGCCAAAGGTTCATATCGCCGCAAAAAAAGAAGAGAGCTGTAGCCGTAATCGGAGGTCAGCAGAGTTACTACCCCCTGGCCCGCCGCAAGTGCTCCGAAACAAACGACGATTAAGGCTCCTGCGGCCGCGAGCCGGGGATCTTTAATCAAATTCTCGATCAGCCAAAAAATAGCGAGGCAGGAAAAGAAAGGCGCCAGGAGACCTAAGACGATGAATGCTGTTGATGAGGATAGTCCAAAGAAACGCGCCGGAAATGCTATTAGATAGGCGGGGACGAACTGAATAGATAACTGGGATTCTGGCTGGGGCCGGTCTGGGTAGTCATCGCTCCCGGTATAAGGATTATTGCGGCGCGGCCGGCCGTCAATCAAAGCCTGGATGTAAGCGGCATAAAACCACTCGTCGGAATCATTCTCGGCGAACGAACCGTTCCATTGTTGACCACGGACGCCCCACATCACCAGCTGGGGATAAACTGAGAGCAGGGTTATCGCCAGGGCGGCCCATATTCCCCATTTCCAATTCTCGATTCCACGGCAACGCATCTGGACTAGTCTAGTGTCTCAAAAACAGCTGTACAACAGCCACGCATATTCGTGGTTTCATGAATGGTGAGAAGAGCACTTTGAGTTCGTGATTTTTCGTGTGATTTTGTGGATTGCCTTCGTCGCAAAAACACGATCCACGAAATCACAGAAGCCGCGCGAAAAGAGAAGGTAAGTCAATTGAGAGCCACTACCCCAGCTAAGGATAACGTAGGGAGCAGGCTAGCTGATGATTCCGCAGCTAAGTCTCTTCCAACCCAAGCAGGCTGCGCGCCTGGGGTCCCCCGGTTCAAGCCACTCTACTGGTGGATTTAGTAGATTCCTGGAATGAGTCTCGCGGTCTTTAATTTATAAGATGGATACTCGGGAAATGCGTTTTCTAGAATAGCCTCTTCGTTTTTCATCCGGTGATATTGTAACAGGCCAAAGCCGATGAATATCAACACAGTGTAGAAGGACAGAAACTGTAGCAGAACGCCGAAGGATGCCACGGCTTCAAAAATGTACAAAGGATGCCTCACGATTCGATAGGGTCCGGTCGTTACCAGTCTTCTTGCTTCAGCCATGAGACTGAATGATCGACCCAGATGTGCGAGGACAAAGACCGAGATGCCCGTTCCCACAAGGCTGAGCAAACCGGCAATGACTGTTTGAGTCATGGAGAGGTTCGCTCGAGGGAAGAAAGTCACCAGGGCCACAAAGAAGGTCCCGGCTATCGCCGTGACTCTCGGCAGGATTCCTTTGGCTTTCTTGATTGGCTCCAGTCTGATTAGAAACAGGACCGACATGAGTCCCAGAAAACAAATGGTTGAAGATCTGGACACCAGGTCGGCCACAAATCTCCACGCCGGCTCATTCCCGGATGCGTTACCCTTCATCATAAAGGCATACAGTTCATTTACCTTCAGTAATACAACCAGCAGAAAAAATGCCGAGGGCACAATTCGTGTCACCATATCCAGCAACTTAACCCGATTGAAATACTTTGGTTTCACAACGGCGCTCGCTGATATCTGTCGCTCATCTACGGCATACATTTTAAAGTCTCCCTTTTTAGGTGAGTTGGCGCGACTAGCAAGGTGAGTTGGAGCGACGCTTATTAGGTTAAGTTAGGTTTACAGTAAGCGGAGTGTAAGTCACCGATCGGTTTACCCGACTGCTGGCAATGCGCTGGATGTAGCACGGTGAAGGTTGAGCGGCAACGTAGTAGTCTTCGACTCGCTCTTCACTATAACATTTGTCCCTGCTCGAGATCTGAAGAACACACCTTGACCCCGAAGGCTCAATGAGAAGTCAGCAATTATTGTGCAACGGTTAGTTTGGACGAGAGTCCTGCAGTATCTCACTGGGGGCCTCACTTCAGAGAATAGTGCTGCGAACGCTTTCACGGCGGCAAACGCTGACCTTTTCATCGTCTTCCTTCCCTAGATTCCAACTAGTCGCGTCCCCCAATCTGGATTACTACGCGGTTTCTGCTCTCAACCCGTCTCTTGCAGTTAAATCCTCGACGTCTTCTGTCAACTGAGGGCGACAACGCCAAAATGTGGTTAGCCACTGATTGTTTTGCGATTTTGCCGATCCAGAGACCTCGTGGGTCGGCGAAGAACTGTTAACTCCGGGCGACATGCCTCTACCCATTCCCTCAGAATCCGCACTTAAATACAGCACTGGGAGATTTCTGACGCGCGGCACACGCCTTGTAGTAGGGGTAATCGCCCGCAGAGATAATCGAGTCGATAGCGACTTCAATCTCAAGGGTGGACAAGACCTATGAAAAGTGTGAACCGCAAAGATCTCATGACTTGTTATGGTGCTCACAACACCAATCCTCGACAACACTAATCTGAGAGGGACGTCCACTATCAGTCCTGGTTACGAATTTCTGACGTTGGTCCTTCCGCCAGGCTCTGGTAGGTAAGGGCGCAAAGCTGAAACTTAACTCTAACCCAAATCTAGAAGGAGCAAAACATGATTAAGAATTTTCTTCGCGATGAAACCGGTCTTGAACTGTCGGAATACGCAGTTGCCGCAGCGTTGGTTGCGATCGCCGTCGTCGCTGCATTCACACTGCTCGGCAAGAACATCGGCGTCAAAATCGACGAACTGGCCAAGACCATCAATCCGTAAGGCCAATCGAAGCAAAGGACCAGGCGCGCTTTAGTCGAAGATCTTGAATTCGGGTAAAGCGCGCCAGCGGTCTTCCATCCCGCAGGTGCAGATAATTCCAGGCTCACAATGACTCTTGATCCACAGGTCCTGGAGCGAAAACATCATGTACAAATTTCTCTTAAATGAAACAGGTCTTGAGCTGTCTGAATATGCCGTTGCCGCGGCACTGGTGGCGATAGCGGTAGTAGCTGCGTTCACGCTGCTTGGCGACGCAATTGGCATTCGGCTTAACCTACTGGCGACTCGGATCAATTAGCAATGACGAAATCAGGACAGGGGGCAGTCCCTCTCCCGGGAAGACGGTCTTTCGAGGTGCGAAACAGATGTCCGAAACGGTGGTAATCATAGCTCTCCTTTTACCGTTGGCGATCATCATAACTTATTACGATGTTCGCTATCGTCGTATTCCGAACCCCTTTGTATTGGCGACGCTCGCTAGCGGTCTAGCGATCAACTCCATATTTGGTGGGCTAGCTGGACTGTACGGGAGCCTGGTTGGTTGTGCCCTGGCTTTTGTCTTGATGTTCATGCTGCATGTTTTCGGAGCGATGGGCGCTGGAGACGTCAAGCTTTTTGCCGCAATCGGAGCGGTTACCGGTGCACCACTTGTCCTGCCAACTTTCCTCGTCGTGATACTGACTGGTGGACTGCTAGCCCTGGTTTCGATTGTTCGAGCCGGCGTCGTCATAACCACGATGCAGCGAGTTTTGCAGATATTGGTCGGAATGTTACCCGGTTGGGAAATGCCGAAGTTCGCGGTCCCTTCAGATCGCAGGCACACAATTCCTTACGGCGTGGCAATCACAATTGGCAGCATTATTTCAACAGCCATTTTTCGCGCCTGAAACAGGCGCGCCTCATCTGGTCAACCTGATTACACGGAGAGTCAACTATGCGCAACAAACGCTTTTTCATCGTTCTGGCTGGTGCACTTTTATTCGGGCTGCTCGCGGCATTTTCCGTCAGCCGTTACTTGTCGAGTGCTCAGGCCTATACAAAGAATCTCAACGCGGTCGCTGTAGCCAAGGTAGCGATTCCGATAGGTACGAAGATCATCGCTGAGCAGATCACGGTGGTCCAGTTCCCAAGAGAATCGACTCCCGACGGGGCGTTCGATTCGCCCGAGAAGCTGACCGGACGTGTCGCGGTTACTAACATTGCCGCGCGCGAGCCCATTACTGAGGCGAGGCTTGCTCCCGAAGGTACCGCCGGTGGACTATCAGCAGCCATTCCTGAAGGCTACCGCGCCATGACAGTCAAGGTTGACGACGTGGTCGGTATCTCCGGCTTCATCATGCCCGATACGCTCGTGGAT
The DNA here is from genome assembly GCA_013811945.1 of Pyrinomonadaceae bacterium. Classification (GTDB taxonomy): domain Bacteria; phylum Acidobacteriota; class Blastocatellia; order Pyrinomonadales; family Pyrinomonadaceae; genus PSRF01. Next base: position 60,424 of record JACCUI010000284.1, on the reverse strand, counting down.
GTGGTGGTCGTAATTGACCCCGAAGAGAAGTCCGATTTTCTGGGTCCGATCTCAAAAATCGTCTTGCAGAACATTAAGGTCCTGGCCAATGGTCAGAATATCGACAAGCCCGAGGATCAACGGGCAGCGAATAGTGTCAAGGCCGTCACGCTCCTGGTCACTCCCGAACAAGCAGAGAAGCTGGCACTTGCCTCAAGCGAAGGGAAGTTGCAGCTGGTTATGCGCAATTCGATCGATCAGGGTGACGAGCAAACTACAGGGATCAACAAGCGGACCTTGTTGGGGGGTGAACGAGCAATGCCGGCGCCGGAGCCGGGCTCACTCAAGAGCGAGCAGCCCAAGTCAGAATCCAAGCCCGTGCGTCGCGTTCGAGCACACACCGAGGTCAAGCCGGCGCCGGCTGTGTCACAGAATCAGGAGAAGCCACGCTCGTCCGTTGAGATGATCGAGGGCGCCAAAAAACGCAGCGTAGATTTTCCGTAAGGGGAATCAGACCTGACGCTAACGTTCCGGAACCGAATTGCAATTTGATGAAGCTGGTCTCTCGACTGGCCACTATAAGGAGCTACCGATCATGCACAGCCGTCCCTCGACCATACGCCGTGTCAGCCTGCTGCTGACGTCTCTAACAATCTTACTAGTCAATTCCCTGGTCCAAGGCCAGGAGATGTCTTACAAAGCCTCCTTCGCGGTTAACAAGGAGCCCGTGCCGGTGAATGTTCTCGTGGGCCAATCCCGCGTAATCAATTTCGACAAGCCAGTTGGGCGTTTCTCAGTTTCGAATCCGGAAATCGCGGAGGCGGTGCTGGTATCGCCCGATCAGGTACTGGTTAACGGCAAGGCGTTCGGCCAGGTCAACTTCATCGCCTGGGAACAGTCGGGCGGGCGGTATCTGGTGTTCGATGTTTATGTGCGCGCTAATCTTTCCTTAATTGATTCTCAAATGCGCACGCTATTCCCCAAGGACGACATTCGTCTGAGTCAGGCCAATGGCTCCGTGGTGATGTCCGGCAGCGTATCCGATCCGAAGACGGCGTCGCAGGCCCAAAGCGTAGTTGAAGCCGCGGGTTTCAAGACAGTCAACATGCTGGCGTCGCCTGTCAAGAACATGGCCCAGGTTCAGCTCCAGGTTCGCGTCGCCGAAGTCAGTCGTAATAAGGCGCGGGAATTGGGTTCGTCTTATGCGACCGTAAATAATGGCACGTCCGTTTACGCGAGTGGCGGTGGACCAGCTTCCTTGACCACTTCAGTACTTCCGGCGCTGCAGACGAGCTTCATAGGTTCGGCGGTGAACCTGTTCTTATTCAACAACGCGCTTGGCACGTCAGCATATATTCGGGCGCTGCAGACACAGGGCGCGTTGCGCGCGCTCGCGGAGCCCAATCTTATTGCCATGGATGGCCAACAAGCCAGCTTCCTGGCTGGTGGCGAATTTCCGATTCCCATGGTCCAGGGCGGTGGCGAGAGAAGCACAGTAAGCGTCGTGTTTAAAGAATATGGTGTTCGTCTGAACTTCAAGCCGACGATCATAGATGAAGATCACATCAGGCTCGATCTCGAGCCGGAGGTTTCCACGATCGATTTCGCCAACGGCGTGAAATTTGATGGCTTTCTGATTCCAGCTCTGAAAACCCGTCGCGCCAAGACGAGTGTTGAGTTGCGCGATGGACAAACATTCGCGTTGGCTGGTTTGCTCGACAATCAAGAATCGAAATCGCTCTCCAAGGTGCCGGTGCTTGGCGACATTCCTATCCTCGGAGCGCTTTTTAAATCCAAGTCGTTCCAGAAGAATGAGACCGAGCTGATGTTCATCGTAACTGCACATCTCGTGAAGCCGATAAGCCCCGACGACTTGCCGCAGATGCGAGGCATCGATGGTCTGAAGAATGGATCGCCGCTTGGCCTCGAGCCTAAGACCGAAGGAATCCAGGGAAAGACCGGCTTCTCAATTACCGGTCAACAGACAGAGATTACACCGTCCGCCACACCCAAGGCTGTGGAGACTGAGAAGCCGGCCGATCAAAAGACAAAGAGCACGGAAACAGGCACCGAGTCGACTGAATCAGCGTCCGTTTCGAGCGCTCGCCGCATAAACCAGCCACTTCCAGTGGCAAAGGCCATCTCCAGCAATTTCAGGTCCGAACTTGTAAGTCCCTAGCGACTTAAGCTTCGACTGAAAGTGGTCAGTGGGTACTTAGGAAAGCTGGTGGAAGGGGGAAATATGGATAATATGAAATTAAAGAAAATTCGACACAGGAAGAGCGAGCGAGGTTCTGTTCTCGCCGCCGCTGCCCTCGGAATGCTGTCATTTATTCTGGCTGTTGGGTTGGGAGTAGATGTCAGCCACCTGTACCTCGCGAAGAATGAACTGCAGAACGCTGCCGATTCGGCGGCGTTGGCAGGCGCTTCCGGATTGAACTACCAGTCGTCGGGAATCGCGGATGCTACAGACCGGGCCACCAAGGCAATGAACAGCTACCAGTTCGAAAACACGAAGGTGGTGATCGTGCCCGCCGACGTGCGCTTCGCCAGAAACCTTTCTGACTTCGACAACGGCACTGACATGAGTGAAGGGCAAGCGGCGGCGTCGACGGTTGCACCGGATATTAAGTTTGTCAAAGTCACTACGCCACAGTCGCCGGTCAATGTTGCGTTTGTGTCGATGGTGCTTGGGAACAGTTTGGACCTCTGGGCTGAGGCCGTCGCCGGTGTGTCGGTCCCGCTGAATCAATTCGCAGGGTATCTTCCGGTATCAGTCGTTTGCGACGCTACCTGTACGTCGCTTGTGCCAAAGCAGATGTATACATTTCGGGGCGGACCGCAGGGTTCCGTTGCGCCTGGTAACTACCAGATTCTGGCAATCGACGGTTCGGGAGCGAGCGACGATCGAATCGGATTGGCCAGCGGTGTGAAAAATATTGTCGGACCGGGTGGTTATGTCGACACAAAGCCAGGAGTATCAGCAGGAGCCGTGCGGCAGGGCGTCAATACCCGTTTCGACGATTACGCCAGCCAACTCGATCCGATCAATTTTCCTCCGGACTCAAACATTAAGGAGGGCATCGACTTTGAGGAATATTCCGACGCGAAGGGCCGGAAGCAGCCGCCATCGAATGATGGAGTTGCCGGTCGTCGAGTTGTGTTGATTCCGATTGTCAAAGCAAGCGAGTTCAGTGGCGGTCGCACTAGGGTTCAGATCGATCACTTCGGAGCCTTCTTCCTGAGCAGCAAAGTTCAGGGAGGAAACGGGGGCGATTTGCAGGCCGAATACATAGGAGTCGGCGTTGTGGTCGGGAATGGCGAATACGATCCGACTGGTACTACGAACCCTGGTCCCCCAATCACAAAACCCGTGCTCTACCGATAAGGACCAATGTTATGTGGCGATTGCTTCTTACAAAGATAACCACCTTCAGGCGTGACGACCGCGGCTTGCAACTTGTCGAGCTGGCCATTGCGTTGCCGGTTTTGATTCTGTTGTTTGCCGCCGTCGCCGAGTTTGGACGCTACTTTGAAGCGTACACGACGCTGGCGAAGGGCTCACGCGTAGCCGTTCGTTATCTGGCGACAGCGCGCTTAGGCGGTTGCGATGATATGAATACGAAAAATCTTGTCGTCTACGGGAACCTGGCGGGTACGGGCAGTCCAATAGTTAACGGCCTGACGGTCAATAACGTGAAGATTACGCGGCGCAACGAGGCAGGCGATGAAACTAGCGGTTTTCCAGCGACGGTCACCATCGAGATCACGAACTTCAAACACACGCCTATTTTCGATCTCGGTAAGCTGATGAAGACTTCGCTGACGATGAATATCGACATCAAACCGAGCGTCACAATGCGCTACTTGCTGACACAGTCTGTGCCCTGCTAAGAGGTTTATTGGAAAAATGATGCGCTGGACAAAAACAAAATCAGGTCAGAGCGGGGCCACCCTCGTGGAATTTGCCATCGGCGCGTCCATTTTTCTGACGGCCAGCTTCGCAGTCATCGAATTTGGCCGCGCCCTCTGGACACACAACGCCCTGGCCGACGCTGCCCGACGCGGAGCCCGTTACGCTGTGAACCAGCCGGCAAGTAGTCCGGACCCAGGAGTTCCGACTACCGGGAAGAATGTTGGCCCGAGTTATGCAGCGATCAGAAATGTTGCCGTCTACGGGGATCCGCAGCCGGCCGCCGGTTCTCAACCAATGGTGAACGGCCTTACCCCAAACAATTTGAATGTGCAGTACACCGACTTCGGCGTTGGTCAGGGCACCGTAGCAGTGACGGTTACAAACTATCAGTTTCAATTTGTCATTCCAATTATCGGTACGACCATTCAGATGCCTGATTACAACACAACGCTGACTGGCGAGAGCGCCGGTACCATTCCTTGAAACCAGTGGCCGGACACAATAGCCCCGCCGGTATTCTGAATCTCCACCTTAACCGTTTAGAGCAACCAATGACCCAACCATTAACAATCGTAGTTCTCAGCACCGGCCTTGATAACTTCAAGCAAATCCGCACTGCGTTGTCAGCTGACAGCCGTGTGCAATTGCTGGCAGGTGGAAACGATGCTGAACAGCTGCACGAGGAGATCACACGCCTCAAGCCAATGGCCGCAATCATTTCCCTGGGCCCGGAGTCCGAGCAGGGAATAAAGTTTATTAAGCGCTTGAGTTCTGAAATGCCGAGGATGGCGATCGTATCAGCCGCGAACAACCTTTCACCTGAGCTGCTGTTACTAAGCCTGCGAGCCGGCGCCCGAGAATTCCTTGGGCTCCCGATCAACCCGCAAGAATTGAAGACAGTTCTAGATCGGGTGGCCGAGTTTTGCGCAGGCCAGGTTGAAGCGCCTAAGAAAAAAGGCCGAATGATTGCCGTGTTTTCCAGCAAGGGCGGTTGCGGCACGTCTTTTATCGCTACCAACCTTGCCGCAGCAACTGATGCGCGCACGGTGCTGGTAGATCTTAACCTGCAAGCCGGCGACCTGCCGCTCTTTCTCGGGGTTAATCCAAAGTATTCGTTTGCCGATATGGCGGAAAACCGGGCGCGGCTGGATGACGCTCTGATCACCAGCTTCGTGACGCCTTATTCCTCCACTCTTTCCCTGCTGGCGGCTCCAAAAGAGGCCGACTCGGCCGACGAAATCGAGCCGGAACACGTCTTTGAGGTGCTGCAAAAACTGCGCGAGTCTTACGACTATGTCGTTTTGGATCCTCAGCATACCTTCGATTCCATAACCCTGGCTGCACTCGACCAATCCGACGAGATCGTACTGGTTCTCGCTCTGGATATCCCTTCCATTCGCAGCGCGCAACGCGCACTCGAAATCTTTGATAGGCTTGGCTATCCCCGCCAGAAGGTTCGCATAGTAGTTAATCGCTGGAGCAAGCAGATCGATCTTGATCTGCGTCAGGTGGAAAAGTTTCTCGGTGAGCCGGTCATAGGCTATGTGCCCAGTGATTACCAAACAGCGGTTACCTCGATAAATTTGGGCCAACCGCTGGTCCAGTCTGACCCGACTTCCAAGATTGCGCTGGAGATCAAACGAATAGCCAGAACTGTAGCTAGTGGCTCGGTGCGCATCCAGGAGGACGCACAGCCGAGGCGGACACTGTGGGATTCACTATTCAAGCGGGAGGCGGCCCAGAGTCAATTGAAACTGCAGACTTCTCTGGAGAAGTTCTAAGACGAGAAACCGGGCGGGTTAAAACTCATATGGCACTGCGAGAAAGATTAATCAAAGAGACTATTGGTGGTCCGGCTTCGGGCAACGGAATCGGCTCAGACAATAACGGTCAGCATTCATTTCAAGAGATGAAGTCGCGGCTCCATCGCGCTCTTATCAACCGCATGGATCTGACCAAGCTGGGAACGCTAACGCCTGACCAGGTCCATGCCGAAGTCTCACGACTGGCCGAAACCGTTTTGGCCCAGGAAGCAATGCCTTTGTCTTCTGCGGAACGGGAGCGTCTGGTTAATGATGTCCAGCACGAGCTCTTTGGCCTGGGCCCGCTCGAGCCGTTGCTGGCAGACCCTACCATCTCAGACATCCTGGTGAACTCGTACAGCAGGATCTACATCGAGCGTCGAGGAAAACTCGAAGTCACCAACGTCGCTTTTAAGGACGATGAACACCTGATGCGGGTGATCGAGCGCATTGTTTCCTCGGTCGGCCGTCGTATTGATGAATCGTCACCGATGGTTGATGCCCGGCTCCGTGATGGCTCGCGCGTCAACGCCATTATTCCGCCGCTCTCTATTGATGGGCCGGTGCTCTCAATTCGTCGCTTTGGTGCTGAGCCACTGCGGATGAACATGCTTATCGATAACAAGGCGCTTACCAGGGACATTGCAGACATGCTCCAGATGTGCGTTACCGCGCGACTCAACGTTCTGATTTCCGGGGGTACTGGCGCTGGTAAGACCACGTTGCTTAACGCGCTCTCAGCCTACATCCCGGAAGATGAGCGCATCGTCACCATTGAGGACTCCGCCGAGTTGCAGCTGCAGCAGCCCCATGTGGTTCGGCTGGAAACCAGGCCGCCAAATATCGAGGGGAAAGGTGAGGTAACCCAGAGAGACCTTGTTCGGAATGCGCTGCGCATGCGTCCGGACCGCATCGTGATAGGTGAGGTGCGCGGCGGCGAAGCGATCGACATGCTGCAGGCGATGAATACTGGTCACGATGGAAGTTTAACTACGGTCCACGCTAACACCCCACGTGACGCGCTCTCGCGTCTGGAAACGATGATCCAGATGACGGGTATGCGACTTTCCGATCGCGCAATGCGGCAGCAGATGGCCTCCGCGCTCGACCTGGTGGTTCAAATAGCGCGCCTCTCAGATGGCACTCGACGCCTCACGTCTATCGCTGAAATTACCGGAATGGAAGGTGAAACGATCACAATGCAGGAGATCTTCCTCTTCGAACGCACTGGGGTCGACGCCCAGGGACAGGTCATTGGCCGCTTCCGACCAACTGGTATTCGACCGCGCTTTGCCGAACGACTCAAGGCCAGCGGGATGCAATTGCCCCGAGTCTTCTTTGAGGAGCTATAGAATCACATGATGATGTCCTTTCTAGTTTTTGTATTCGGGCTATTCCTGGTCCTGGGCGCATACCTCCTGGCAACGCTCGGCACCGACGAGAAACGCACCCGATTAAGAAGCCGGCTCTCGGAAGCCTTGCTGCATTCGGCCCACAGCGAAGACATAGAGATTGTACTCGCGCGCAATGAGTTGATGAGCGAGATCCCCTGGATCAACCGCTCTCTTGTTCGTCTTCAGGCCGCCTTACACTTGAAACTAATGCTGGATCAGGCTGACCTGCATGTCACACCATCGCGTCTGGTGATGTTCTCTGGCATGGCTGGCTTGCTCGCGGCCCTCGCGGTATCGGTCATCAGCGTGTCTATTCTATTGACGCTTGGGGCGGGGCTGGTAGCCGCGACCCTCCCATTTGCTCACGTGTGGTGGAAACGCAAAAAGCGTTTTGAAGCATTTCTGGAGAACTTGCCCGATGCGCTCGACTTAATGAGCCGCTCGCTTTCGGCCGGCCACGGTTTCTCGGAAGCTCTTCATATGGTCTCGTCAGAGATGCCCGAACCGATTGCGGGCGAGTTTCGCAAGGCCTATGAAGAGCAGAACCTCGGTCTCTCGCTGAAGCTTGCCATGGAAAATCTTACGCAGCGAATTCCGCTACTAGATCTGCGCATGTGCGTCACTGCGGTGATGATTCAGCGTGAGACGGGAGGAAACCTCGCAGAGATTCTGGAAAAGGTGGCTCACACCATTCGTGAGCGTTTCCGCATCATGGGCGACTTGAAGACCCTGACGACGAGCTCGCGAATGTCGGCCTGGCTCCTCTGCGGCCTGCCAATATTCGTCACTATCGTCATCACCATAATGAATCCCGACTACATGGCCATCCTCTGGAAAGATCAGCGAGGTCATTACTTAATTGCCGCGGCAATGTTCCTGCAGGTAACCGGCATGCTGATCGTGCGGAAGATACTAAACATAAAGATTTGAACTTGGTACTTTGAACTTAGAACTTTGTGTTCTCGGTCAAAGCTCTGAAGTCACAGCGCGAAAAAGACAAGCAACAAACCACAAAGCACAAAGTACAAAGACCTAAAGCCATGCTTCTAATCATCACAATCTCAACTTTTATTTGTATCTCGCTCGGGATGTTGGGCGTTTACTGGCTCATGTACCGGCCCCAGAGCATTGCCACTGAGCGTTTAAAAAGGCTTGGTGAAAGAACAGCGAGCCCAGCCAGCGGTCCTATATCGCTCAATGACGATCGTTCGGCGTCCGACTTGGCGCAGCGTCTTGCTTCACCCCTCAGTCGGCTTCTGCCGCCGTCTGCGGCTGAGGCAAAAAAACTGCAAAAGCAATTAATGCAAGCCGGATTTAGATCTCCCGGTGCTACAGTCATTTATCGCGCCATTCAAATCTTCACGCTTGCCGCCTTGCCAGGCATGGTGGCACTTGGCTGCGCGTTGCTGGCGCGGCCCCTCACCAGCGCGGTTTTCTATATCCTTTTCGCTTTCGTCGTTGGCTTCTTCCTGCCCCGGTATGCATTGAAACGAATGATCCGCTCTCGTCAACAACTCGTACGTTGGGGACTCGCCGATGCGCTGGACCTAATGGTTATTTCGATTGAAGCAGGTTTGGGACTGAACGCCGCGATGGTGAAGGTCAGCACAGAGCTTAAGGATGTGCATCCCGACATTAGTGAAGAATTCGAGATGGCCAATCTGGAGATGCGAGTAGGGCGCGATCGGGAAGAGTCGCTGCGTAATTTGGCGGAAAGAACCGGCGTCGAGGATCTTCGCAGCCTCGTGGCCATGCTAATTCAGACAGACAAGTTTGGTACGTCGATCACTAAAGCAATCAGGGCATTCTCAGATTCACTGCGAACCAAACGACGTCAGCGGGCTGAGCAGGCGGCGCAGAAGGCTGCGGTGAAGTTGCTCCTTCCCCTGGCATGTTTCCTGTTTCCCACCTTGTTCATAGCCCTTCTTGGCCCGGCAGCCCTCCAATTAATAGATACGTTCAGCAAGATGTAAGGAGTTGGCAAATGCAAAAACGAAGAATAATCGCCATCCTGATCGCGTTCGTACTGACCATCGCGGTGACCGCGATGTGGAGCGCTTCCACTATCGAACGAGATGGGGATCCCGACGCCAATATGATCGAGGACTCAGGTTCGCCTGCCGGCGAGGTGAACGAGAACGGTGAAGTGATAAAGAAGAAAGGCGGCAATAAAGTAGCGCGCATTTTCGCGGCTCCCTTTAAGGCGTTCGGCAGGCTGTTTAGAGGCAAAGACAATAGGCTCGAGCGTATGACTGAGAGCGATTCTGAGAAGTTCGAGAGCGTTGGTGTCGCGCGGGTCGACGACAATCGCGACCCTGGTGCCCGCAAGGTATCCACGTCCGGTTCGGCCAAAGAGCACCTCGAATCTGGCCGTGCGTTTCTGCAGGATGGCCGGATCAATGAGGCGATCTCAGAATTGTCTACAGCCGCCTCTTTGAATCCTCGCCTTGGCGAAGCTCACAATCTGCTGGGTGTCGCATTTGCACAGAAGGGTATGCAGGATAGGGCGAAGCAGTCTTACGAACGCGCCGTTAAGGTGGAGCCCGAAGATGCCCAGACGTTAAACAACCTCGGTTTTTCTCTGTACCAGACCGGAAATTACCGCGCCGCGATTGATCGGTTGAAGAGAGCCGTGAAACTGGCTCCTCGCGACGAACGCATCCTTAATAACCTGGGCCTGGCGCTCTGCCGCGTAGGGAAGTTTGACGAAGCGTACAAAAACTTCGCGCGTGCGGGCGGGGAACTAACCGGCAATCTGAATATAGCCAAGATGCTGGAAAGATTTGGCCGTGATGAAGAGGCGATCAAATACTACGAAGGCGCCCGTCGCGTTGACCCACATTCATCCATAGCCCTGAGACGGCTCGCCGACCTGTACCAGCGGATCGGAAGACCTGAAGACTCACAAAGCGCCCGAACCGAGCTGGCTGCCATATCAGCTGAAGCAAATGTCGCGCTGAACTTTAAGTGAATCCTGCCGGACGAAAGAGAAGACGATGATATCGCAAACAACAATACTGACGCGGGCGGAAGTTGAAAGCATGGGACCACCCGCGCCGGAGGAACTGTCGGATACGGGAGTAGCCGAAGGCTTTCTCTGCGACCTGGCACTAAAACACGTTGCCATGGTTCCCGAGCCGACCACTGCAGCTATTGCTGAGCGGCTTCATCTGACACGGGCGATGACCGAGGACATACTGCAGAAACTCTATCGGGAGAAACTAATCGAGGTGCGTGTGCAGACCACCATTGGGTCGACTCGCTACGCAATGCTCGATCACGGCTGGAATCGCCTTACCCGCTTGCTCTCAGCGTGCGGTTACGTGGGCTCCGCACCGGTTTCTCTGGCGGACTACACGCACATGATGCGCCTGCAATCGATCCCCTCTGACCCAGCGTCGATGGAAACGGCCCAAGCTGCGTTTCACGACCTTGTCTTGCCGGATTCGCTCCTCCAAACACTCGGTTGTGTAATCAACTCGAGAAGATCTCTGTTTCTTACCGGGCTACCCGGAACCGGGAAGACCGCAGTCGCCGAGCGCATTAACGGCGCCCTGCCGGGCGCCATCTGGATTCCTTACGCCGTCGAGATCGATGGACAAATCATTCGGGTCTTCGATGCACACTGTCACCGCAAGGCGCCGGAACAAGAACCGGCAGGAGAATACGATCGGCGCTGGGCCCTCATCAATCGACCGCTCGTCATAGTTGGCGGTGAGTTGACCCTCGAGAGTGCCGACCTCACCTGGAGTGAATCAGCCAAGTTCTACGAAGCTCCTTTCCAGATGAAGTCGAATGGCGGCACGCTCGTGATTGATGACTTTGGCCGTCAGCGAGTCGCGCCTCAGGACCTTCTCAATCGCTGGATCGTGCCACTTGAGCGTCGGGTCGACTACTTGGCGCTGCACACAGGCAAAAAGATCGAAGTTCCTTTCGAGCAGCTTGTGGTCTTCTCCACAAACCTCGAGGAAAAAGATCTCGCCGACCAGGCCTTCCTGCGACGCATGGGATACCGCGCGCGGGTGGAGCCACCAACACCCGGAGCATGGTCCGAAATCTTCCGGCGCGCCGCCTACACACGGGGCATCAAGTGCGAGCAAGCGATTCTGGATCACCTGCTGAGCAAGTATCGGATCGAACGAAGACAGATGAAGGGTTGCGAGCCTCGTGACCTGCTTGACCGGGTCACTGATATTTGCCTCTTCGAAGGGCAGGCGCTCGAGTTGACACCGCAGGTTCTCGACGTTGCCTGGCGCAACTACTTCGGTGCTTCCCATACGTTTGCGCCAGTACGAACCCAGGAAACAATGATTGAACGGACAAGCGACGATCCGCTTGAGTTGTAAGCCGCTTGCACAGTCTGGAGCCCCCGATGACCCATGCGCTAATCGCCTTGCGACTCTTTTCGCTGTGCGCAGCCCTTCTGCTCTGCGGTAGCCTTTTCACTGCGCCCGCTCAGAAGCGTTCAAAGAAACGTCTCCTTAAAGCTGCCGAGCAATCCGAGTCTTCTAAAGATCAGTTACCCCAACTTGCCGAGGGTCAGGTTCGCCTCAAGCTCAGCGACGGCACGCTCGTAGCTGTGGATGACGCCTGGGAGAGCGAACAGGGGATCTGGTACAAGCAGCGAGGAATCACTCACCTTTTGCCGCGCGATCGCGTGAAGAGTGTCGTGCGAGGTTCGGCTGTGAAGCCGAAAACCGAGCAGACTGCAAAGGTGACTGACCTCGCGCCCGCTCAAACCACCACCGCGCAGCAGCCGGTCTGGATTCACCTCGTGGGTGGAGCACGAGTTGAGGTCGACTCTGCAACTGAGTCTGCCGCGGGAGTTTGGTACAATCGCGGCCCACTTTCCATATTTATCGAACGCAGCCGCATCGACCACATTGAACGCGAATCTCTGGAAACACTGGCCTCTGACTCTTCTGCAAAGAAAGCGCGCGGCTGGAGCACCGGGCGTCCGAAGATTGACGCTTTGATCAGACACAGCGGCGCGAAACATGGCGTTGATCCTTACCTGATTTTTTGCGTTATGGAGCAGGAATCACATTTCAACATTCACGCGCTATCACCGAAAGGGGCCCAGGGATTGATGCAGTTGATGCCGGGGACTGGTGCCCGTTTTGGCGTTCGGCGCCCTTTTGATCCAGCTCAAAACATCGCCGGTGGCACACGATTCTTGAAGCAGCTTCTGCAACGATTCAATGGCCGGGTGGATCTTGTTCTTGCCAGTTACAATGCCGGGGAAGGTGCGGTGGCTAAATTCGGGGGTAGAGTGCCGCCCTACCGCGAGACACGCAATTACGTCAAACGAGTTGGCTACCGTTACCGTCAGGTGAAATCATCTGTTCGTTCCGTCCCACCCACCACACCGGGTGTAGGTGGCATGTGAACCCCTGCGCTCGTAGACCTCGACCTGGATGTAGAATTTGAACCCAATGAAAATCCTATTCCTGAGAACCATACCCGTACTTGCCCTGTGCGGGCTTTTCTTTTCATCGTCGGTAGCTGCTCAACAGCGCTCCGAACCCCCACTGACTAATGCTGCTGTCGTTAAACTGGTGCGCGCGGGGTTTAAGGAAAAAACGGTTATCGCTATTGTTCGCAGCAGACCTAACCGTTTTGACCTCGACCCTGATCGCTTGATCGACCTGAAGCGCAACGGTGTTACCGAGAACATCATTCTCACAATGCTGGCACTCGACGAAGCGCATATTTCCGATGATCAGTGGAGCGATGATTCATTTTTCAATAGTAAAGGGAGATCAGGCGAAAATGTGAGTGGCGCGCAGGGCGGCGATTCTGAGATCTTCGGCTCGAGTGGCGGTTCAAAAGGTGAGACCAGCGGACGCGGATTGAACGGATCCAATCAGGGTGAAACCACAACCACCGGCAGCGCCACAGTCCGGATTATTCGCCCACCATCCGAAGCCGGCGGGGCGGCGTTGAAGCTCGAGAAAACGCCGACGCTCACCAACGAGTCGATAGTCCAGCTCGTGGAAGCGGGTTTTTCGGAGGGCACGATTATTAAGAGAATTGAAAATTCTCCCGCGGACTTTGATTTGTCCGAACCAAAACTAATCGAACTACGAAAACGTCGGGTCACGGACGCAATTATCCTGGTGATGACCGCTGCCATGGATGAGTCAGGTGTGAAAATAGGCGGCCCCGCCAGAAGCGGGGACAATTAACTGAATGTTGGGCAAGTTCCCGTTCACCGCGTCAATTGCGCTCAAGCTGAAGCTCGCCCTCTGTCTCACCGTGTGCTTTGCAACCGCAGGTTTCTCCTCAGCAAAAGCGCAGGATGCCGAAGCCACACCACCGCCCATTCCTAAACTAAAGCAGAAAGAACAGGTAATTGATCCAGACGATGTTATCTCAGTCACGACGACTGAAGTGTTATTGCCTGTGACGGTTCGTGATTACACGGGCCAGCTGGTTCCTGGTCTAACTCGCACGAACTTCCGCATTTTTGAAGATGGTATTGAGCAACCTCTTAGTGATTTGGGTCTGCGACAGGTTCCTGTGGATGTGGTACTCCTGATCGATGCTTCATCATCTGCCTCGGACAATCTGGATGATTTCCGCCGGGCCGCTGAGGGGTTTGCTACGCACCTCGCGACTGACGATCGGATTAGCTTGATTCAGTTCGACGACCGCGTGCTGTTGCTGCAGGACTGGACCAGGAGCATTGCGCAGCTGCGACGGGCGCTTCGTCGCCTTGCCCCCGGAATGTTCACGCGATTCAACGATGCAATGTTGCTGGCCACCCGCGATCAATTGCCACGCGCGAATGCGCGTCATGCGATTATTGTCCTCACCGATGGAATTGACAGTGGACGCGGCATAACCTTCGATGCTGCCCTACGAGCGGCGCTACAGTCGCAGACGACGGTCTACGTGGTGAGCAATACCGAGATCGAAAGAGCAAAGAAGCAATCTGAACTCTCGGTCCTGTTATCAGCGTCAAGCTCTGCCCAACGCTTCAACGAGCTGCGAATCGGCGATCTGCGGCTTGGTCTCGCAGTACTCGACGCAAGCGAGCGCAACTTGGACCAACTAACCCGGGCAACCGGCGGAAGGGTTTACAAGCCGACGTCTTTCAACGATTTGGAAAAAATTTATAGGGAAGTCGCTGAAGAGCTGCGTCACCAATACGCACTTTACTATTCGCCCCTTAATAGAACTCGCGACGGTGAGTTTCGTCGGGTTCGAGTCGAATCGACCAACCCGAAGCACCAGGTTTCCGCTCGAATAGGCTACTTTGCTCCGAAGTGAATTCCGTTTGTTGCCTTTCTAACCTCTAGCGCAAAATGGCCCATCCGCTTCCGTATCAGGGCGGTCTGTGCCCTGATGACACATCCATAGGGTCGACCGAAGTCGCCGAATTCCGTCGAACTCTAATAATTTCTTCACTTAGGAGCGCGGACGGCTTAGCGGCACAATCATTGCGGGAGGTCTCCCGTTACCACAGCAAGCGGCCGTGCGGCCTTCCACTTGCAATCAGCAATAAATAAATCCGGATAAGAGGAAACGAGAGCAGTGATGCGACCTATTAAACATGTCGAGAAGGGCTTAACGCTAGTTGCGGGAGCCGTCCATTCCACGATTCAGTCAGTAAATAAGTATAAGCCGAATCCTTCCTTTACTCCCAAGTGGTCAGATAAGCCCCTGCTGAAATCCTGGCAAAAGAGCAAGCCTACGTTGGGTTGGCCGAGAACGACTGACTCGCTTTGTCCGAACTGTGTAATTGAGGCCAGGGAATCGATTCTCAGCGGCAAGCAGGATGTCAGCGTTCTAATTAATGAGAAAGTGGGCGAGATCAAGGCCCAGATCATCGAACGCGATGGCGAGATCTGGATGGTGAAAGACTGTGCGATCCATGGACACTTTGAGGATATGATGGCCATTGACTCGAAGTTCCTCACTCACATCGAGAAGATGTTTCCCGGCCGCGATATCGATGCCCACAACGACGAAAAGCTTCACAACCACGGTACCAGCACAATCAAGTATGGCCGAGGCGCTGTTCTGACGGTCGACTTAACGAATCGCTGCAACATGATGTGCGACCCGTGCTTCATGGACGCCAACCAGGTGGGTTTCGTTCATGAGTTGGGCATGGACGATATTAAGGAAATTCTGGACAACGCCATTTCCATCAAGCCGCGGCGTCAGATGTCGGTTCAGTTCTCGGGCGGCGAGCCCTCCATTTCGCCACATTTTTTGGAGTCGATCAGGTACTCGAGAAAAGTTGGCTACAATAGCGTGCAAGCCGCGACCAACGGAATTGAGTTCGCCAAGAGCAAAGAATTCTGCCGCCAGGCGGCCGAAGCCGGTCTGCGGTACGTATATCTGCAGTTCGATGGCATCGGCAACGACGCCAATAGCCACCGCCAAGTCGGCAATCTCTTCGATGTCAAGATGCGCGCCATTAACAACCTGCACGAGGCAGGAGTCGAGATCGTTCTTGTGACAACGCTCGTAAATGGAATTAACAACGATCAGGTGGGCTCAATTATTCGATTCGCTCTCGACAATCCGAAGAAGATTGCCTTCCTCTCTTTCCAGCCAGTTTCGTTTACCGGCCGTGACGAAGAGATCACTGAGCAACGCCGCTTGCAGCAGCGCTACACGCTGTCGCATTTGGCTCACGATGTGAAGGACCAGGTCGGCATTACCGAGCCGACGCGCGATTGGTTTCCGCTTTCATTGATGGGCGCTTTCGCCGACTTCGCTGACCTCGTACATGGTCCCCAAGCTGAGTGGGGCCAGGTCTCCTGCGGTTGCCACCCCAACTGCGGAGTTGGCACTGCGGTGATGGTCGATAAGGAAACGAGAGAAATGCGACCGGTACCGGAGTTCTTGAACATTCCTGGTCTGGTTAAGGACATGCAGAAAATCACCGACGCTGCCCGCGGGAAATGGATGTCGAATTTGATGATGGGACTGGCGCTGCTGAAGCACTACAATCCCTACAAGTCGCCGAGTCAGTTTACGCTTTATGAGTTGTTCAAGAAGTTCGACAAGTCGTTCGGGTTGACTGGCAAGGAGTATGGGAAAGTCTCCGGTGATCGCACAACTGACGACATCGAGAAACGACGGTCCGATCGTTGGAACTTCCTTTTCATCGCCGGCATGTGGTTCCAGGATCTCTTTAACTATGATTTTCGCCGCACTGAGATGTGCATCATCCCTTACGGTACCCAGGAAGGTGAGATTTCCTTCTGTGCTTACAACACAGGCATCGGCTGGAGAAACATTATCGAGAACATGCACCAGAATGCCACGGTTGCGAAATGGTATGAGGAGCACGGTCGTCATGAGATTTTCGCAAGAGGCAAAGAGGTGGATTTGAGTGACGCTGCGCATAACATGGTGCTCAATCCCCTCGACCTTGCGCGACCTAACAAGCCGGAGATGGAAGGACCAAAAACCGCTCATGAAGAGGCTGTAATGATGCGCAAGCTCTATCAGGAGCTCGTGCTCAAGCAGCAGCTCGACACCAAGGAAGCGGACAAACCGGTTCAAATTCAGGGGTTGACCAGAAAGAGAGCCCAGCCTGCGGAAGCTGAGGTTGTTACGGTTTAACCGGTGCGAGTCCCAGTGCCTCCGCGCGCCGAGCGGGTGATGGGTGGATACGGGATTCTCGACGTGACGAGGTTTTGGCGAGCCGGGCGTTAACAGTCCGAAAGTCCGACGTCCAATGTCTGAAGTTGTTATTCGATATTGGGTGTTGGACTTTCAGTTTGTAGAGCTAGCGCATTGCCAACTTGACCGCGGGCGTTGTGCGCGTGTTAAATATGTTCCGCACATAACATTTGGACTAACAGAGAGACGGAGAAAGAATGGCAATAGTTACGGTTAACCAGGGCGAATCGATCGAAAGCGCATTGCGCCGCTTCAAGCGCAAGGTGATGACAGAAGAGATAATTAAGGACGCCAAGAAGCACGCGTTCTTCATCCCGCCAGGACAGAAGGCAAAGTTAAAGTCGGCGCTTGCGCGCAAGCGGAACAAGAAGAAGGGCCGTATGCGCAGCACTCCTCGCGACTAGTTGGGACAGCCTTCAGCAGTGCAGCACGCACTCGTGCTCCTCTCATCAGTTAACCCCTAGTGCAATCGGAAGTGGATGCGCTCAAGAGACCAGGTCAGCCGGCCCTGGCGCGCACTCGAATACTGGATTAGAGCTTCCCTATGACGCGTATCCTTCTGACAAATGACGACGGCATTCACTCAGATGGGCTGATTCAGCTCGAACACGCCCTGCGAGCCGTGGGCGATGTTTATGTGGTTGCTCCGGCGTCGGAGATGAGCGGCGCGTCACACAGTCTCACGCTCGCCCGACCCCTTCGCATCCGCCAGGTCGATGCGCGTCATTGGACGGTGGATGGCACACCCACCGACTGCGTCACCCTGGCCCTAAATAAAATCCTACCAGCCGAAGATTTGCCAGACATCTGTGCTTCGGGCATCAATCACGGTGGCAACCTGGGGGATGACGCCACCTATTCAGGTACAGTGGCGGGAGCATTAGAAGCGACCATCCTGGGTGTGCCGGGTTTGGCATTCAGTTTGGTCGCCCGAGAGAATTTTGATTTCACGGCGGCGGCGCAGTTTGCGGTCACGGCCGTGCGAAAGGTTCTGGCTGAGGGTCTCCCGGAGGGCACGCTGCTGAACATTAACTTTCCACCCGGTGAAATTAAAGGCGTCAAGGTCACTCGACAGGGAATTAAGAACGCCCGGCCAGTAATCACCGAACACATCGACCCTCGGGGAAAGCCCTACTTCTGGATTGGCGAAGAATACTTTAATACCAACTCTGCCGACGGCACGGATTACTACGCCATTGATTCTGGCTATGTATCGGTTACGCCGCTCAGAAGTGACATGACCGATCACCAGGCGTTAACATCGATCGAGACGTGGAACTACTTGAAAGGCGCGGAGCTGGTACACGAAAGTTGATAAAGAGTTTCGAGTCCAGGGTTCCAAGGTTCAACAGGTGCTGGGACTAAACAATAACGAGATAGCTTGGTAGTGTCATGTTTTCAGTTGGCTTCGGGGCTCATTGCGAGTCTTCGAGGAAACGATCCACGAAATAACACGAAATGTTACTAAATTCTTCGTGTTGGTTCGTGTGATTTCGTGGATCGCCTTCTGTAAGACTCGAAATACCCACTATAGATAACCCGAGGCAGCTGAGAGAGAATGCCTAAAAATGGCATTCAGACCAAACCACGAGACTCTAAACTCGAAACTGCATCTGTGCAATCAACAGGTCAACAGCCATCAGAGCGGTCGCAAGACTACACGATTCCACGCGCGCGAATGGTCGCTCGGCTTAGTGAGCACTACGGCATTCGCGACGGGTCGGTCCTGGAGGCGATGCGCGCGGTACCGCGTCACGCGTTCGTTCCCGACGCTCTCCAAAGCCGCGCCTACGGCGATCACGCACTCCCCATCAGCGCTAATCAAACTATTTCTCAGCCCTACATAGTTGCCCGAATGACGGAACTGCTCCGCATTGACAAAGAGAGCCGCGTGTTGGAAGTTGGTGCAGGGTCGGGTTATCAAACCGCAGTGCTTGCAAGAGTCGCAGGTCAGGTTTATGCCCTTGAGCGAATCGGGAATCTTGCTCGCGAAGCCCAAACGCGAATCCGAGCACTGGGGATATATAACGCCACGGTCAAATGTTTCGACGGTACGCTGGGTTGGGCGGCGAATGCACCCTACGATGCGATTCTCGTCGCCGCAGGTGGACCAAACATACCCGAACCTCTGGTTGCCCAGCTGAAAGTCGGTGGCCGCTTAGTGCTTCCAATCGGCGCCACACGGGAGTCTCAGACTCTGGTGCGCGTCACCAAAACGGAGAAGGGAATTGAACGCGAGGATCATGGCGCCTGCGCTTTCGTACCGCTTATAGGACATCACGGTTGGTCAGCACAGCAAGGAAAGCCATCTGAGAAGGAGTGATCTGACGGCGCGCAACGTCGCCGCTCAATACAGAACCGTTTGCAGTAGCCAATGGATGCTGGCATTCAACCGGCTATTTAATTCCGGATTGCGCACTGTTGGCTTTCGAAACAATATTGGCCGAAGAGTTTTCGCTAGTGCTTGTCAACCATCCTGTGGTTGACACTCAGGTTGAATGCCAGCAACCATTGGCTACCGCAAACGGTTCTGTCTGAATCTCGATCTGTAACGCTGGAAAATATGGATACACTTTCAGAACTATTTCATCAACTGAGAGAGCTTCTCAATCCAAAGATTATTATTGAGACACTCTTGGCCAAGGGCGGCACCTTTGTTTACCTGGGATTGATCTTCATCGTCTTTGCTGAAACGGGATTGGCAGTCGGCTTCTTCCTGCCTGGCGATTCGCTCCTGGTGGTGGCTGGTCTTTTCGCGGCAACTGGCAAACTAAACCTGGCGATATTATTGAGTACATTATTCGTCGCGGCGGTAGTGGGTGATGCTGTAGGCTACTTCACCGGAGCCAGAATGGGGCCACGACTCTTCAAGAAACAGAAGTCACTCCTATTTCGACCCAGTCACCTTCAGAAAGCTCATGCTTTTTATGAGAAGTATGGAGGTAAGACGATTGTCATCGCGCGCTTCGTACCAATTGTTCGCACCTTCGCGCCGTTAGTTGCCGGGGCAGCCCAGATGCCTTACCGTCGTTTTGTGGTATTCAACGTTGCCGGCGGCTTCCTCTGGGTTTTTAGTATGCTTCTGGGCGGCTATTTTCTGGGAAGCATCCTCAAGTCGAGATTCGATATTGATCTCGACGAGCATATCGAATGGGTCGTCATTATAGTCGTGCTGCTCTCTCTCATGCCGCCGTTCATTGAGTTCATCAAATCGAGACGTGAGAAAGCGCGTGCGACGCGAGCATCCAACGCAGAAATTTGATTTCAACGCTAACAGTGATTTGGATCAGCGCGTGTTATTTGGCTTCACGCAACTCGGTAGAATCACAGTCGGAGAGGGCGATCGGCAAAAAACGATCCACGACATTACACGAATGAACACAAAAGTCGTTTCGTGCCATTTGGTGTGATTTCGTGGATCGTTCTTGTATGACTCCTTCTGTTGCAGGGACGTCGGAACTGAGACGATGACGCTAACCGCAACGGGGTATATTTGACTTAACTCTGCCCTTAACCTAGTATCCAGTTGCTTTGAGTTTTCTGTCGGGGCGTGGCTCAGCCTGGTAGAGCGCACGGTTCGGGACCGTGAGGTCGGAGGTTCGAATCCTCTCGCCCCGACCAATAACATCAACAAATCCAATAACTTACGGCTGCCAACGTTGGCAGCCTTGTTTATTGGTTGTGTCCAGATTGTGGCCAGAGAATTCGACACTCTGGACACAACAGACCCTAGGGATTAGGAAAATGAGCAAAAAAACGGCCCGAAATTTCTAGAGGCTGCAAACCATAGTAACGAAAGCTTAAGGTTTCACGGGTGGGAACCGTGTGGTCGGCTGCGATTCGAAGGTGGTGAATTCAGGTGAAGGCTGTTGCAGTTGCGAATCGCCGACGTCGTGTTCTTAGATTATCTGGGCGACTCGTCGTTGAGCTGTGTGGGCTATCGCTGAACTCACTTCTGCTGAAGCCGGAAAACTATTGTCCCTAGCCAAAAACCCGTCCCACAATCCAAGTTATGAAGTTAGCAGTGACGGCGATTAACCTCGCACATGCCTGAGAGCTCTTCTCCTTCGTCGTTTCTTTCTATGCTGCGCTGGTGTTTCTGGACATGAGCAAGCATGCACCCAGGGTTACTTATCCGCCAACCGAGGATCTAGGTCGAAGGGTTGAGGATCCCCGAGTTCCAGCAGCCGAAAGTCTTCATGCTCAGGATTGATCAAGTAACTACTTTCTTCATCAATGATTGCGCTAGGAACTTTCAGCACCACCGACGAGAGTGAAGAAATCCACTCGTCTCCCAGCGCCTGCAGGGCTGCAGGCGCTGGCGAACCGCGCCAGTCCCAAGGGAGCTTAGCTACGGGGAGTGATGTAACCAGTGACTCATCGAAACGGACAGCGCATCGCGAATATGAGCCCAACACGTCAGAACCGTTCAGATGTACAAGCAACTCCAACAAGGCGAGCGATATGCTGCCTGCCGTGTAAACCATCCACACCCCAGGACTGTTCCAACGACCACCGTAGCGCCAAGCCCCCTCTCCACTGAAGGCGTCTAACGCAAAGCGCGTGGCGACGATCCTCCAAGCAGTCACCATTAGGTGAAGACACCGTGCTCCAACCTACCGATGATTTGCTCGACTTCCCGCGCTCCGACCTCAGTCCTCGCTACCTCCAAGGGAATGGCGCCTCCCAATGCGCGCTGCGGCTCAAAGAGCCACTGTCTCGCCGACTCAGTGTTTCCATCAAATAAGGCCACTGCCCGAGCGAAGAGGCGAGAGGCGCGAATCACGCGGTCAGATTCGTCGGGGTGCAATCGGCCTTCCTCTTTGCGACGGAGCAGTGTTCTCAACTTGACCTGCAGCACTTCGGCCATTGTCTTGGTGGACAGTTCCATTTCCTGCCGGAGAAGTTCTACGGTACTGAAAGGCAATCCTCTTTCTACGTCCTCCACCACGGCTAGGACGTTTTTGGCTTCGAGACCAATTAGCGTCTTATAGTCTGAGCGCATGGTCTGACTGGCTCGGGAGGTTCCGCCCGCAGCTCGCTTGGACGCGCGTCCGGGCGTCTTTAGTTTTTGCCCTCTACCTGCCTGTTTCATCGATATGGCCATATGGCACCAGTATAGCCGCCATATGGCAACTTTGGCAACATGGCGGGTAGCCGTAAACCATTGAAGTTAGCGGTTGCGGCTGCTAACTTCCGTTGCCATGAAAGCTGTCCTATCTTCATTCCCTCTACGCTCGTGTTTTCGGACCGGAGCAAGTATGCAGATCTAGGTTCTTGCTCTACGGCCGCGGCGGACGAACAAGCGGCCGAGCCCTGAGAACCTCCGACCGCTTGCTTTGGGTGTACTCGGGGCAGTGACGCTCTGCGCCCGTCATCGCTAAGCCGGAGACAGTAATTGCGTGGCACCGAAGACCGCCGAATTGAACGTCGTCGTTCAATCTCGCTGTCCGAATCGAGTTTTTAGCAACGACAAGGGACGAATCCGTGAAACACAATCTAAATCAGCTAAACGTTGTTCGAAGAGCATGGTCACCGACGCGTCATCAACAGTCACAGATTCTCTATCATGAGATGTAGTCATGATGAAAAAGGTGAGAGGATCAAGGAATGAAGCCATGCGAGGGAAGGGAACCACTATTGGCTCAGCTGTGATTCGGTCGGCGATCAGCTTCACCGCCGCGCTTTACGAGACCACGAAATTATGGCCAAACTGTGGCCGGATAATCCGACAAGATGGGTAGAAGAAACTGTAAGAAATGTGAAGAAATGTAAAAACGGCCCAAATCGCGTGGTGGCTGCAACCCCAGAAAAGTCAAACTTACGTTTTTGACGGCGTTAAGGTTCGGGACCGTGAGTGTCGGAGGTTCGAATCCTTTCGCCCCGACCAATCTAAAATCATATTCGACAACTATTTATGACTGCCAGCATTGGCGGCCTTATTTCTTGGTTGGGTCCAAATTGTGAGCAGAAAATTTGACCCTCAGGATACAACAACTTTAGAGATTAGGAAGAGGTGCAAAAAAGGGCCGAAATTTTCAGAGGCTCAGACCCTGAGTAACGAAAGCTTAAGTTCTCACGGGTGGGAACCGCGTGGTCGGCTGCGATTCGTACGGTGTGAATCGGGCGAAGGCCGTTGCCTGCGATGCCGACGTCGGGTCCTAATAATAACGGCGATGTTCTAGACACGTCATTGCGCGCTGTGGGTTATCGATCTCCATGAACGAACAAATAAGCAGTTTTGTAGGAGATTTTGGATCATAAGGCAGAATTCCATTGCTCCGCCTGATCTGAAAGTGATTAGGGGGTGTTTGCGCGTATCGCTGTCACAGGATTGTCTCAACCTCTGAAGTTGCTTGCACAAGTTCTAATCGGTAACAGCGATCGCTAATGAGCTTGGGCTCACAAGGCTGAAAGAAATCGCTGGCCAACGTAAAGGGAATCGTGGGCGGCGCCGCGTCCCCGCCCGGCGCGCCTTGAATATTACGGTCTTTCTTGAAGATTTATTTGACCCAGTATTAGCAGTTTCCTATACTCTGCTCACAAATCAAGCCAAAGGAGTAACTCTCGCTCGTTGGCGCCGCCCAGAACGAACGATCAAAGAAGACACTGAGGAATGTGTTTTCGGTTCGAGCATCGGACCGATGCACGTCGCGGAGGCGTCTAACGCCTTATAGGAGCAGGATCAACCTGGGTGCAACATAGTGCGAAACGTGCTGATTATCAATGGAAATGGCTTCACCCCTTGTTCGCATAATTGTGGCTCGTTGATTACCTTGCTTAGGCGTGCCGCCTTCTTCGATAGTGTTCAGGAAACATCCATAGAATCTCCACAGACAGATATCAATCTCATTCCCGACCTCATCTTGCCGCGCTTCTTACTTCAGGACTGGACCAGGCAAGGCATGAAGCTCTTCAAGAAGACGTGGGCCTCTGCCAAGACATTTGCCCTTCTGTGTGACCAGGAAGTGAAACACAACTGGCAGATTCCGCCAGCTCTAATCGACGTCGATGATTTTCTGGTCTGTCCCTATCAAGATAATGAGTTGTCGCTTCGGATCAAGCGTCTCCTCAAGGTCAAACGGCAAACTGAACCGAGCTTGCCTCATCAAGCTATAGAGAACTGGCGAGAGCTAGACTTGCTGGTGGGCGGAAGCGAGACCTTCTTGAAGGTCCTGCGTAAGGTTGGTTTGTTAGCTCAATCGAAGGCGCCCGTGGTTATTTCGGGAGAAACGGGAAGTGGAAAGGAACTACTGGCGAGGGCAATTCATTATCAGAGTGTCAGAAAAGGTAAACCGTTTATTCCAGTCAACTGTGGTGCGCTTCCTGATGACTTGTTTGAAAACGAGCTCTTTGGTCACTTAAAGGGCGCTTATACGAGCGCCTCGACCGCTGAAAATGGTCTGATCACCGAGGCAGAGGGGGGAACTCTATTTCTTGATGAGGTTGACGCTTTGTCGCCGGCCGCTCAAATCAAGCTTCTTCGCTTTCTGCAAAGTGGCGAGTACCGGCCTCTCGGTTCCTCGCGGGCATTGGTCGCAGATGTGCGCATTATCGCGGCCACTAATACTGACTTGTATCGTTCGGTTGAGCTCAAGCTTTTTCGCGAGGATCTACACTATCGATTGAATGTGCTCTCGCTCCTAATCCCGGCCCTGCGTGATAGAGGCACTGATGTGCTTGCGCTGGCCTCACACTTTTTGTCTGTGTACGCCAGGGAGCATGACCGGCTAACACCGCGCCTCTCTGAAGAGGCGATGAGTAAGCTCCTGAACTATTCATGGCCCGGCAACGTGCGCGAGTTGGAAGGGGTTATTCAGCGCGCAATCGTTTTACAGGAGTCCGAAGTGTTAACCCCAGAAGACCTCGAACTACCCAAATTCAATGATCGAATCGCCTCTCAGCCCGAGCAATTCCGCCGTGGGAAGTCCTTAGCGATTGGGCAGTTCGAGCGTAATTTCCTTGCCACCCTGCTTGCGACTCACGGCGGAAATATTTCTCAAGCTGCCAGGGCGGCGGGAAAGGATCGGCGCTCGTTTCAACGCCTGGTCAGCAAGCACGCCCTGGATCGCAGGTCGTTTAAGAACTGATTCCGTAGTCAAACAAGCCGCTTGGCCACAATCCGGTGTCGGGTGTCGGCTGCCGGGTGTCAGGCAAGACCGGCACCTGACACCTGGCACCCGACAGCTATTTCGACGGATGCGGGTAATTCGCCGCGCAGGTTGCGGCAAATTACCCGCATTTCCACTTGCCATAGAAACAGGGATTTTCTTGCAGTTTGTGAGAATCGGGATGCGGGGACAAAGCCGCATCGGGCAACAGGTATTCCTTAAAACTCCAGCAAAACGCCGGCTCTGCTTTCTGGTATTAGCGTTGCACTGCCCAAGTCGTGATCAATGCGCAATGGGAAGAGCATCGACCCGGAAGAATTGCCGCGCGATGAGTTTATCGTCGAGATTCTCCGCTATGTAGTTGCCCATCGGAGGGCGAAAGACACTGTCAGCGGTATCGAGAAGTGGTGGTTGTCTAAGAGCATTGGCCAGGGAGGAAAGAGAAAACTCGAAGAGCTCCTCAATCTGTTGGTGGCCAAAGGTTGGCTGATCGGTCGATGCTCACCTCAATCGGAGACAATCTACTCGCTTAACGAGAACGGCCTGACTGAGATTAACGAGTTTCTTGACGAGGAAACTTGATTCGAGTCCGGGCACGGAACCCAAGACCAGAGGCATTTGGGAAAAGACTTTTTTAGCATGACTGAAATAGCGCTTTGTCTCTTTTTAGCTATCACAATCTGGGATCGATTGCTTCGTAAGGAGGAATGTCAATGGTAACGCCTGCGCTTAGTTATCCGGGTGTTTATGTTCAGGAAGTTCCCAGCGGAGTTCGCACCATTGTCGGTGTCGGCACTTCAATCGGCATGTTCATAGGCGCCGCCAGGAAGGGACCGATGTTCAAGCCTGTGCGTTGCACTAACTATACGGATTTTGTGCGTGCTTTCTCTGACGACGCCACCGCCGGCCAGCTGGCACACTACGTGAAGTTGTTCTTCTTGAATGGCGGCACTGACTGCTTTGTCATGCGCATTTCCAACGGTTCCTCTCAAGCCACAGTGGCGCTAAAGAACGAAGCCGGCGCTGAAGTCTTGCGATTAACCGCAAAGGACCCAGGCCTGGCCGGAGAGAACATTCGAGCGATAGTCACTTACAACGGTCAGCAGCCAGAGACAACGTTCAACGTCGACATCTTCCGCTTAGAAATAGACACGGCCGGTAATCGCACGAAGACCGACGCCGAATCGTGGAAGGGGTTAACAATGGACCCCGCCTCGCCATTGTTTGCGGTGGATTTCATCACACAGAACTCCAAACTGGTTTCCGCGTCGCCAGGCGCCGGGATTCCCGCGGCTGGTGATGGTTTTTCGCTCTCAGGACGGGCGGTTCCAAACGGCGCAAGTTTCCAGGCGGCATGGCGGCCGCTTTTCGGCGACCATCTCTCAGCCGCCAATAACAACAAGTTTCAGATTAGCGTCGGCGGTAGCCCATACGCTGACGTTGACCTCTCAACGCTTCCAGTGACCACCCAAGCTGCGGCCGAGACGGGATTGAATTCCGTCAAAAAGGCTATTGAAGATAGCTTCACGGCGGTCAACATACTGGGGATCAACGTCGCAGTGACTTTTCCCGCCGGGCCTCCCAACACCAGGAGGATGAGAGTGGAGCCGGCCGCGCCGACCACCGGTGATGTCTTCATTCGTCCGGGAACTCAGAAGGATCTAACGGTGCCTCTCATGCTGGGAACCGCACAAGGAGGGCTGGAAGTGTCGGGGCGAGCGCTGCAACGACCGGCTCCTAATGGTATTACCTTCAAGGGAGAAGACTTTGCCGCACTAAATTTCTTCGCCGATCTCGATCAGACCGCGCTTACCACCCTCACACTGGATGCATTGCAGCCCAACGGCACGTTTGCAGTTTCGCCGCCGATATCGATGACTCTTCCCGTTCCCCCTCCAAGTATCGTCACTGTCCCTACGGTGGGCGCAAAAATGATGGAGGATGCCAACGCGGTTTCGCCAAATGGTAATAGTGACGGGGTTCGCGAGAAGCTGGCAATCATTGCTCAGAGAATTAACAACGCGGCCGCCTCATCCGCTGGAACTCTCAAATGGAAGGCGGAAGTTTGGGGATATCGACTGGCGATTCTCCCCACGAATGTTCCCGACAACTTCATCTCAAACACTACCAACTTTACGACCATTCCGGCGACTCTTGCTACTCGCTTCAGAATCAATGTGAATCTCTATAGCGTGGGCAATGGAGGCGCAAACGTTGGTCAGCAGACTTCCGCCGCTGCCGTCGCCACTGACGGCACGCCCCCGGTTGCGCTTGATTACGCCGCTGCCTACGAGACCATCGATAAAGAAGTAGACCTGTTCAACCTCATGGTGCTGCCTCCCGACGCCGCGGTGGCCATGACGAGTATCTATCCCAACGCCAGCGTCTTCTGCCAGGAGCGTCGGGCGTTCTTGTTGATGGATTCGCCATCGAGTTGGACTAGCGCTCAACTAGCTTCGACGGGTGTCGCGGCCCTGCGCGTGGGTCTCGTTAAGGATTACAGCGCCATCTTTTTCCCGCGCATCACGATTGATGATCGAGGTAAGTTGATCAACATTGGACCCACTGGAGCAATCGCCGGGCTGTGCGCCCGCACCGATGGAACTCGCGGAGTTTGGAAAGCTCCAGCAGGAACGGAAGCCGACTTGAGGGGAGTGCTTGGACTCGAACAGAGATTCTCAGACGGCGAGAACGGCATCTTGAATCCCCGCGGCGTCAACACCATTCGGATCTTTCCGAACGGCATCGTCAACTGGGGCGCGCGCACCATGGACGGTGACGACGATTTCGCCAGCGAATACAAATACATTCCGATTCGTCGCTTGGCACTTTTCATAGAGGAGAGCCTCTATCGTGGCCTGAAATGGGTTGTATTCGAACCCAACGACGAGCCGCTTTACGCGCAGATCCGTCTCAACGTCGGCGCCTTCATGCACAATCTTTTCCGGCAGGGAGCATTTCAGGGAGCGAAGCCGCGAGACGCCTACTTTGTGAAGTGTGATACGGAAACCACAACCCAGAACGATCGCAATCTGGGCATTGTAAACATCTGGGTCGGCTTCGCTCCGCTCAAGCCAGCCGAGTTCGTCATTCTCTACCTGCAACAGATGGCCGGTCAGATCGAAGTCTAAAACAGAGGAGTCAAGCCATGGCAGCGCCACAATTCCCAGTCAACACATCGAGATTCGATCCCTACAAGAATATGAAATTTCGCATCAAGTGGGACGGCAGGTATGTTGCGGGCGTGAGCAAGGTCAGCGCTCTCAAACGTTCAACTGAACCAGTGACCCATCGCGAAGGCGGGGACCCCAGCACTGCTCGTGTATCTCCGAGTGTCTGGAAGTTTGAGCCGATCACGCTCGAACGCGGCGTGACCCACGATCCGGAATTCGAGAAATGGGCGAATCTTATCTACAACACAGACGGTGACGCAGCTATCTCTCTGGAAAACTTTCGCAAGGACATCATTGTCGAGCTGTTGAACGAGCAGGGCGTCGTCGCTAAGGCCTACAAGGTTTACCGCTGTTGGGTTTCGGAGTATCAGTCGCTGCCCGATCTGGATGCCAACGCAAACGTCGTCGCTATCGAACACATGGTGATCCAAAACGAAGGTTGGGAGCGTGATGAAGCAGTTACCGAGCCCAAACAGACTTAGTGAGGGATGGAGGCCGGCGTCATGTCTGCGGATCGAGTGGCCTTTCATTTTAGCGGTAACCCTTCACGCTTTCAGCTAAGAGAGCTCAACGGCTTCGACGAGCAGTCTGTTTGCGGTCTCGACACGATGGCGGCTATTGGCCTGCTCGAACGGCTGCTGGTACGACGACCGGGTTCCCCCACTGAGCAATTCAAGGCTATTCAACTCACGGCGTCGGAGCGGGACTGCTTGCTGGCCGACGTTTACCAGCGCACGTTTGGCCCGCGAATAGAGAGCACAGCGCGATGCGCTCTCTGCGGAGAGCTGTTTGACCTGACGTTTGACATTGGAAACCTCCTCACCGCATACCGCGCCGTTCAGTTGTCCGAAACAGAAGCACGCACGGAGCCGGACGGGACCTTTAGTTTACCGGGAGGACTGCGCTTCCGTCTGCCGACGGGTGAAGACGAAATGGCTGTGGTGGGTCTGCCTTCCGACCAGGCTGAAATGGCTCTCCTTCATAGCTGCATCATTGAGGCGGAAAAGGGAGTGAACCTCGACGCCGTGCAACATGCTATGGAAGAAGTGGCCCCGGTTTTGGATCTCGATCTTGATGCGCAGTGCCCTGATTGTGGGAGCAAGCAGCAAGTTCATTTTGACATTCAGTTTTATCTGCTGCGTGCACTCGAGCAACAGAGCAAACGATTTGCGCGTGAGGTACATCGTCTTGCGGTCGCTTACGGCTGGAGTCTCAACGAGATTCTGAGCCTTTCGCGAACCAAGCGCCGGACCTTCGTGGAGTTTGTGGACGGAGATCTCTCCGGACGCGTGAGGGCGTCGACGTGAAAAGCTATCTACAGCGTCTGGCTGCGCGTGCTGAAGGTGTCGGCCCGACACCTTCTCTTATTCCCACGGTGCGTAACGTGGCGATTCCGCAATCAGAAAACGAATCCGATTTCGCTGAGGCTGATGCCATAGTTAATTCGCCGGCGGAAAGCAAAAATCGGCCTGACGCTGTGATGGCAATCCAGCCACCAAGTCCGGCTCAGTCTGTTCCACCACTTCCATCGAAACGGGCAGAAACCGCCGCGCGGCGAATTTGGGACGATTCTGCCGAAGAAGCAGTCATCGCGGAAAACCTTGCGGTTAATCCAAACGTCCCGACGGGGATTCTAGCTTCGCCTCCCAAACCTTTGCTGCCAGACACGAAAAGCAACGAGCGGTCAGCGGACCGGGTTTTCACAAACACGAGCCAGTCTGTGAGCAACTTGCTCAGTCCCCGTGAGCTGAACCTCGATAAGAACCGGATCGGAACGTCAGGAACGACAGCATCCGAAGATCTCGCCAGCGCCGAAAGGCACTCACCGATAGCCGCGAATAAGGAACCGGTAATGCCACTCGAGCCGCGACTTATGGAAGCGCCCCCGGTTCCTGTTCCCGTTCCGGATGAACCACGCCTCGTAATCGGTCAGATGAGAGTCGATGTCGTCACAACTGCCACGTCAAAAACGCGCGAAGTGGTGCGAGTTGTCACCCGAGCTGAGGGGTCAAACAATCGTTCGCGGGTGGCTGGTCCGATCTCGAAACTACGCTTCGGCCTGGGACAAATGTAGGCATGCTGCTGAACCTCTCGCTAGTGACTCAGACGCTTGTCAGTTTGATCGACAAGCACATCAAGGCCTCACCGGCCGGCGCCGGTATTATCGGCTTAAACGTGACGGGTGAACCTCCCGACCAAGTGAAGCTCGATAACTCGATTGGAATGTTTCTCTATCACATTAGCGAGGAAGCGCACTTCAAGAACGCCGCTCCGGTGTCTGCTGACACTCCGCCGATACGTTTTACCCCCATGGGTCTCAATCTCTACTACCAGCTTTGCGCCCATCACGAAACGCAAGGGGATCCCGGAATTCAGCGGTTGCAGTTGCTTACCGGTCTCGCGATGAAAGCGCTAAGGGACTTTCCGGTTATTGACGATTCCACCGAGATTGGCGGCCTGAAAGTATTCCCCTTCGATTTGCAGGGTACAGACAATCGTTTCCGCATCACGCTTCAGACCGTTCTACCCAACGAAGCTATCAGCTACTGGACTACCGCAGAGCTACCGCTCCGGCTCGCCGCTTATTACCAGGTCTCGGTCATCCTACTCGAGCCTGAGAAGCCGACCCGTCGCACCGGTCGCGTCTTGAAATACGGCATATTCACCTTCACCAGGGGAGCGCCGCGCCTGGATGGCAGCCGCGCAAATGTCACGTTCACAATTCCGGGCGAAACCTCTCCCACCACAGTAGAAACACAACCCGCGGAGGCCTCTGTTCGCAATCTGGTAACGAACACCGGCGGCGAGATCATTTTCTTTGGTTCGGATTTAGCGGGTGACGAAGTGTCTTTGTTGTTGAAGAACAAGCTGTTTGCAGGTCTGGTGGAAGTGGGCGCTGAATGGGGCGTCACTTCCACTGAGGATCGAATCTTCGCGGTGATCCAACCGGCCGCGGGACTGGAAAAAACTCTGCCCGGAATCTATTCGGCGATTGCAAAAGTGACAACACGCCGGATCGGGCCGGACAAAAAGATCCGTACCTTCATAAAAACGTCGAACGAAACTCCGTTCGTGGTGACGCCACGCATTGATTCAATCAGCGCTCCGAGTGTCACAGGGATTGTAACGGTAACCGGTACCGCATTTCAGGATGCCGCTATCCCAATCGAAGCGGTTGAAGTGTTCGTTGGTTCCAACAAACTACCGCTGAAAGGTGCGGGCCCGCTGAACCCAGGAGAGTTTGAGGTGCTCAACGCAACTACTTTGCAATTCCGCTATCCGATTTCCGGGATCGCTGCCAACGAAACCGTTCCATTCAGGTTGATCATGAACGGAACTGAAAGCGCTCCCTACTGGGTGATCGCGCCATGACGACGCGCAAAAAGAGCGCCAGGAAGAAAGCGAGTTCCAAACTGCAACTGGCCTCGGCCGAGAAGCCATCGCCAGTGCTTGAATTGGTCCTGACGCGCTTCCGTTTGTTGGCAATGCAGCGGCTCGGTTGGCTCGAAAAGCTGTGGAGTGAGGAAGGAGCGCCGAGCGCAAAGGCGGGCATCAGCCGCGACGAGATAGAAGGCCACCTGGCAGATCGTGATTCTCCTGAAAGTGAATCGGCCTGGCTGCAAGGGGGTGAATCCAGTCGCCGCTATCGCGCGTCGCTCGCCGGGATCGAGAAGGCAATCGCTGCCGATCAATCTTCTCGATTAGCGAGGCTGGTAAACGTTTTCGGCTTGAGCACGGAGGAGTCAGACCTGCTTCAAGCCTGCGTCGCAGTTGCGCTCGATCCTGCGCTCGCGCGCGTATGCGCTTACCTGCAAGACCACACGGGTCGTGCTTATGTGACCGAAGATCTTGCCGCTCGATTGTTTGGCTACGGGCGCTCGGGAATCTGGAGTCCGGAGTCTCCCCTGTTTCGCTGGGAACTGGTGTCAACCAAAGACATAGGTC
Organism: Pyrinomonadaceae bacterium; assembly: GCA_013811945.1. Classification (GTDB taxonomy): domain Bacteria; phylum Acidobacteriota; class Blastocatellia; order Pyrinomonadales; family Pyrinomonadaceae; genus PSRF01. The sequence continues at coordinate 28,456 of JACCUI010000284.1, read as the reverse complement.
CGGGCGAGCCACGCGCTCTCGCGTGCGACCCGTACATTCGCGATTGGCTGGCGGAGAGACATACGGTCGATGAATCGCTGGTAGGAATTGGTCGGGTCCAGGAACCAAAATCACCGCTTCGTTCCTGGCCAGTCGATGAAAGTGTTGAGTTCATCAATCGAACTATCTATGCCGAGTCGGCCGATCGTTTGCGCTTCGTCATCACCGGCGCGAGAGGCAGCGGGCGGCGCACCCTGGCTGCAACCATTGCCGCAACGGCCGGCTTGCCTTTGCTCGTTATTGACGCTGATCGCGTAGACGACCAAACCTGGCCGCGGGTTTTTCTTCGCGCGCAACGACAGGCTTATCTGGAGCGGCGCGCCGTGGCCTGGATGGGAGAGAGTCTCGCGAGACGGCTGTGGCCCGAAGTTCCTTTCTTTCCTCTGCAATTCGTTCTTTGCGAAGCCGGCCATGAGCCGCCGCCAATCTCGGATTTGATTGAACGCAATCTCAAGATGCCTGGCCTCGTCATTGCTGAGCGTGAGCATCTCTGGCGGGAGCACATTCCTGGAGCAAAGAAGTGGCCGAAGGAAGATTTAGTGTTTCTGGCGCAATCGTATCGTGTTCACGTGGGGGATATCGCCGATGCCGCTCGCTCTCGGGTGGTGAATTCCGAAGAAGCAATCAAACGTGTTCGCGTCTCAGCGAGATCACGCCTGGGCAATTTAGCCCAATTACTTGAGTGTCCGTTTGACTGGGACGACCTGGTTGTTCCCGACGTTCTGAAAGAGACACTCAAGGATATTGTGTTTGAAGCCCGCGCCCGTGGAGCTTTTTGGGAGGAAGAGAACAATCGGCGGACCTTTCCGCAGGGTCGAGGCTTGATGGCGTTGATGAGTGGGCCGCCGGGCACGGGAAAAACCATGGCGGCGCAAGTTATCGCCGCCAGCCTGCAACATGACCTTTTCCGTATTGATCTCTCGAGCATCGTCAGCAAGTACGTTGGCGAGACTTCGCAGAATCTGGAGCGAATACTTTCGCGCGCTGCCGAGATAGATGCGGTTCTCCTGTTTGACGAAGCCGATGCGTTGTTCAGCAAGCGCGTCACTGAAGTTCGCGATGCTCAGGACAAGTTTGCCAATACAGACGCGGCTTACCTGTTGCAGGCCATCGAGTCGTTTCCAGGCATTGCGATTCTGGCCACCAACCAAAAGAACAACATCGATCCCGCTTTCATCCGTCGCCTGCGCTTCGTCATAGACTTTGAGAAACCCAACGTTGCCCAGCGGCTGGAAATCTGGACCAAGGTTACAGAACGACTCACGGGCACGGAACGAGTCGAAGCTATGCGGGAAGATCTGAGGTCGCTTGCCGAAAGCGTCGAGGCAACTGGAGCGCAGATCAAGTTTGCAGTGTTGGGGGCGATATTCATCGCCAAGCGCGCGGGAAAGATTCTATCCATCACTCATGTGCTTCGCGGACTGGAGCGAGAGCTGGCAAAGGAAGGACGCGCACTTGGCAGCCGCGATCGGAAGAGGATGCTCGTAGATGGGGAGTAATTCAGTGCAGATCGACAATCTCAACTTGCGAATTCCCGGAATTAGCCGGGGAGAGGCGCGGGGGATTGGAAAAGAGGTGGCAGAACGCGTGGCTGCCTCGCTTCCGGTCGATGGCAAACGACAGCGACTGGGCGCGCTTAGTTTGCGCGTGAACGTGCCCGTGGGCACGCCGCGCGATCAGATGGCAAAGCTGATTGCCCTGTCGATTCTCGAAAAACTCACATGAGCGTGAAAAGCCAACACGTCACAAAGCCGGCCATCGGGATGCGCTCGCCCATATCTTCGGGTGCGTTAACCCCGGTGCGTGGTTTTGCAGGCAATCACACGTTAGTGAGAAAGGGCCGGGAGACCGACGAAACTCAGCCTCGACTGCAAAGGAAAGAGAAGGGTGCGACGCTGCAACGCAATGTAATGGATCAGCCACTCCAGGATGATCGGCGTGAAGTCGAAAACCGTACCGGGATGCCGCGTCAGTTGAAGGCCGGCCTGGAAACGCTCTCGGGAAGGGATCTCTCGGGTATACGCGTTCATAGAAACTCCTCAAAACCAGACCAACTGAATGCGTGGGCCTATACCGAAGGACAGGAAATCCACCTCGCTCCGGGTCAGGAACGGCATTTACCTCACGAGGGCTGGCATGCAGTGCAGCAGATGCAGGGGCGTGTGACCCCCACGATTCAGGCAAAGGGGAAGTCGATTAATGATGATAGAAGCCTCGAGCGAGAAGCCGACCTAATGGGGGCAAAAGCGGTGGGTCGTTCCTTCAATCAAAACGCCGTCAATCACGAAGGTCCCAGCACCTTTCCTGCTGCTCCGCCAACCTCGCATAGCAGGCCAGCGACGATTCAACGGGAGATGAAGTTTGAGATCCAGACATTTAACAAGATTTGGCGAAATGATGGCGTAAACCCTCCGACCCTGCTGGATCGGAAGTATGGTCCCAGTGATTTCCTGGTCAAAGGTGCTACGGGTGTGAGATTGGAGTCCGAGACCAACGGGGTGCTCGAATTTGAAACGGACTGGTTTCGTAAATGGTCTGCACTGGAAAAGCAGTTAAAAGAAGCACGTGAAATGACCACGAAGATGAATGGGGCACCGGCTGCCGAGGGAGGACGGAAGGCGTTCCCGTTTCCCGTGGATGATCTGAGAAAAGGCTCACCTCAGGAACTGAAAAAAGGCTTCTGGGACAAAAAACCAGGAATGGAAGGAGGGAAGGAAAAAATTCTTGGGAAAGAAGAGAAGCTGGAGGTCGAAATAGTCGATGACAAATGGAATGCAGGCATTCAATCCTCAGAAGGCATTTTGCTGGAACAGTATGAGTCTCTGCTCAAACAACACGAGTTTCCGGCATACAGAGAACCCGTCATCGCCAGCGCTCAGACGATCCTGGATGCCGCTAACAGTGGAGGCATTCCCGCAACGGAATTAGTCAATTTGCGCAGCTTTCTACAAATAATCGTCAATTACATCATGCGAGGGCAGGGCGCGACGGCAAGCGCCAGCACTGGAGCATTCGCCGATGTTAAGGGCAAGGCTGCGAAGCAGGCGTTTATCCTGATGAACCGAACCGACTTCTCTTCGATCTATCAGACTCTGCTGATGACCGAAAAGCAACAAAGCCTTTTCAAAAAGATAGTACAAAAAGATCTGATCCTGAAGCAGCTCGGGCTGGATCGAAAAACCCCATTCTTCATTAAGGGGTATGGAATGAAGCAACATCACGCTGGTCCCACCGTGTACAAATGGCTGGCAGGTATTCACAGCGGTAAGGATTTGCTGTCAGTGCAGAGTGGCTCAGGTGTCAGTGCCGCCATGGGCAAATACGACGTGGAGGCCAAAAAGGGCGAAAAGGACACTGGCCTCGTGAAGTTTGAAACGCGAAATACGGTGATGGGAGCATTCAGTGACGCGGACGGTTGGGTCGACTACGCAAGAAAGCTGTTCCAGTACGCAGCGGAGAACCGGAAGCGGCCGGAGACGAAGGATGATCCGGATACGCCGCTGGATGAAACCGAGAAAACTACACTGATATATGACCCCAAGGTGATCCCGACTCATGATGCCCCTAAAGAAAGCCAAGCTCCTTCTCCTCGTTTTGAGCTGCTTCCAAAACTCACTCTAGAACTCGGCGACGAGAAGAAGCCAGGGCTTGAACTTGAATTCCGAAAGCTTCTTCCCACCTTGCTGGATGGCAAGTTGCAGCCTTTTGTTTATACGGGAATTGGAACAGGCGCCATCTCCGCTGGAGTAGGCGCAAGTTTTGATCCCTTTAAGGAAATGTCATTGTTTTTGACCGGTAAGGGAGGAATCCGTAGCGAGTGGTTTACGTCAATTGAAGTGGGCGGGGGCCTGGAAGCAGGATGGGCCTTTGGAAAAAACCGCTCGCTTCGCCTTGGTATCGGGTGGGAAGAATGGAAACGGCTGGATGGCGATAAGCAGCGTACGCATCTTGTTGACGTGTTCTTCAGTAAACGTTTCTAAGTGCAGTTTGAAAATCTGGAAAGCCTAATGAGCGTGAAAAGCCAACATGTAGTCAAGTCTGCCGGCGCGCTGGTCGGTTTGGCAGCGCGAAGGGGCGTGACTAGTGGGCGGGGCTTTGCCGGCAATCACACGGTGATGAGGAAGCTAAGCGAGACGAGCGGCAAATTCAGGGGGCAGGCCAATAGGGTAACGGCGGGGCTAAGCGAAGTGAAGCGACCGTTGCTGCAACGCAAATGCGCGTGCGATGGTTCAGGCACAGACTGCGAAAAATGCAAACAAAAGGGAATCGTCCAGGCCAAATTCGCGGTCAGCGAGCCGGGCGACCGTTATGAACAGGAAGCTGATCGTGTGGCAAACCAAGTAATGGCAGCGCCTGGCACTGCGACGGTTGGTAAAGGAACACCGCAAATTCAGCGTGTCGCAAATAAAACGTCTAACGCTGCGCGTCCGGTTACATCCAGTGTAGATCGTGCCCTTGCTGGTCCGAGCCGTCCCTTGGACTTATCGATCCGCAACAACATGGAGCCGCGGTTCAACCGAGACTTTTCCGCAGTGCGCGTGTATTCCGGTCCTGCCGCCACGCAGTCGGCTCAAGAAGTGAATGCACGTTCCTACACAGTGGGGCAGAACATTGTTTTCGGTGCAGGCCAGTTTACACCGGGAACGCCTGCGGGAAATCGTCTGGTTGCGCATGAGTTAACGCACGTGGTCCAACAGTCAGGTGGGCACAGTGTTAGGCACGTCAATCGGAGTGAGAGCCCTTCTCTTTTCCTTGCCGCGTCAGGAACCAGCCCGCAGTTGCAGCGTAAGGTCGTTGACGACAACGCTCACTTACCTTGCCGAGCCGTCGCCGGTCGCAGCGCAGCTGACGTGAGCGCGAGGGAGAACGAGGCCGCGAACTTTGCCGAGCAGGCAGCGGCGGCGGTGCGTGCCAGTCCCTTGGCTGAGCCCACTCGGGCACTCGTCTGGAGACGTTTCCGACTCGATTACAACGATCAGCTAACGCGTTGCCGCTTCCTGCCTGAGATTGGCGATCGCTTCGCCCGTATTGCAAGAGAGATTCGCAATACAGAAATGGAGTACTCGTGTGTTGCCGCGGGCGAGCCGTCGACGTTGTGCAACACATCTCTCGGCGTTGCCCACATAGGACCATTCGGCGGTCAGAAAATCGATCTCTGTTCAAGTTTCTGGACTGCTGGGCCAGATCAGCAGGCCTTAACGCTGCTTCATGAATGGTCTCACTACGTGTTTTCGACTCGCGGCTTGAACGATGAGCTCCCCGGGGGCTTCGACACTGCAGAGTGCTACAACGCGTTTGCTTCGGAACATGCGGGCCTCCCAATCACAGGGCCCGAGGATATTAATTGTGTGCCTAACACGCGACCGCTGCCCGCTTTGGATCGAGGCAGGCTACATCTCAATTGTTCGACGAATGTTTTCTTCAATCTCTCCCTTTTTGGAGGGTACGCGCGCGGCCTAACCGGGGGGAACTACGCCACGGCCGGTCTCGGGCTTGATTTCCTGTTCCCACTCACGCGAATGCACGATTGGGAATTGGCGCTGGGAGGCCGATATCTTCGCTTCGCACCCACCGATTCAAAAGATCGAGCAGCGTACCTGCTCGGCGTGCGAGCGGCCCTCAACACTCGGTATCGACCTTGGCGCTTTGGCTCAGTTTACGGAGCGTACGTTGAGGGCGGGCGTCTTAGCGTTGCGGGTGAAACAGGCGGTGAGCAGACGCAGCCGTACGCCGCAGGAGGCGTCACCGCAGGATTGAATTTCCGTATTGGCCGGCAGGCTTCGCTCCAGATTCTAGGTGAAGTTGGAGGTGGGTTTAGTTTCGCCACTGAAAACAAGGACCGTTTTAAGTGGTTCCAAACTGGCCTAACCGTTGTGTTCCAGTTTGAGTAGTCAGCAGTTCAAAGAGTAATGGGCGTGAAAAGCCAACAAGTCAGCAAACCCCGGAGGGCGAAGGGAAACCAGGTATCGCTCGGAGTGAAGTTGCGGCCGCACGGCTGCCCGGGCAATCACACATTGATCAAGAAGCAAGACGAGATGAGCTATAGACCTGCATTTGAAGCGGTCCAGTCCACCTCACTTCGAGGATGTGCGTGTGATCCGCACTCAACTGGTGGTGGGTGTGACGCTTGCAGCAAAGTTAAGGGTTCAAACCGAGGTCAACTTGATCCTCCTCAAACTGAGAATGTGAACAGGCTTGCAGCCGCTCCGCCTCGATTGCTGATCAGTCAACCCGACGATCATTCCGAACTGGAGGCTGACAGAGTGGCCCACGAGGTAGTAAGACAGCCCGCGAGCAATCTTGGAAAAGTGACCAGCAAAGTTTCCGCCGGCCCCACGGTTTCCGCTAAACCTCAAAACGGTGAACACCAGGCCAATCGGAAAGGCGCCGAAGCGAGATCCACTTCCGGCGCTCAAATCTCAGAGGTAAGTCCTCAAACCGAAGCGAGAATTAGAAGCGCGGTTGGAAGTGGACGCCCTTTGCCGGCACCTCTGCGTGATTTTTTTGAGCCGAGCTTTGATCACGACTTGAGTAACGTTCGAATTCATACAGACCGGTCAGCCGCATCAACGTCACAGAGTCTTCAGGCGGCAGCATTCACACTTGGTTCCGACATCTTTTTCAACGCCGGACGGTTCAGCCCCCATACCGCTACGGGGTTTGGTCTGGTAGCGCACGAACTGGTCCACGTTGCCCAGCAGCGTGCCGGTAGTGTTTCAAGACTGATCCAAAGGGCTGAACTCCCTTACCACCAACTGGTATGGGGGGATTTCGTGGCGCAAGCCCCGGCGGCCGCTACGGAGTCGGCGGGACTGTGGAGCAGCTTCAAGATTCCTACCCCTGTTCTTACTTCTGGCACAAAAGATACTAAGAAAAGGTGCAAGCTGCTCAATCCGACTGGGCGGAGAAAGTTTGACACGAAGTTCGACGGTAAGGGTTCGGTTAACCCCGCTCAGTTCGACACAGAGTTTCAGCCTTACATGGAGACGGATAAATCCTGGTTGCAGGATCGCCTCAAGAACAACGCCTACTGCAACAACGCGGCCACTCAATGTGAGCGTGATTTCGACCAGAATCCAAACGTCAGGCCCAGACTCGGGACCGCCGCCGCAAACAGAAAGTCGGATTGCAAGACCAGCTTTCTTAGAACATGCATTGCTAACGAGAGCACGAAGAAGGCTTTGCTTCTGAAACATGAGCAGGGCCACTTCGAGATCACCAGAGTAATGGCTGGCAAGGCACGGGATGCCGTAAAGGCGAAGGCCGCGACGTTCACGTTTAACGCGAGTGGGTGTGGGCACGACGCGGCAATGGACCTCGTTCATCAGCTATTCCAACAGCCCAGAGCGGGTTTGATTAAGCTGGGCGAAGATTGGAGAACTTTCAAGGACCAGGTTCAAGTCGTTTACGACCATGAAACGACAAATAGTTTGAACCAGCGCAAGCAAACGGACTGGGAAGCCAAAATCGCGGCTGGCTTGACGGACTACAGCGTGCTCCCAGCGGCGGCGCCAGCAACGCCAACCCAGTCTCCGGCGACTCCTGGTCGGACCACGACGCCGGCCCAACAAGTGCCGGCGGCAGAGAAATAGGTAGCTATGGCAAACGGATATTCACAGAGCCCCAAACTTCACAAAGGCGCGCTCATTCAGTTTTCGGCGCCGCTGTTGATCCCGGTTCCGAACATCATCATCTTTCAATACAACCCCGAGACGATGACGCGGATGATCACGCCGTGGAAACAATCAGAAAACGCCGGCGGAGCCGAATGCTCAAAAGACACGGTGACAGCCGTCAATCCCCTGGCCCAGCCGATCGATCCGGAGGAGACGTTCAACTTGACGCTCGAGTTGGATGCTGCCGATGCGCTGGAGGATCCTGACAACAACCGGGTGGCGGTAATTGCCGGCGTCGCCGATCGGCTCGCAGCCCTCGAGATGCTGCTCTATCCGCCGGGAGACAGCGGCATCGGTAATTTGGTTAGCGGGATCAGGAGCGCCCTGGGTGGGAAAGCTGCCGACGTGGTCCAGCGGAAGACTGTTCAAGTCGTCCTCTTTTACTGGGGGCTGGGAAGGATCCTACCAGTGCGCATCGAAAGTTTCTCGGTTGAGGAGCAGGCCTATTCGCCCACACTCTTTCCGATCCGCGCCACGGTAACGCTGGGGCTGAAGATTCTTGACGCGGCTTCCTTTGGTGATGAGACGAGCGCAACAGTGAAACTTGCCAAAGCCTGCTACCTCTACACACGCGCGCAAAAAGAAACGCTCGCCCTGGCGAGAATCGCCAACGAAAGCCTTTTGGGCAAGATACTGCCCCTCTAGGAGAAATTGATGTTCGATCAGAAAAGCCGTTATGCCGCTCTCAAGACTTACACCGTCAAAGACCACCGCGGTCGTGAAGTGGCCGTCGTTCCCGTTCCGCCCCCGCCGGACCAGACGACACTCGGCATCCATCTGTTGCGCCAGGGCCAGCGATTGGATCACCTGGCACAGGAGTACCTGGATAACCCGGCAGGCTTCTGGCGCATTTGTGAATTGAACGATGTGATGCTCCCGGAGACGCTGACAGAACAACGAGAGATCGAAATTCCTCTGGGCAAAGCCCGCTGAGCAGAAATTGAAATATGGGCCTCGAAATCGCCATCGCGGTTGACGGCACGCCGGATGAAGAGCTCGCCGCCGCGGCGTGGGTCGAAGTTTATGAACGTATGGGTGAGATGACGACTTATCGCATTCGCTACGACATCGATATCAGCGAAGGAGATTTTCCTACGCTCGTAGACGAACGCCTGGGCCCAGGGTCTGAACTGTCCCTGATTGCTCCCCTGGACGGAAAGAACAACTATCTGGTGAAGGGGCCCGTCACGGGACAGCAGATTCATCTCGAGCACGGCGGCGCATGTTCTTTTGTTGAGGTCTCGGGTTGCGACACATCCATCGCCATGAATCGCGAAACCAAAACTGTGCTGTGGTCGGATCTTGCCGATAGCGATGCGGTGAATGCGATCTTCGGTATATACGGCTACACACCGGACGTTGAGCCTACCGCGGCTGGACACTTTGAGCAGAAACACACTCTGGTCCAGCGGGACACTGATCTGCAGTTCGTTCAACGCCTGGCACGCCGCAACGGCGCTCTCTTCTGGATTACCTGCGACGAGCAGGGAATTGAAACCGCCCACTTTAAACGCGCTCCGCTCGATGGCGATGCGGCCAACGATCTGACGATTAACCTCGAATCCAACAACGTGGCAGTAGTCGATATCACGTGGGACGCAGAACGCCCCACAAACGTGGTAGCCGCGCAGCTCGACCTCAACAACAAGTCAGATATTGACGGTGATGTAATTGCATCTCCACTGGCTTCGTTGGGATCGGCATCCCTGGATGAGATTGCCACGGGGTCGCACTCGCTTCACCTGGTCGCTCCAGTGGACGACGCCGGCGATCTCCAGAGTCGAGGCGAAGCGGCATTGATCGAAGCAGGCTGGTTTATTCGGGCCAAATGTCAGACCACCGTCAACGCACTAAAAGCCCTGGTACGCGCACAAACCGTGGTCAATGTGCGCGGAGCTGGTAGTCGCTTCAGTGGGAAGTATTTTGTTTGCGGTGTGCGACACACGATTGATTCCGCGTCACACCGGATGGATGTGGAACTGATTCGCAACGGTTGGGGAGCTTGAAATGGACTACGAATCAAACGCGCAAGAGCTGGCGCAAAACCTCCTTGAATGGGTTCGTGGCCATTACTTCGGGAAATATCGAGGCACGGTTGCGGACAATGCTGACCCGACCTCGCGCGGGCGTTTGAAGGTCAAGGTACCCGCAATCCTGGCCACCCTTGAGGTGTGGGCCATGCCTTGTGTGCCCTACGCGGGCGATGGCGTGGGTTTCTACAGCTTGCCCGCTGCGGGCGCAGGCGTCTGGATCGAATTTGAGGCGGGCGACCCATCCTATCCCATCTGGACCGGCTGTTTCTGGGCCGACAACGAGTTACCTGATTCCGGGGGAGCGCCGGTGAAAATCTGGAAGACCGAATCGCTTACAGTGAGGCTCGATGACGATGGGGATGAGCTGCTCATCAGGAACACGAGCAATTCCCGAATCACATTCAGCGACGACGTGAAAACAGAAAGCGGGCAGGCAACACACACCGTCGGCAGTGGCGGCGTTGTCAGTGATCGGGGCGGAATCGGCAAAGTGGAAGTGACTGTCTCGTCTGTGAGGGTGAACGGCGGCGCTTTGGAGGTGACCTGAATGGCCGGCCATAGCCTCACGACCGTTAGTTCCTTGCAGTGTCCGCATGGCGGCACCGTGATCATTATCAGCACTAATACGCGTGTTAAAGCAGTTAGTGCGCCGATGGCGACGGCGACGGATGTTTTCATCGTTGCGGGTTGTCCAATTTCGAGTCCTTGTTTGACCGTGCGTTGGCTGATCACAGACGTGCGGGTCAAGGTCAACGGCATTCCCTCGCTGAGTCGCTCCAGCGTGGGTCTTTGCCTGAACGGACTACAGATTCCCCAGGGGCCGGTGGTCATTATGAACACCCAGGCAAAAGTTCAGAGCCAGTGATGAAGGCAAACTTCACCAGTATCCGTTATCCGATTGCGGTGGATGCTTCGCTTGGGAGGCTCCAGGAAGAAGTGGACTACCCGGAGCATGTTGACCAATTGATCCGGCAAGTACTCTTCACGAGCCCGGGGGAGCGGATTAACCGGCCAGACTTTGGTTGCGGTATTAAGCGATTGGTTTTTGCGCCCAATAGTGAGGTTTCAGCCGCACTCGCGCAGGTGGCCATTTTCGAGGCGCTGACGCGATGGCTGGGAACTGTAATCACCGTTAATGACGTGAAAGCGCTCGCCATCGAAGAACGGCTCGAGATCACCATCGCTTACACACTCAGGTCTCGCGGGGAACGTCGTTATCTCAACCTGGAAGTGACGCGATAAACATGGCTGCCATTGACCGCATCGAGACTCTGCGCCTGCGCGACGACATCGTCGGCATGGATTTCGTTTTCGTTAGCGAAGACCAGCGGACGCTGTTCGTCTTCTTTCACCCGTCTGCGACGCTGACGCCGCAGCAAATTCTCGGCGCAGTTCAGGCCAGTCAAATTAGGATCTACAGTCCTTCCGGTGGCGAGTCGCTGCCGGTGGTACCACTGGATCCAGGCTTCCCGCCAGTTTTCATAACGATGTTCGGCCGGCGCGTTTTGCAGGTAATAACTACGACGCCGGGCGACTTCTCACGCTACCGGTTCCGCCTTGATCATCCGTTGGTCGATCCTTATTTCCAGGAAGTTGGTTTTAGCTTCAAGGCAAACTGTCCCAGCGAACTGGATTGCGCGCCGCTCCCACACGAATGTCCGGAAGAGGACCTTATTGATTATCCCGTCAATTACCAGGCCCGAGATTTCTGGAGCATCCGGCAAGCATTGCTCGATTTTGCTGCCGACCGTCATCCCGACTGGAAAGACCGCCTCGAAGCAGACGTCGGCATGATGCTCGCGGAAGTCATGAGCGCGATGGGCGACGACTTTGCTTACTATCAGGACCGCATCTCGCGCGAAGGCTATTTCGAGAGCGCAACGCAACGCCGCTCCTTGCGCCGTCATGCGCGAATGGTTGACTACCACCTGCATGATGGCAAAGGAGGTGCCACGTGGCTCGACTTCTCCGTCGACGCATCCGCACTAATACATGTCATCTCAGCGGGAACATCCGTGTGGGTGTCGCCGCCCGCAGTTACCGCAACGGAAACGCCTGCCCAGCGACGTGGCCGCAGTCCTTCCGTCTATGAAGTGGGACACGGCATTGTGCAAGGACACAGCGGACTGACGCCGCCGCTCGGTGTGCTCGCCTCGCAAAGCAACATCTATCCGAGCTCGACCTTCAATCTACGAAACGGCGCCAACGCAATGGCGGCTTACCAGTGGGATGAAAACGATGCCTGTCTGCTTGTTGGCTCCACGTTCCTGCACGTGATCGGTCACCACGCGGCGGATCTGCCACTCGAAGACTTCACGAACCCGGACGTGCCCGGCAAATGGGCTGTACTGAAGACGAATCCAATTGATGCCAGCGTCCCTGCGAGAACGTGGCTGGTGCGTTTAATTCGCGTGACTAATGAGGTCGACCCACTGACCGTTACCAACATTACCAGACTCGAATGGGAACCAGCACAGGCCACCCGTTTTGAGCTGGAGCTCGAAACACTCGTGGTTCGAGGCAATATCGTGCCGGCCACGGCAGGCGAAACACTCGAGGCGTTTTTCCAAATCGAACCAACTCCGCAGGCGCTGGTCCTTCCGTCTTCACCGCCGGCGCCATTACCAGCCTCGAACCCGCACTACAACGAAACTTTCTCCGGTTACGCCATCGAACGTTCTTCGCTTCTTTTCACACTACCGGGTTCGGAGCAACGCGATGTCATCTCGCATGGTCCCACCCTTGATCATGCGACGCCTGAAGTCCGGGTCATTGAAGGCGACTTCGTGGCCGGAGTGTTTGTTCCCACAGCAGAATGGGAATGGAAACGGTCAATGCTTGGCGTCAGTTCATCGTTGCCGACCGACAAGCACTTCACACTCGACGACGGATCCTGGCGTCGGGTGGCGTTGTTCCGACGAGTCGATGAAACCGGCACACCCCAGGAGTTCATCCACTTCGATTACGCCAACGGGCGCGGTGCGACGGTGCAATTCGGAAACGGCGAGTTCGGCGAAGTCCCGACGCGCGGCATGGATCTTCGGGTCGTTTACCGGCTCGGCCACGGCCGCGGAAACAACGTGGCCGCGGACTCGCTCAACGATTTCGATGGGGCGGTGCTTCCTTTTGTGATTGCCGCCACGAATCCGTTTGGGATTACGGACGCGATCGATCCGGAAACAGCGAACGAGGCGCGGCATGTGGCGCCCGACGCTTTCCGCGCCGAGACGTTTCGAGCAGTTCGTGCCGAAGACTACGCCTCTGCCGTAGAGAAACTCGATTGGGTCCAACGCGCGGGCGCGCAGTTTCGATGGACGGGAAGTTGGTTGACACTGTTTGCAACGCCGGATCCGAAACGCAGTTTCACTCTGACTACCGAAGAGCGCCGCGAGTTGGAGCGACAGCTCGATCGATACCGTCTCGCAGCACGCGAGACGCACGGAATGAATCCCAAGTTCGCGAATCTCGATCTCGAAATTCATATCTGCGTTGAGCCGAGTTCTTACATTGGAGAAGTAAAGGAAGCGGTGCTCAAAGCCTTGTTTGGCCGCCGCGGGGTCCGGCCGCATACCGGCTTCTTCTCGCCGGACAACTGGACCTTTGGCGATAGCCTCAAACGTGCTCAGCTCGAAGCAGTTATTCAGGGCGTGCCCGGCGTGCGGGCCGTGGAAGAGATCTACATCCGCCGCCGCGGTTGGTTCGCCAGGCGAATCTTTGACGAGCTTGTCTACTCAGTGGCCGCAGACGAAATCATTCGCGTCGAAAACAATCCCGAGTTGCCCGAGCGTGGCGCCGTCCGGCTCGTTATGGAGGGAGGCGCATGAACTGTATCTGCGATGACTTCCGATTCCCGCCGGAAACGCTGATCGTTGCCGGACTCCGCAGGCTGCCGCGCCAAACAGGCACGTTTGCCGAATTTCGCCGCGCGTTGCTGCACGCAGTCTCGATCCGCAGCACGGCAGCGCTCCAAGAGCACCCGCTCTGGTCGATGCGGTTTCTGACCGAACGCGATCGCGAAGGTTTGAAGAGATCTCTCGAGGCGAGTGGACGGTGGCGTGGTCGTCACCCGACAGACTTTGGAATGATGCTGCTCGAAATGTGGGCTTACGTCTGCGACCTAACCTCTTTTTACGACGATGTCCTGGCTCATGAATCCTACGTGCGCACAGCGCGTCGCCGTGAATCGCTGCGGAAACTCGTAGACCCGCTGGGCTATATCCCGCGCCCGGCAGTCGCGGCGCTGGCTGAGCTTGCTGCGTTTGCCGAAGGACGTCAGGTGGTGAGTCTGCCCGTGGGAACGGCTTTTCGTTCTGGCGCCTTCCCAGGAAGTCCGCCTCAAGTATTCGAGCTGACAACGGAAGCCACTATCCATCCACTACTGAACGAATGGACCTTTCTTTCTGTCAGACCGGTTTACCTTCCTGTTACCAGCACGGCGCAGACATCTCTGTTGTGCAAGCCTGGCACCGTAAGTGTCAAAGCAGGCGATACGGTTATCGTGCGCCTTGCCTCGTCGATTCAAGCGCGCCGCGTCACAGGCGTTAGCGACTACACCGGCGCAGACGGCGAGAACTATGTCCGGGTCAGCTTCAACACATCTCTGATTGTCGCGGCTGGGACTGCCTACAGTTCGGTTAGACTTCTGAAGGCCTCAGCCATTACTTCCCAATGGAAGCGCAGCGTCAACGGCGAGACCGCAGTCGGTACGAACCACATCTATCTCGACTCTGTAAACCCGCAGATCCGAAAGGGCCAATACGTAGTGCTCGAGGGCGGCGGCGTATTGCAGCCCCTCACGGTGGATAGAAATGAAGACGCTACGCGGACGCTGATGGCGGAAGGCAGTGTGAAGTTCACTCCCGTCGGTGGCACGGAAACGACGGTCAGCGTGCCCGCCGTCCTCGCTCCCGTATCGCGGATCTATTTCACCAACAACATTGATGGTACAGTCTCCAGCGCTTCCCCGCACATCGACGTGCACTACGCCTTCGCTGACGCCGGACTTATAACCTCTGAATCACTCACTGAGATCGACGATGACGATCCGCTCAACGTGCGCACTCCGATTGAGCTGCCGCGGGACACTTCGGCGCCTGGCCAGTTTCAGCTTGAAGACAAGAACGGCGCCGGCCTGACGCGCCCAGGCAGTTTGAATTTCGCGACTGGACAGTTTGCGGTGCAGGGCAATCCTTGGCCCGACACACTTGTCACTCCGGTAAAACTGTTCGGGAACATGCTCAAGACTTCGCGCGGAGAAACCGTTAAGGGTGAACTGATTGGGTCGGGGGATGGCGCGATAGCCAACCAGAGTTTCACCTTGAAGAAGAATCCGCTGACTTTCCTGCCGGCGCCCGCCGAGAGTACGCCTTCCGGACTCACCAGCACCTTGAAAGTGTACGTCGACGGACTGCAATGGACGGAGGTGACGAGTTTTTACGGTCATCGCCCGGAGGATCAGATCTACATTGTCAGGCAAAACGACAAGAATGAAAGCATCATCACTTTTGGCGACGGGGTGCTGGGCCGGCGTTTGAGCACCGGCTCGAGCGTGGTTGCCTATTACCGCCATGGCGGCGGCGCTGCCATGCCTCCCGCAGGATCGATTACGCAGCTCGCAAAACCTTTCAAAGGCTTGAAGAGCGTTCGTAGTCCGGTCGCTCCTTTTGGCGGCGCCGATGCCGAGCCCGCTGACAGTCTGCAAAAATACGCGCCGCGCTCGGCGTTGCTTCTCGGCCGCGCCGTATCGTTGGCGGATCTGGAAGCAGCTGCGGCGAGCTACGCCGGAGTGCGCGCGGTTGCTGCGGAATGGCGCTGGAGTTCCGAACTTCAAGTTCCTGCAGCGCACATTTGGTACCTCGCAGACGGCGATCTCAGGGAACTGATATTGAACAAGCTGAGAAGTTTGACTCAGCCGGATACACCAATCCAGGTCGAGCCCGCCGTGGCAGCGCCAGCAACACTTTCAATTCAGCTCACTCACGATCCCAAGCGCTTTGAAGCTGATGTGGTGACCTCAGCGCGGACGGCCCTGCTGGATGTTGAGGCAGGATTGCTGCCGCCGGAAAGGCTGGGCATCGGCAAACCGTTGTTCCGGAGCCGGCTCTTCGAGTTCCTGCTGAACGTTGCAGGTGTCACTTCAGTGACAGGACTTACATTCGGAGGCGCACCATTTTCCGATTTCGGGATCAAGCCTCCGGCCGGTTACTACTTTGATTTCTCAAATGGGCTCTATCTGAATGGGAGGAGCGAGTAATGCCCGCGCCAGCTCACGATCATTTCGACCGTTACTTTGCCGAAAAGATCTGGGCGACAATTCCGGAATTCTATCGCGAGGATGATGGGTTGGCAGACCCGCCCGGCGTCCTGCGCGGCTTCGTCGAAGTGCTCGCCCAACAGGCAGCTACTTTACGGCGTAGTAACGACCGTCTCTGGGACGATGAGTTCATTGATCTCTGCGCCGAGTGGGCTGTCCCTTACATCGGCGAACTAGTCGCAACCCGCATGGTGTCCGCGCTTAATCTGCGCGGACGCCGAGTGGATGTGGCCAAGACTATCTATTACCGTCGCCGCGCCGGCACTCCGCGTATTCTCGAAGAACTGATCGCGGACATCACCGGCTGGGAAGGCAAACTGGTCGAAGAATTTCGCCGGCTGGGGCGAATGCGTCATGGCCTGGATCCGTTTCCCCAGCCACTTGCGGGTTTGTTAACCGGGACGCCGCCGGGTGGATGGGCCAACCTGGGCAGTGCGCACGGCGCGGAGCTCTCTGATTCACCGTTTGACGAGTTTCATCACACACCTGACGTCAGGCGACCTCGAGGTCGGGACGGCCGCTACGGAATTGCGAAGCTGGGCTTTCATCTTTACCGCCTCGCTTCCACTCGACTCGACGACGTGACGCCGGTGCCGGGACCGTTTGCGAACACCTTTACGTTTGATCCGTCAGGCCGCGATATTCCGTTGTTCATGCGACGACATCGGACCGACGATCGCGAACGCTTCGATTGGGAGGAATGGATCTCGGCGAAGGAGGGGGGAGTACCGGCGCCAATGCGTTGTCGCGTACTAAACCACGCCGAATTGGTCATCACAGAACAAGTGTTGGCCGGGCTTTTAGTCTCGCTGCCGCCAGCCACCGCCAATGCCATTCTTGGATTGCTGCGCCGTTTCAAAAATGAGCGCATTCCCACTGAGGCGCGGCTCTTCCACATCTCAGAGGTCTTAACGGGACCGCAGCAAACCGCGCTCAGGAATCCAGTTGTTTGGAATCCGCTACTCGTTGCTGCGTTGATTGCTGAATGCGGCAAACGAGAGTTGCTTCCGATCGGCGTGTTCCCTGGAGACCTAGCCCCTACCTCGACTTCTGAAGAGACGTCGGATGCCTCAGTGGTTGTGAAGACATTTCGTAACGACCTCGGTCCGCCACGATTTGTTCCGGTCGCTCGGGAACTAATAGTTGGTGGTGATCTGGAGAATGGGACCGCATCGATAGCAGGGGTAGCGAAAGACTGGGTCATCGATCCCAGACGTGGCCGTTTGCTTTGGGTTGGTGCGGGAGCAGCGCCGCAGCCTCTTGTCTCGCATCACTATGGCTTCTCCGCAGAGATCGGGGCAGGTGGTTATGACCGCTCAGAGTCCCTCAGCGCCGCCATCACGCACCCAATCAGCGACGGCTTAGCAATTCAAACAGGCTCCCCGGCGGGCTTAAACTTCCTTCCACCGGGAGGAGTGCTTCCTCATGTTGCGGAAGTGGGCGATTCCGAAAACTACACACTGATCGACAACCGCGATCAAATCACCCGGCTTGAACTGCGTGCCGCCAATCGAAAACGACCGTATCTGCGCCTTGAGGACGATTGGCTATTGGACACGTCGGCTAACCTGGAATCGGAACTAACACTGGACGGATTGTGGATTGGAGCAACAGATCCATTTGAAATCCAGCTGCTCGGTGATTACGAGCGCGTCACCCTGCGCCACATGACTCTTGATCCGGGGGGAGTTGACGCAGCCGGCAATCCCATTCGCGCGGTACCGCTCATTATCGTCGGAAATGTGGAAAACCTGATCATCGAGAACTCAATCCTCGGCCCAATTCGAGTCGATGGCGGAGGCGAGCTTACGAACCTCGAAATACGCGATTCCATCATTGATGGTCAGGAATCGGCCGCCCCGGCGATCTCGGTCCCGGCCGGGCGCGTGACTATGAGACGAGTAACAGTCTTCGGCGAGGTTAAAATCGAGTGGCTTGATGCGTCGGAAACTCTCATCACTGAATTTACCCAGGTAACAAACACTCAAGGAGGTTGTTTTCGTTTTAGCACAGTGCTCGTGCGGCTTGATCCAGCGAATCCACTGTCGCCACACAGTCGTGTGCCGCACCCATACGAATCGTATTTTGTGAAGGACTTCAATGCGACCTTCACTTCGAGGATTTTTGGCCAGCCCGGCTATGCACAACTCGCCGAAAGCGCGCCGGAGTTTCTCCGCCGGGGCGCTGAAAACATGTCCGAAATAGGAGCTTTTAGCAGTCTGCTGAATCCGATCAAATTTGACAGTCTGCGAGCGAAGGTTGAGGAGTTTGCTCCATTCGGTCTTCTGCCTGTTTACGTATTTGAAACCTGATCCGAGGACGTTATGCCTAACATCGATATCTCACGCGACGCAACCGATCAACGCAAACACTACGACCGTGTGCTCATGCAGCAAGGCCGGGTGCTCACTGATGACGACTTCAACGAGGCCGAGCGGCTCGATGCCGAAGATGCGCGTCGTGTTCGCGTCGATGTGATTGGGCCGGCGGGAAGTCCCGACGATGGCTTCCGACTCAAAACGGTCGCAGGTCGACTGACGATGAGCGCAGGCCAGTATTACGTCGGCGGGTTGCGCCTTGAACTCGAAAGCGACGAAGCCTTTCACCTTCAGAAGGATTGGCTCCAACAAGGTTCGGCGCCAGGCGAAGAGTTGACACCACCGACGACCGGAGAACGATTCGATTTTGTCTGGCTTGACGTTTGGCAACAGCCGGTCGCCGCAGTGGAAGACAAGGAACTGTTGGAAGCGGCACTTGGCGGACCCGACACAGCAGCGCGTGTTCGGAATATGCGGCGCGCTCGGGTCTTGGGTGACGTCGGGGACGTCGATTGCGCCGCGGCCTGGGCGAAACTCCTGGCTTCCCTCAGCTCAGAGGGCGCATTGAACGGCGATTTCGAGTTGGTTCCGGACGCGACGCTTACAGTAGGACCCGACGGCACCAGCAGCACCGATGATTTGTGTTCACCGCCGGTGAATGGCGGTTATCTGGGAGCGGAAAACCAGGCGATTCGAGTTCAAATCGTAGGTCCCGATCAATTCACCTGGGGATTTGATAACGGTGCACCGCTTTACCGCGTGAAACTCCTGTCCGACGGCACCGCCCTGCGAAGAATCCAAATGCTCACCGTGCCAAAGGATCAAGCGCACTATCCGCTCGAAGGCCAGGTCGTAGAGCTCCTTCCATGGTCAGCTCTTTTATCAAACGGGCAAAAGAATGCCGAACTGTCCGGCTTTCTGTCGAAAGTCAGAGGGAGTTACAACCCGGATACTCAGGAGCTGTCAATCGCCGCCGCGCCGGGCAATGACACTGGCACGCCCCCGAAGCCTTTCGGCGAGCGCTGGCGTGACCGCTTTGACGCTTCGTCGATCCCCAGCGAAGAAGATCTACCAGAAGATGAGTACTTCTACATGCGCGTCTGGAACCGTGGCGGGGACACTGACTCACCCGCACGGATTCCCTTCGTTCCTGGAACCCCAGTCTCACTCGCTAAGACAGGGATACAAGTTACGTTTGACGGTACTAACCTGCGTAAGAACGACTTTTGGGTCATCGCAGCCCGTCCGGAAACTCCTAATGTCTTCGTGCCCTGGGAGCTCACTGATGGCCGGTCGCCTCACGGAGTCAGGCGTTGGATTGCACCGCTGGGAATCATTCACTGGCCAAGTGGCGCAGAATCCCCGACAGTTGAAGATGATTGTCGCCCAACTTTCCTGCCACTTACGCGGCTCAAAGGTTGCTGTACCTACACGGTGGGCGACGGTACACACAGTTTTGGAAATTTCGGCAAAATTCAGGACGCCGTTAACGCGTTACCGCCGGCGGGGGGTCAGATCTGCGTGTTACCCGGCGTCTACAACGAAAGTGTGGTGATCGATCAGAAAGTGAATATTCGTATCCATGGTTGCGGACCCAGGACGAGAGTACGAGCCGTCGACGTCAATAATGTGCCGCTGCCGGCGTTCCTGATTTCCAACTCGACTGCGATTACGCTCGAAGACCTGGCCATCGAAGCAGGTCCTCGGAGCGCCGTGCAGGTCAACAACGCGCGGCACGTTAGTATGCTGCGTTGTTTGGTCCAGATGCGCGATATCAAAACGATCTGGCAGGCGATCTACTCGCGTGGCGACGATATTCTGATTGACTCAAACATTATCGAGGTCTTGCCGCGAGAAGGCAGGCCACCAATGCCAACCGTGCCACCGGCCATGGGGGTTGCCGGCGCGCCTGTCGAGCAAAACACACCGCCGGATCGGATCACCGTCGGGTTTGCTACTCGAGGAGGGATCCAACTGGCAGGCGGTTCTGATCGTGTTCGAATCATGAACAATGTCATTCGGGGCGGGATCTGGAACGGTATAACCCTGGGTAGCCTTCGGCGAGTCGGCTCGAACGATCCGAACGACGATATCCCTGACAGGCCGGACTCGGAAGATCCCTGCACTCCGTGTAAGCCTCCCGACCTGACGGAGGAAGACGATCCAAACAATCCTAACGTGCGCTTCGAATCAAACGGAGATCTTTACGACATTAAGATCACAGGCAATCGCATCAGCGACATGGGTATCAATGGCATCGGAGTCGTCCGCTTCTTCAATCTCACTAACAAGGGTAAGGCCACCATGATCGGTGTTCATGGTCTGCACATCACCGATAACTACATCACTCGTTGCATGCGGCGTAGCCTGGTCCAGGTCAAGCAGTCCATGCAGTTCTTAGTCGCCTACGGGGGCATCGCACTGGCGAAGGTGAGCGATCTGCGCATTTTGCGCAATGAAATTGTCGCCAACGGTGTCAGCCACCTGGAGCCTATCTGCGGAGTTTTCGCGATCATCGTGGCTGGCCTGCAACTGGACGACAATCGCATTCTGGACAACGGCCCTAAGACGCAGGAGCCTGTTGCGAACGCGCAAAAGGGCATTCGCGGAGGAGTTCACAGCTGGTTCGTTCTGCCAATCATTGAGAAGGCAGTGAATACGAAGAATCCAACGATTGCCCGCGCCAAGACGGGTCGAATTGAAGTTACTACATGTGCTCTGCGGGACAACATGATTGTCGCGCCACTCGGCCGCGCCGTTACGTTTTTCGCGCTCGGTCCTGTGGTAGTGGCGCGCAATCGTCTCGTTACTCAGGGATATACGGGACAGGGGTTGGATTTGATTGCGTCCACTGTCATGATCGGAAACTTCGGCATCAGCAACGAGTGGACGATCGGTCTCCTCCTTGTCTTAGTTGGGAGAAAGGCCAATACGGGCGATAAGTTATGCGGCAGCGCGAAGGACTTGGGGCTGCTCACTCCTGGACGGCCACGGTTACCCTGGCCCCCCCTCGTTGCCAAATGGGCGACAGGCAAGGTCCTTTTCACTGAAAACCAGGTCACAATAGACATAAGCGAGCAACCGTTTGCAGTCTGCTTTAGCTCAGTGGTGGTCTTCACGCTCGACGACCTTGGCATGACTGACAATCAATGCGAGGTTACCACCACCTGGGTGATTTTCGCGGTTAACGCCTTTTTGTTTGGCGGTAGTCTCCGCGAGTCCGACAATCGTTTTTCGGAGACCTGGAGGCGCGCTTTGCTTTCTGCATTGTCGATTGGATTTATGAATACTACGACCGACAATCAATCGACTCACTGCCTACGGGCACTAAACCTCCTCCCGAACATGCTCGTTTTCAATGACAATCTGGCTTTGATTTCTGCCTTTTGTCCACAAGAATGCGGCGGACGTATTTTATGAAGGTTAATACGACCTATTGAAGGTCTTACAGGAGCGACGATCATGGCAACCAATTCTGGTAAAACCTGGTTTCCCGAATTCTTTAAGGACACTGATTCGCCGGAGAGCGTACGACGTCAGTTTATGGAGGCGCCATTGGAAGCTGCCGTTCTACCTGCCTTTGGTTCAGCCCTCGAACTGGCGAAGTTGCTGAGCCTACTACCTGACGCCTTTGCAGATTCCCAGTGGCGCGAGCTCAAACGGATAGAGGGTTCGGTTGAAGAAAACGATCCGAGGGTCGCTGCGTTTGAGGCTTCAATTGAACAGGCCGAGGCCCTGCGTACGATGGCCCGTCGCGGTGAGGTGCGCGCCAAGCGCTCGCTTGTGGCATTCGCAAGCAAGAGCGAAATCTTTCACGGCTTCGTGTCTGATACCGAACTAAATCCCCTGAAGGGCCTCACAGTGCAATTAAGGAGTGGCAAGGAGTTATCCAAAAAACTTTCCACCACCACCGACGCTGATGGTTATTTCAGCATACCCGTTGGCAAGAGGAGTTTCACCAAAGAGGAATCGGAAAAGGAAGCGGTCAACATCACGCCCGAACGAATCGCTGAGCTGTTCGCCAGTCGGGAAAAAGCGAGAAGCGTTGAAGAGCAGCAGGTGAGTAACCCAAGTGAAGGAACCCGGGTGGAGATTCTGAAGAAGGGCGAGCTATTACATGAAGATCCAGATCCGATAGACCTAGGTGATGGCATGGTCTATCGCGAATATATAATCAGCGATACAGATTCTCTATCGGAATCGGACTTTGAAAAATTCCTGTCCTCCCGGTACCAGCCAACAGGCTCAGCTTCGAATGACGGTGACACCGAACCTGCAAAAGCGAGTGCAACTAGGTCGGCTGCCTCACGAACAGCCCGTCCGGGCGCGCAGAAAAAAACCTCAAAAGGTACCAAGGCTATTAAGAAGGCCAGTAAGAAATGAGATGCACACCTTTTGCTGAGGAAAATGAGTAGAGCTTGTTCTGCGCCTCTCGCTTTTCGTCCTGTCCCTACCAAAAACCTCATCTGGCCCTTAAATCATAACTTTCGTGGGATTGATCTTAGGAGCATCCCTGCTTAAAGATCCATGCGGCCCCAGCTGATCTCCGAAGGATCAAGCTGGCGAATGAGTGTATTCGTTACGTCGTGTGTTGGTTGTGTGGTCGGAACCCAGTTCGCCGCTGAGCGCAACAACGATTTGGGTTCTACATTGATTCGCAGCTGATCGGCGAGAATATACGCCAATCGCCTTGCCTTATTATACGTGTGCGGTATTTGCTGAGGGCAGGAGAGCGGGGGCGTTTTGCGCCAAATGGTCTCGCCGGAACTGACCTTAAGTTACTGATTCCATTGATAGCCGGAGACGGTATTGTCAACTTAACTCAACAAGAAGCAGAATAGCGACTGAAGCAGAGCGGATCCAGCTTTATCTAGTCAATTAGCGATTGCCTCCACGCAAATCGCGTCTTTCCATACAGCGAATCGCGATTCCATGACTTCTCGATAACCGCTTGCTCGGTACAGATGTCTCCCCCCCTCTGAAGTGCGAGGTAATGACTCCGAAGGCCGAGAGAAAACGCTGCGCATGTCCCGCTTACTTGAACCGCCTCATCACCCGCTCTCGCAACCTGGTTGGCTGATGTGAATTCTCGGCGCGGTTGTTTTGATACTTCTGTGGCAGTGCTCGACGCTGGGCAGCAATTCGGCTTTTCCTGCACTGTAGCTCCTCAGCTTGTCTGTCACGATGACGCGCGTGACATATCTCAAGCCCTTTAACAGTTTGGGAAAGAATTTCTTCGCTGCCCTCTTATCTCTGGAGGCCTGAACCAGAATATCCAACACGTCGCCGTCCTGATCCACTGCGCGCCAAAGGTAATGGAGCCGTCCGTTGATTTTGAGAAATACCTCATCCAAGTGCCACTGGTCCCCTGAACGAGGGGAGCTGCGGCGCAGGCGGTTTGCGTAAGTCAGATCGAACTTAAGGCACCATTCTCGGACGGTTTCATAGCTGAGGGCGACGCCGCGACTGGAGATGATCTCTTCGACATCGCGGAAGCTCAGAGCGAAGCGAAAAAATAACCAAACGCAATGACTGATGATCTCGGTAGGGAAGCGATGACGATAATAAAGGGAGAGGGGAGTGCGCATCAGTGAAGTATGCTGCAGGAACTGTTCCTCCGTCACTTAACCTGACAATACCCAAGCGAGGCTCAGGCCCTTATGAATGACGGATGGGCTTTGGTGTCTATTTATTGGAGAGCACTATTGAGACTATAGAGAATCATATGGGAGTAAGAGACAAATCCAACCAATGCTGGCTAAGGCGGTTATGGACAAACTCGTTTGAGCGGCTTGGAACTCGGCCAAGACCTCGTCTTCGGAGTAAACGACCGGAGACTTCAGGATTGCATCATCATCCGGCATGGCGCTAATTCTGCAGCAACATACTAGGCTTCAAACAAGTAGCTTGATAGTACGCGGCAACGGCCTCAGGCGGTGCGCACGCAAATACTCAGCTTCAATCTGTCGCAAGTGCTCGCTGACGCCCACCCGTTTAACTCAATTCACTTTAATTCTCGTCGTTAGAAGCGAGGCACGTTAATTGCACTCTGAAAGACTCTTTGTACTCGTCTGCTTGTCACGACACACGGTTGAGAAATTGGGCCGCGCGCACGCTATGATCAGCGTTTAAATAGTCGTCACCACGGGCGGCAAACAAGCGTGTTAAACAGGGTACGTTTTTCTGGAGAAAAGGGCTCGTTCGTCTTTGACTATAAGGCACGTCCGTCATATACAATGCTCGCTCTAGAATCGCTTTGGTTATGCTGGCAAGATTGTCCGGGGAATGGTCCTCAACGCATTCGCTCCATCATAGCTTTGACAGCAAGGACTCTTTCTGCCTCGGGGGCCTCTTTTTTGCCGCCCAGGAACTTAGCTGTCTTACCGAAACTCAAACTAATCAAATAGGAAACTTGATCCAACAAAAGACTCCGGGGAGGATTGCATGAAAAACAAACTGATTCTGCTGCTGACCCTTGCTCTGCTGGGCCTTACATTAGCTTTCAACTCGTCCCTTCAGAGTACATCAGTGTCCGCCGCTGCGGGTCAAAGCTCACAGGGCAAGCTTATGAGATCGGAGCGGGCGATTCCGGGTCACTACATTGTGGTCCTTAATGAAAAAGCGGGGAGCCCGCACGAAACCGCGCTGACTCTGACCTTCGCGCACGGTGGCTCTGCCAGGCACGTTTATACCAGCGCACTTCGGGGCTTTTCGGTGGTAATGCCGGAAGCAGCGGCGATTGCGCTGAGCCGTGATCCGCGAGTGAGCTACGTCGAAGAAGACGGTGAGATGTCGATTGTGGCGACTCAGAGCAGTGCGACCTGGGGACTTGATCGAATCGACCAGCGCAATCTTCCGCTTGATACTTTTTACAACTACAACGCCACTGGCTCGGGAGTTAGAGCCTACATTCTTGATACGGGAATCACGATCTCCCATAACGAGTTTGGTGGGCGCGCTTCGGTAGGTTTTGACGCGTTTGGTGGAAATGGAATCGATTGCAACGGACACGGCACTCATGTGGCAGGCACTGTCGGGGGTTCCACCTACGGGGTGGCTAAGTCGGTTAACTTGATTGCGGTTCGGGTGCTGGACTGCAATGGTTCCGGCTCCACGTCGGGCGTGATTGCGGGAGTCGACTGGGTAACGGCCAACCACATCAGACCTGCCGTTGCCAATATGAGTCTTGGCGGCGGCGCCTCCAGTTCACTTGACACCGCGGTTTCGAATTCGATAGCCGCTGGCGTGACTTACGCGGTTGCCGCGGGCAACGGAAACTTCCTTGGCCAACCGCAGAATGCTTGTAACTTCTCGCCAGCCCGGGTGGCGACTGCGCTAACCATTGGAGCAACGGACAAAACTGACCAGGAAGCTTCATTCTCAAATTACGGCTCATGCGTTGATCTGCTTGCGCCCGGTGTGGGCATCACTTCGGCCTGGTACAACAGCAACACGGCAACCAATACAATCAGCGGCACGTCCATGGCGACGCCGCACGTGGCTGGCGGCGCAGCGCTCTTCCTTGAGGGCAATCCCGGAGCCAGTCCAAGCGCTGTCGAGACTGCTATCGAAAGCAACGCCACCCCTAACAAAATCGGTGGGATGACAAGTTCGGCAACGCCAAACCTGCTGCTTTACACGCTCAACTTTGGCAGCGGCGCCGGCGGGAACAATCCGCCGACAGCCTCATTCATGTTCAGTTGCACTGGTCTGGGTTGCAGTTTTGACGGTAGCGGTTCGACCGATAGCGACGGCACGATTGTGAATTACGCTTGGAGCTTTGGCGACGGCTCCACCGATTCCGGCCTCAACACAAACCATACCTACGCGTCGGGCGGCACCTACACTGTGACTCTGACCGTTACTGACGATGACACTTCGACCGGCTCGACTTCCAAGAGTGTCACCGTTAGTTCATCGACCGGCGGGATTACGCTCTCGGCTGTCGGCTACAAAGTGCAAGGCTTGCAGAAAGCCGACCTGACCTGGTCTGGGGCGACCTCAACAAATGTTGATGTCTTTCGCAATGGCGCCAAGATTGCCTCCACGGGTAACGATGGTTCCCATACTGACGAAATCAATAGACGAGGCGGGGGCACATACACGTACAAAATCTGTGAGGCAGGCACCCCGACTTGCTCAAATGAAGTGAGGGTGACGTTCTAGCTGTCTCATTTCACTGAGTTAGGCTGGGATTCTTTGAACCCCGCTTTAACGCCACGATCAACTCTCAAATGGGGCACGGCCTCCCGTGCCCTTACTTTTTCGTGGATCCTTTGCTTGTGGGGCCGAAATCCCTTAACGAACTCGCACAAATAAAAAGAGTAGTCTGATGTGGTCCATCTTTTAATGTGCCGCAATTTGTGTCAAACGCATTCAGGGTGCATTAGATATCACTGAATTACATAGGCTGTCACCGGGCAGCCATGGACCAGGGACCACGCGATTTACCGACACGCTGAGTGTTACTTAGTGGTACAAGAAGGCAGGTAATAGCAGTGCGAGGTTCCTATTCGGGACCGTGAGGTCGGAGGTTCGAATCCTCTTGCCCCGACCATTTCAAATCAATAACTTACAAGTAGGCCTCACACTGCCCTCAGCTTCCATGTGTCCATTTTGTGTCCGGCCGGCGATCCGCTGTGTCCGCCCAGCATCGCCGCCTGGACGGCCGCCCGTTTCACCGCATCCGTAGCCCGCACATATCTCAGGCAAGTCTGCGGATCGCTGTGCCCCATCAGCTCCATGATGTATTTCAAGCTGAATCCCGCCTCCCCCAAACGAGTGCCGAAGGTAGCCCGAAGATCATGCCACCATAAGCCCTTGATGCCGGCATCACGACAGGCCGTGGTAAACGCGTGCTTGCTGTCTGTGAAAGGCTTCCCAATCCGGGGATTGGCAAACAAGTAATCCAGGGCCGTCTACCATTACACAATTCAACAATCACTTCACAGACCTGATCGTTCATCGGAACCTCGCGGTTACGCCGGCTCTTGGTATGCGTTACTACGATGAGATCACGTGAAAGATCCGCATGCTCTCGTCGCAGATTTAGCATTTCCCGCTTGCGGAGCCCCGTGCCGATCGAGACGGTCACTTGCGGCCGAAGATGTGCCCGCCGTCCCGTAAGAACCTCCAGCAACTTCGGCTCTTCCTCCGAAGCAGATACCGGTAACGCTGGTTGTCCAGCTTGAAGAGCCTTCCTTTGCACGGATTGTGATGCGCTTTGCCTAAAATAAAAGGTGTGTGGCTAAAAACCACACACCTTTTTGCTAGTTCGAAATTGAAACCAGTAAATATAATGAAAGTGGGAAACTATCAGTAGGAGCATCGGCCGGCCGAGGCAAGCACGGAATCAAAGACAAGATCACCCAAGGTTGAGGACGAGTTACCTTCGCTGCAAGTGGTCAAGCGAAGTTTGTCTTAAACCTCTTTCAGCTAACGGCATAACGAAAGCATTCGGTAACCTATCGCGCTTCAAAATAATTTTGCACACTATCCTCGGAGTACGGAATCAACCTCGGCGTCTCCGCATTCGCCTCCAACAGCCATACCTGCCTGTCTTTAAAATACTCTATCAACTTGCGATTCTGAGCCGTGTCCATCTCCCGCGCCCAAACCACCTTCGCGCTATCAATATCTGCCTCGTTATACACCCATTCATCATGTGTCGACTTATTAGGCCCGTATCGCACGATGACGAGGTGACGGCCTCCGTCTTGTTGCAAATGCGCAAGTATGCGCGCCCGTGGGAATCTCAACCATTTGTCGACACTAAGCCGTGGCAAATTTACACAGAAAAGCACAAATGACGCAACACACAACATCAGGATGGCCCACACAACGAAGCCCCCAATCGGACTCTTGCGCCACCGCCACAGTCGCAGGTGCCGCATCGACTGCAACGCGAGCATGAAGAATAAGCCGGTAGCAGGCGCCGTGTAATACAGGAACATCCAGGTTAGCATAACCGCTGCCGTGAACATGCCGCATATCAGCAGCGCAGTTCGCATCCACCGATCCCTCCTTAGTATCCACACCATCATCACCAGCAGAATCACCAGCACAGAATACCGATAA
>JACCUI010000273.1 GCA_013811945.1 Pyrinomonadaceae bacterium | reverse complement strand
TCCGCTGGATCGCGGGACCGAATCCTTTCTTGATTACCTGGACCCTCAGATGCAGATATTGCCGAACACCGCGGGCTGCTACACCGCCGCAGAAGCCATTCGCACTGCGCGGCTCGCCCGCGAAGCCCTGCAGACTGATTTGATCAAGCTTGAGGTAATCGGAGACCAAACAACTCTCTTTCCGGACAACGAACAGACGCTCGAGGCCGCTGCCGTACTGACCAAAGAAGGCTTCACCGTACTGCCATACTTTACCGACGACTTGATCATGGCGAAAAAGCTGCTTGATGCCGGCTGCCCAGCCGTGATGCCCCTCGCCGCCCCAATCGGGTCGGGCCTGGGGGTTCAAAATCCCGCCAATCTCAGAATCATGCGCGAGCAACTTCCTGAAGCCACGATCATTGTTGATGCCGGAGTGGGTACGGCCAGCGATGCGGCCATTGCGATGGAACTAGGTGCGGACGCTGTCTTGATGAATACCGCAATCGCCGAAGCGCAAGATCCGGCGAAGATGGCCCAGGCCATGAAGCTGGCAATCGAGGCCGGAAGGTTGGCCTACCTGGCTGGTCGAATGTCGAAGCGACTATACGCTAGCGCATCGAGTCCTTTTACAGGCGTGATACGATGACTTTCTCTTAGCCCTCAAACCCTAACCTAGTCTGAACCTGGCCTATTTTTTAATCTGGAGCGGTGAGTAACTCATGTCCAGTCTTAAACGGTTGGAAAAACTGGTGGGGGGACCGTACTTGTTTTGTTGGTTTAGGGAAACGGATTAGATCACTCAGCGACTATTTTGCGATGGAGGTGCTCCGCAACGATAAAGCGAATCATGTTGTAGCTGATGGTTTCCGGTAGAGAATCATGTAGCGGTTTAAGTTTCGCGGTACCGTGCTCCGCGATAGCTGCCTCAATCAGGGCTCGATTAGACTCGGAGACGAATTGTGCAGTGTCAATCGCGTAGCCTGCGCGAACACAGTCGATTAAGTGGCCCTCGACCGTGCCGATTATGCAGTTGCGACGGCGCGCGATTTCTTCGATCGAGAGTCCTTGCTGATAGAAAGCGTAAGTTTCCATCATTGTCTTCGTCGGGCAGTTTCCTTCGGGAATTGGTGCTGTGATGTGTGATGGATCGTCAATGACTTGGGGAAGCTCTAATTCGATTCGCTCTTGCTCGCGCATCACGCGGTCGCCAAGTTCAGTTGTTGAAACCGTCGAATACTCACCCGGACTGGCTCTGAGGCAACGCGCTCGGATCAGCGCATCTATGTAAATCAGGATGTCGTCTTGACGCATGTCTTTCAACAGGCCGTAGGTCGATAACTCGTTAAGATGTGACTGCATTACGTTCTTTGCTGCCGAACCGCGCAGAGTCGCAGCCAGCACCTTCTTTCCAAAGCGACCCTTCAGGCGTTTGGCTCCCGCCAGAATTTTCCGAACCAGGAGGGTTTCGTCGAGGCTGAGCGCGCGGGGCGTGGATTCAGGCAATTCGGTGCGACGCTTGCTCGTACGGCGGGATGCAGGCGAATCGTTTAGTACCTCTGAGCTGGTTAGGGGACTTCTGGCTCCCGAGTTTGGCGCACAGTTTCCGCAGGTGCCACATTGTCGTGCGTGATTGCGATCGCCGAAATAGTCGAGAATGTGAGCGCGGTAACAATCTTCCGTGTAGCAGAAGTCGATCATCTCGCGAAGTTTTCGCCGTTCGAGGTTTGCACGCCGTGTTACATCGGCTGGGTTGACGCGAAGCTGCGAGGGAGCGTTGTCGAGCATTATGATGGGGCGCCCGCGACGTGCTGCGGCCCCAGTAGAGGGCATTCCACCAGCAGGCGCGCTTACCATAGACGGCGCCACACGTTCTATGTGACCCGCGCGTTCGAGCAAGTAAAGAGAGGACTGCACCGCCATTTCATTGGCCACCCCTACGCGCTTTCCAACCTCAGCCGCCGAAAGTTCTATCCGCTTAAGACCTGTTAACGAGAGAGCGTCGTAAACGCTTTGCACAAGTTGGGAGCTGGGATAAGAGCCCTCGATGAAGAAGTCGTGCGTGTTCTTGTCCGCGTAATTGAATAGCAAGACACAAGAGGATGGTAGGCCGTCTCGTCCGGCGCGTCCGATCTCCTGATAGTAAGCCTCGATCGATCCGGGCATTTGATAGTGAGCGACGAATCTGATGTCCGGCTTGTCGATGCCCATGCCAAAAGCGTTGGTAGCGACAATCATTTGGGTGCGGCCGGCCATGAAATCCTCTTGCGCTTTCACCCGCACCGAATCGCCCAGCCCGGCGTGATAGGACGCGACCTGTAGCCCCTGTTCCCGCAGTTCTCTGGCAACCTGCTCCACGGCTTTGCGAGTGGAAGCGTACACGATACCCGAGCCGTCGTGCGTTTTCGCAAGTCGCTTGATTCGGGCAAGCTTTTCGCGTTCTCTTTCAGTTTGCACGACATCGATCGAAAGATTAGGCCGGTCAAATCCGCTGACGAATGTTTCCGGATTGCTGAGGCCCAGTTGTTGAATGATGTCCGACCGCACATAAGGCGTGGCCGTCGCCGTGAGCGCGAGAGTCTGCACTGTTCCCAGGGACTGGAGCACGCCCCTCAATCGCAAGTAATCCGGACGAAAGTCATGTCCCCAGGTGGAAATGCAATGGGCCTCATCAACTGCGAAAAGCGAAATGCCAATGGACTGAACGGCTGAGACAAAGTTACTGCTGCGAAAGCGTTCCGGAGCGACATAGACCAGCTTGAACTGTCCGCGTCGTAGCGCATCGATGCGCGCGCGTTGTTCGGCTGGAGCAATAGAGCTGTTGATGAAAGTTGCTGGCAGCTGGCGCGATCGTAGCGCATCCACCTGGTCCTTCATGAGTGCGATTAGGGGGGAGACAACGACGGTGGCGCCACCCAAGATCATCGCCGGAAGCTGGTAGCAGAGTGATTTACCGCTCCCGGTGGGCATTACCACCACGGCGTCTTTGCCATCGAGAATCGCCCCGATCACTTCACGCTGACCTTCGCGGAAGTCATCGAATCCAAAATGTGCGCGCAGCGCTGTGAGGGCGTCAGCAAGAGAATGCATAGCGGAGTCTAAGGGTTTCGGATCTTAGCTGGCAAGTGGACGAAATTTTAGGTAGTTCCTACAGTCCGCGTAGCGGACAACTGATCGAAGCCCAGCACTCAGGGTGCGGGGGACCAGTGACGAAGGGGATGAGTCTAATTAGCCGTGGACGAGCGTAGCGCGACGCCCACGGATAAGCGAAAGAAAAATACCTGACCCTGAAAGGGGTCGGATGATTCAATTCCTCAGGCATCGTTCGTCTTACGCATCTCAGTGAATGGGGACGGTCGGACTTAGCACCCATGCCAACAGCTCGAGCCATGATGTTGGAGAATTGGGGAAGTTAATGTGCGAAGCCAAAGTGCCGGCGCAGGGAGAAGCTGCAGTCGTCATGTTCCGCGGAGTCGGCACTCCCACCGAAAAATCCCCCGCGTTGTCTCGAGTGTCTGTGCAACCGTTGCTCTTCCTCGAGACCGATCTTGAGTTGCTGGGTGCGTCAGTGGGACCAACGCCGCGGAAGCAGTTCGCAGTGCTGCCATAACCCACAAGATCCACAATAGTCTCGTCAGCCGGGCACGCACCACTTAACGCCGTGGAAACGTTCACGAGAGCCACATTGCCGGCAGCGGCCGCCATGGCGATTACGCCCGTTGCATCGACTGGGGGCAGATTTGCACCATTACTGCCCCCTGATGATTCCTGAATCAAATAGTACTGCCCGGGAGCAAGCGATATCGGAGTTAGGAGGGTTACTGACCACGACATCCCGGTCGCGCCCGCATACTGGACGGACCAACCCGCGAGACTAACGGTTGTACGACCGCCGTTGAATATTTCGATGAAGTCGTTTCTAAACGGCGCGCCTGAGTTGCCTCCTCCCCCGTAGATCTGACTGATGACTACCTTCGTCAATGGCGTTGGCGAGGGAGAAGGACTTGGCGAAGGAGTGGGGGAAGGTGACGGAGTGGGGCCAGGCGTGGGCGAAGGCCCGGGAGTTGGGTTCGCGCTCAGGTTCTGTGGATCACTTGGTGTAAGCAACTGAAAGTCGGCGAAGTTGTCACTTGTGTCTTGGGTGCTGCCGCCAGGGCCCCCGGGCCTTCTTTCATAACTCTGATCGGCATCGCTTGGCAAAGGCGCAATATGTCCCCCCTCTTTGAAAGCCGATCCGGCACTCAATCCCAGCTGATCCACGACGGAGTCGTCAGGTAGGGTCAAAGCTATGCCACCGTCGTTGGCAATTCCGCTGGTGTAGGTTTGATCTCCAACGACTGAACTGCCATATCCGGAATTGGTCGCCAGAAAATGCCCGCGCCCGGGAAGGATTGTGCCCGTGGCGATTACTAACCGCGTGCTGGTGCCTCCTGAGTTGCTTGACCCACGAATCTTCCAGCCGGCAATTGCGATCGGCAAGTCACTATTATTGTAAAGCTCGACAAACTCATCGCTCGCTCCAGCCGGACCACGCGTGCGAAATTCACTGATCACTATTAAGGGTACGGGAGTCGGTGATGGTGGCGGTGAGGGAGAAGGCGAAGATGGTGGCGATGGCAATGGCGTAGGCGAAGCTGTGGGTGACGCGCTGGGGCTCGGCAAGGGCGAGGGTGATGGCCCGGGTGTGGGGCTGCTACTCAAGTTTTGCGGATTGCTGGGAGTTAACAGTTGAAAGTCATTAAAATTATCTCCGGAGTCTTGCGTACTGCCACCCGAGCCGCCCGGCTTTCGTTCATAACTCTGATTCGCATCGCCAGGTAGCGGAGTTAGGTGCATTCCTTCTCGGAATGCTGATCCTTGACTCATGCCAACCTTATCCAGAATTTCATCGCTGGGTAGTGTTAAGGCCAATCCGCCATCATTTGAGATTCCACTTGTGTAACTCTGGTCACCCGTGACTGGCCCGCTATATCCGCCAAAATTGATCGCCAAGAAATGACCTCGAGCAGGGAGGAGAACGGCTGCAGAAATCGTCACTCGCGTGCTAATGCCGCCAGCGTTGCTCGAGCTCTTAATCTTCCAACCGCTAATATCAACCGCTGCGTCACTATTATTGTAGAGCTCGATAAATTCGTCGCTCGCTCCACCCGGACCACGCGTCCGAAACTCGCTGATGACAACTATCGGCGTTAGAGTGGGTGAGGGCGATGGCAACGGAGATGGCGTGGGGCTGGGGCCTGGTACGGGCGACGGCGAAGGGCTCGGAGTTGGCGCAGGTGAGGGAGATGGTGTCGGTAATGGTGTGGTGACCACCAATACCGCTGGATTCGACTGCACGCCTCTTGCCGACGCCACTATTTGAGTCGTACCCGCCGCAATTGCTTTAACCAACCCGATCTCATCGACGCTCGCTACCGCGGCGTCGTTTGATTGCCAACCGAAGATCACGCCACTCATTTCCTGAGCATTCTGATCTAACGCTTTCACGGTGAACCGGAACTCCTCACCCGCCGTCAGCGATAACGAGTCGGGAGAGATCACTACCCTGGAAATTGCGGGCAGTGGGTGAAATACGGACCCGTTTACTCGCGTTCCGGGACTGAACAGACGACCACTGCTTTCCGACGCCGTTTGATGCAGGCGAAAATTGCCTGTGACATCCGGTGAGCGAGTGAGAGATTCGTTCGCATCCCCGCGCAGGCCCGTCGAGCCGCCATACGTCATAAACATCACGATCGCGCTCGACGAATCTCTGAGGGTAACCGCGTCTCCCGAATTTAGCAGCGACAATCCGCCGGATGAGGCCTTGTGGATACGTGCACCGCCAAAGGCGCTGTTAGCTGCATTAGGAGCGCCACCTCCAAAGACAACTATCGCGGTGCCCGCCGGCAAGAGCGTTCCGGCAGCAAATCTGTGGCGAAGGATGTCCGTTCTTCCTGCTCCGCGAGTTTGCAACTGATAGCCACTGAGATCAATATCTCTTGTGGTTGTATTGACCAGCTCAACAAATTCGTCATGCGCAGAGTTCCGTACGCCGTCGTGATTTGCGTCACCGGCGAGGCCATCAGGGGGATCCGCCAGCAGTTCATTGATTAGGATGTTTCTGACAAAACTTCCGGCGAGTGTCAAATCTACTCCGTTACTCTCGCGCACGCCGGTAGAAATACTTATCGTCACTGTTCCCGCGCCGCGCAGGTCTGCGGGAATGAGGATGTGAAGTTCATCAAGGCCGGGAAGATCGGTAGACCTTTGGATGGACTCTACGGACAACGAGCGGCCGGCGATTGACGCCGTTAGCTCGGAGCTTTGCCTGGCGCCCGTGGCAAATAACAGCAAGCGAAGGTGGCCCTCAGTTGGATCGAAAGGCCCGGATTGAAGAGTGTCGGCATTCAGAATAATGCCCTCCCCTCGACCATCGCCGTTTGCGGAAAACAGACCTGGCGCCGAAGGCATGATCATCACATTCGCTCTGGATAGAAATCCATCGGAATTCTTTACTAAAATTTCCGCCGCGCCGAGCTCTGTTTCTGGTGGGACCACAAATGTCACCTGGGTGGAAGAGACAAAGAGAATCCTCGCGGCGCGACCGTTGACCGTCGCTGTGGTCCCAGCGAGCGACAAAGGGAATGAGCCATTCACTGAACGCTCGGCCTGTCGGGTCTCGCCGGCCAGGGCAGTTCCTTTGGCAATCGCTATGCTGTCAGGTGCGATGGTCTGATCAGGTCCGGGTTCGTTACCGTGAGCAGCTCCATTGAAAACTACAAGCGTGCCAAACGCTGGGCGAGGCTCGATTGTCGTTACATAGATTTCAGAATTGTCGGCGAGATCATTTGCTGAAACCGAACCCGAAAGCACGCGAGGAAAACTGAACGCGGCAATGCTGCCATCGTCATTTAACGATGAGACAACATCCGCGGTCGCCGCCGCTGGGGCCTCAGTCAACTTAGTTATTTGGCCGGTGGGAATATCGTATACGTACAACTCGACGCTGCGGTCATTGTTCCCTCCGATCACATTTCGTCGAGTAGCAAAGGCGATGCGTTTGCCATCACCGCTGATGGTTGGATGCAGAGGAACGTCGTCTGTGCGTGCGCCGAGAGCCGTAATCTCCGTGGTGGCGCCGGAGTGTTCATCAAAAAGGAAAACCTGACTCTGATGTGGCGCGGTCTCGGCCGTATAGACCACTCGCGAACCATCATCGCTGATTGCCCGCCCGTAAGTCATAGATAAACCGACACGATTGGTGGCGACTGGGACAGTTCTCCCACTGATGCGGTCGTAGAGGAGTAAGTCGCGTGGGTTGCTTTGCCCCCCGCTTTCATCGCGAACAAAAGCCAGGTGAGAACCGTCACCGCTGATCTTCGCTTCGGTAACACCGAAGATATTGTCAGAAGAAGTAATCTGGGTGATCATCCGGGTGGTTGTGTCGAAAGTCAGAACCTCGAAATTGTGATCGGCATTTAGTCCCGTAAGGTTACGATTCGAGGCGAAGGCGATGATGGTTCCGTCATCGGTGATTGAAGGTTGAAAGTTGCCATCGCTAATCCGGGTGGAGATGTCTGCTGGAGTAGTATTGGTAATCTGTATGACTGCCGCTCCTTCAAAGAGGAATATTTCTGAGTTTCGATCCGAGTTGGTCCCAACTAGATCTTCGGTTGAAGCGAAGGCGATTCGCGATCCATCTTGTGAGACCGCCGGAGCGACTGCTCTCGAGATTCCGATTTGAGCGAACGCCGGTGATCCCATGGAGAGATCAGCGAGAATCGCGCGAAACCCAAGACCACTGCCCACCCCAATCAGATTGCCCGTCGTTTCAAAGGCGGCGATGCGGCCATCACCACTAAGTGATGGATTGAGGTTAATGACCTCCTCGCCGGTGGTTGTTACCCGACGGACCGATGTGGCCAAGTGGGTAGCCGGCATGGGGTTGTGGAGCAGCGCAGTCGATCCAGTCGGACGTGGAGCGAAGAGGGCTACAGAAGTCGTAACTAGAATGAGAGATAAGCCGGTGAGAAGACTTGCACGAAGCATGAGAGGTTGCTCCTGTTTCGGTCAAACTGGTGAGAGCTCGACGCAAGGAAAGATTATTTACAATCCAGAGTTATCCATACCAGGAGTAAAGAATGAGGAGGCTGCCCTGAAGTAAGAAAGAGAGGCGGTGAAGTCCTCAACTCATTATGCTTTCTGGCTGCGCGCATTCTACACTCTTGCTTTCAGAATACAAGGTAAATATGAAAATACTCATCAGTGGATCGCATGGCCTGGTAGGAAAGGCTTTGGTCAAGTCGCTCGAGGCTGAAGGGCATGAAATCTTCCGTCTGGTCCGGCACGCGCCCGTTTCTGATTCGGAGATTGAATGGAGCCCGGACCGATACAGCATCGCGCTCGCGCGTTTGGACGGCTTTGACGCGGTCGTTCACCTCGCCGGCGAGAGCATTGCTTCAGGTCGTTGGGACGACGAGCAGAAGCGCAAGATTCGAGAGAGCCGCGTCAAAGGCACAAAACTCCTCAGCGACGCGCTCGCAAACCTGGCGCGCCCGCCCAAAACTCTCATCAGCGCTTCAGCAATCGGATACTACGGCAACCGGGGTGATGAAATGCTCACGGAAACCAGCTCGCCTGGCGATGATTTTCTTGCAGGCGTCTGCGTCGAGTGGGAGAAAGCAACCGCGCACGCGGCGGAGAAGGGAATTCGCGTCGTCAACGCGCGCTTCGGGATCATTCTCGATTCCGGGGGTGGTGCCCTGGCGAAGATGCTCACTCCTTTTCGCATGGGGGTGGGCGGAGAAATCGGCGGCGGCAAACAGTGGATGAGTTGGATAGCGTTGGACGACGTGGTCGGCGCCATCGAGTATGTGCTGGCGACTGAAACAGTGAAGGGCCCCGTCAACTTTGTGGCTCCTAACCCGGTGAGGAACGCCGAGTTTACAAAGACCCTCGGCAACGTGCTTTCGCGACCAACCATTTTCCCCATTCCCGCGTTCGGCGTGCGCCTGGTCTTTGGCGAAATGGCCGATGCTCTCTTATTGTCGAGTCAGCGCGTCGAGTCCGCCCTTTTGAAAGACGCTGCGTACCAATTCGATTATCCGCAGCTTGAGGGCGCGCTAAGGCATATACTCTAAACTTGGGTCTCTGGGTCCCCTTTATGCACGGTTCGAATCGCGGGAGGCTCTTGGCTTGAGCCAGCCAGTTCGGCTAAACTAGTCGCATGAGTAACGAAGAATTCGAAAAGAAAATGGAATTCATCGTGGATCAGCAGGCCCAGTCTGCCGCAAAAATTGGCCAACTCGAAGACATCGTTGCTCGTCTTGCCACCGCAAGTTTGACAAGACTTGAAGATACGGATGCGAAGTTTGCCGCGCTTGTCGACTCCCAGATGAGGTTAACTGAATCCGAGGCTCGCACGGATGAGCAAGCTAGAAGAACGGACGAAAAGCTCAGAAGTTTAATAGCTCTCCTGGATCGTTATTTCAGTAGGGAAGGTCGCAACGGCGAGTCTCAAGGTTAACAACAAGGTTAGCAAACAAGCGCTCAGGCATCCGCGGGGAGTGCGGTTTCTTCGCTCCCTCCAAACCCCTCCAACGCCCCGAAAACTTCCAGCGCATACTTCACATTTCCGAACGGCGCAGAGACCTGCACCCCCTGAATCAGATCATGCACGTCCAGTAACGACTCGCGGGCGATCTTCAAACCTTCATCGCGGCCGGCTTCCTTGCTGATCGCCGACGCCGCGCGCATACGTTCCATGATCGAGGGAGTCACACGCACACCCGGGACTTCGTTGTGCAGAAACTCTGCATTGCGATAAGAGACCAGAGGCCAAATGCCGGCGATGATGGGAATGCGCACATGCTCGATACTCTTAATGAAGTCGCGGAGTTGGTCGGTGTCAAACACCGGCTGAGTGATCGCATACTGCGCGCCTGCCTCCACCTTATACTCAAAACGACGTATCTCTTCCTCGGGATTGATCGCCCCTGGATTGACGCCGACGCCGATGCAGAAGGCGGTCGGTTGACCGATGGGATTGTTGCCGATGTCCAGGCCATGGTTGAGCTTGTTCACCATGTTCGTCAGACCAATGGCGTCGATGTCGAAGACGGCAGTCGCATCGGGATATGGTCCCATTTTGGGTGGATCGCCGGTAATCAGCAGCAGATTTCGTAACCCCAAAGCCGAAGCGCCTAGAAGGTCAGACATCATCCCCAGCAGATTACGATCTCGGCAGCAGTAGTGCAGCACTGACTCAATCCCGATCTGCTGTTCGACGAGGACTGCGGTGGCCAACGCGCTCATGCGCGACTGGGCGCGAGCTCCGTCAGGAATGTTGACGCCGTCTACGCCCGCGTCCTTCAATAGTCTGATCGAATCGAGGGTCTTCTCGGCGTCGACACCCTTCGGCGGCAGAACTTCAACCGAAGTAACAAACTCGCCGCGGACAATCTTTCTTGACCAGTTGGACCGTTCGTCCGCAGGAACCACTTTGATGTCGGCGGGGATGATCTCTTGAACTTGCACCAGGGGACCGGTAGACATCACCATCTTCTGAGCGCGCGGCGAAGCGGCCCGGACCGCATCCGAGATCAGCTTGATGTGAGCAGGGGTGGTGCCGCAGCAGCCTCCGATAAACTTTGCCCCGGACTGGATCAACCTTTTCGCAAACTTCGACATGTACTCCGGCGAGCACATATAGAATTGCCGGCCTTGAACGTCACGAGGCAATCCGGCGTTGGGCTGGGCGGCCAGTTTCTTCTTCGTAACGGTTCGCATCTTCTCGAGGCCGCTCAGGATAATAGCGGGGCCCACTCCACAGTTGAGACCAATCACGTCAGCGCCCCACTCGTCCAAGCGCGCAGTGAAAACTTCGGGAGTAGTGCCGAAAGTAGTGTTGCCGTCGGTCATGATGGTCATCTGCGCAATGATCGGCAGATCACACAATTCTCGAATGGCTCGGATCGCCTGTCGTATTTCAGAGACATCCGAGAAGGTCTCGAGGAGAAAGAGATGAACTCCGCCTTCAAGCAACGCGGACGCCTGGGCCTTGAACATGTCTTTTGCTTCGTCGAAGGAGGTGGGCCCATAAGGCTCGATCCGCAATCCCAGAGGGCCGATCGCGCCAGCTACGTAGGCATCTTCGCCGGCGGCTTCACGGGCAATGCGAGCCGCGGCAATGTTGATCTCCTCCAGGTTTCCTTCCAGACCATACTGGTGAAGCCGGTAGGCGGTAGCGCCGAAAGTGTTGGTCTCGATAATGTCGGCGCCGGCGTGGATGTATTCCGCGTGGATCTCGCGCACCAGGTCAGGACTACTGAGGTTTAGTTCATCGTAACACCGATTAATGTAGACACCCTTGGCGTAGAGCATGGTGCCCATCGCGCCATCGAAGACGTGAATCCGGTCGCTCTCTAAGAGTTCTCTGAAGCTTTGCATAGACTCAATCTCTGCGAACTTTGTACTTTGTGCTTAGTACTTCGTCGATGTTGCGCCGCTTGCTGAGTAATCCGTCTGTCAAAGTACCAAGTACAAAGCTCAAAGAACGTA
Organism: Pyrinomonadaceae bacterium; assembly: GCA_013811945.1. Lineage (GTDB taxonomy): Bacteria > Acidobacteriota > Blastocatellia > Pyrinomonadales > Pyrinomonadaceae > PSRF01. The sequence goes on along the minus strand of JACCUI010000273.1, from coordinate 14,769 downwards.
TTTTCCAATAAAAATGTCCCGCGCTAAACAACGCGGGACTTCATGATGGCTGAAGTTCTCCGGGGCGTCCGTTGTGGACTCGCCGTGCTGTTTAGCGGATTGTTTTACGTGGCCGCAAGTCGCCTTAACTCACCACGCTTGTCAGTTGTGCTTATACGCCGTCGAGGATCTGGCTGTCAAGGGCGTCATGGTATGCGTGTTCATGGCTTGCAATGGCCCAATTTCAACAAAGAAAAGCGATCCACGAAACTACACGAACCAACACGAAATCTTGTTAGTGCCTTTTCGTGTGATTTCGTGGATCGTGTTTGATGCCCTAAAACATCCTTGACATGCGCAGTAATCTTTGGCTGAATGCCTGCCGTACTCCCAAATTCCCCTCAGTTGTCGGCAGTTCAAAAGCAAAAAGGAGCTGAGCAATGGCGGCCAACACCATGAGCAGTGCCACTGAGACCCATGACCTTAAAACGCATCCGAAGGGCTTGTATGTGCTCTTCGCTACAGAGATGTGGGAGCGATTCAGCTTCTACTCGATGCTGGCGCTGTTCACTCTCTATTTGCGCAACCCAGACCAGGGGTTCGGATGGACAGCCGCGGAAGCCACCACCCTCTATTCGACCTATTTATTTTTCGTCTACTTCAGCCCGCTCGTGGGAGGGTTTCTCGCGGATTGGAAACTGGGCTATCGCAAAGCCGTGATGATCGGCGGTCTGTTCTTTATGGCCGGGCACGGACTACTCTCGTTTCGATCCATGACGGCCGTTTATGCCGCGTTGACGTGTCTCGTTATCGGCAACGGGTTGTTCAAGCCAAACGTCTCGACAATGGTCGGCAACCTCTACCCGGAGGGCAGCCACCTCAAGGATCGTGCGTACAACATTTTCTACATGGGCATCAATGTCGGCGCCTTCCTCGCGCCGGTCGTCATGGAGATCGTCAAAAATCAGTTTGGCTATCATCCTGCCTTTGCAGTAGCGGCCTTCGGCATGTTGCTCTCCGTGGGCATCCTCTGGTGGTTTAGGAACCTGGTTGAAGATCAGGCCCGCAGCAAGGCGAATCGACAGAAGCCAACTGCGCAAGCGCAAGCAGATGCCGCCGCGACCGCTGTGGACGCTCCACCCAGCAGCGTCAGCAGGCAGAACCGGATGGAAGCAGTTCCGGAGTGGAAGCGCATCGGAGCCCTCCTCGTGATCTTCCTGATCGTGATCGTGTTCTGGATGGTCTTTCACCAGAACGGCTCGACACTTACGTACTGGGCAGACGACAACACCGACTGGAACGTCACGGGCACAATCTCGAACGCAATCAACCCCTTTTGGATCATTTCGCTTACCTTTCCTCTGGTCTGGTTCTGGAAGTGGCTCGACGATCGCGGCCAGGAGCCCTCAACGCCAACCAAGATGGCCATCGGTATGTTTTTGACTGCGCTCTCCTTCTTCATTCTGTTTGCCGGCGCTAAGACTGGTGAGGCATATGCGCCGTCAACTAATGATTATCCCACTGCGAGCTTTCGTATTACTGACCGGACGATCGGTAGTTTGCGGGCAGATGGAGTGCCCGAAGATGTGTTGGCGAAGTTGGAGCATGAGAACATCAAGAGCAAGAAGTATGCTCAGGACGACAAAGGACCCGGCGAGGCTCAATTCACGACGGCGCTTAACACGGCATTAGGACAGCAGGCGTCGCAATACCGCGAACCTATTCTGCGCCGCGCCTACATCTTCAAGGTCTCTCCTCTTTGGCTCATCATCGCTTACATGGTCATTTCGTTGGGAGAGTTGATGCTCTCGCCGATGGGCCTCTCACTGGTATCGAAAGTCGCGCCTATCCGGGTACGGGGCATGATGATGGGTGGTTGGTTCGTCGCTACAGCTATTGGTAATAAGCTAACGATGATCGGAGTCTTCTGGGAGCGTTGGCTTCAGTCGAGCTTCTTCGTCATCCTGGGCACGATGGCACTCATCATGGCGTTCGTCCTGATCTTGCTTCTGCGCCCGTTGAAGAAGGCGATGCCCGGCGTTTGACGATTCAGGTTTCTTTCATCATATGAATCTCGGGCCCCACGCATCCGGGATGCCTTTCGCCGTATCAGGATCTCCTATCGTCGGTAGGGCAGACGTTCGTGCGTTGCACGTCTAACGCTCTTAACTAATACCTACAGGAGCCTACGACCCGTGAAACAGCGACAGTTTTTAGTCGGCTTTGCCTTTCTCGTATCGGCGTTCTGCTCAGGTGTACTCGCTCAGGACAAGCTCCTGACCCTCGATGACATCTTCGACCCCGTGAAGAAAGTTAACTTCAACGGTACTACACCTGACATTCGCTGGCTCAAGGATGGCACGCATTATCTGCTCGCCAATGATCCTTCAACCCCAAATGTGCCGAGATTGCAGAAGGTGAATGCGCTGACCGGCGCGGCCACATCTTTCCACGATTCCACAAAGATGGAGGCCGCTTTTGCGGCCCTCGGAGGCCTTTCTGCCCAGGACGCGAAGCAGCTGGCAAATCGTGACTCGTATGACTTCAATCGCAACGAGACCGCGGTACTAATTAATTTTGCCAACGATCTCTTCTATTACGAACTTGGGAGCAACAAAGCCATCCGCGTGACCAACAGCGCGGAAGAAGAGGTGGGCGAAACATTTAGTCCTAACGATCGCATGATCGGTTTTGTACGTAACAACAACATGTACGTTTTCGATCTTGCAACCCAGCAAGAGCGCCGGCTTACAACTGATGGCAGCCCAAAGATTTTTAATGGCCGGCTTGATTGGGTTTACCAGGAAGAGCTTTATGGCCGAGGTAACTTTGAGGCTTACTGGTGGAGTCCCGATTCCACGATGCTGGCCTATCTCCGGCTCGATGAGAATCCTGTGCACGAGTTTACCGTTGTTGACCATATCCCTTACCGACAGAACGTTGAGGTTACTCCTTATCCAAAAGCCGGTGATCCGAATCCCATAGTTCAGCTCGGCGTGATCAATGCCGCGGGCGGTGCCTCGCGTTGGATGGATACTTACAAATACCATCCGGCCGATTTCCTGATCGTGAGGGTTTCCTGGACTCCCGACAGCAAGAAGGTAGTTTACCAGGCACAGAACCGCGAACAAACATACCTCGACCTCAATTTCGCGGATGCAAATGATGGCAGGTCAAACAATGTCGTCCGCGAGACCTCGAAAGCCTGGGTCGAGGTCATCGATAACCCACGTTGGTTAAAAGATGGCTCCTTTTTGTGGCAAAGCGAGCGAAATGGTTGGCGGCATCTCTACCACTACGCGCCGGATGGGAAGCTTGTGCGTCAGGTGACCGATGGCAAATGGGAAGTGCGCTCGCTGGAAGGTGTGGATGAAGAGAAGGGACTTGTCTTCGTTACCTCGACCGAGCACAGTGACATTGCCCCGCAGCCGTATCGCATAAAACTCGATGGCACCGGCTTGATTCGATTGGCAACCACCGACGGTACTCATCGAATGGTTCTAAGTCCGGCGAACAATCACTTTGTAGATTACCGGAGTGATCTGAATACACCGACGCAGACGCGGCTCTACGATATCGAAGGAAAGCTCGTCCGGGTTATCGAAGAGAACAAAGTTGAGGCGCTTAAGCAATACAAACTTGGGAAGCCTGAATTGCTGCAAGTGAAAACGCGAGATGGCTTTGTCATGGAAGCGATGATGCTGAAGCCTCCCGACTTCGATCCCAAAAAGAAGTATCCGGTAATGTCGTTCACCTATGGTGGCCCACACGCGCCGCAGGTCAGGAATGCGTGGGGTGGCGCCACCGCCGTGTGGTACCAGGCGCTGGCTCAGAAAGGCTACATCATCTGGGTTTGTGATAATCGCACTGCCAGCGGTAAGGGTGAGGAATCGACTTGGCCGGTCTACCGAAATTTCGGGGAACTCGAGTTGCGAGACATTGAAGACGGAATGACATGGCTCAAGAGTCAACCCTACGTCGACGGCTCGCGGACCGGGATCTCCGGTTGGAGCTATGGCGGTTTCATGACCAGCTATGCGCTGACCCACAGCAAGAGTTTCAAGATAGGCATTGCCGGAGGCACGGTTTCTGATTGGCGCAATTACGACACGATCTATACAGAGCGCTACATGGGAACTCCGCAAAACAACCCGGAAGGCTATAAGAAGAGTTCACCCGTCCACGCGGCCAAGGACCTCCGCGGCAAGTTGCTCCTCGTTCACGGTGCGATGGATGATAACGTACACATGCAGAACACCATGCAGTTTGTTTATGAACTGCAGAAGGCGGGAAAGCAGTTTGAGCTGATGGTCTATCCGAAATCGCGGCACGGTGTAACTGATCCGCTGCTGGTGAAGCACATGCGGACGATGATGACGGATTTTATTGTGGCGAATTTGTAGGACTGAGGCTAAAGATCGCTTTCAGCAAGAGATGCCACCTTCATAAAGTGGCGAAGCAGACCGGTCTTAAGTGCCTGATTCCCGTGAATCGGTACTGAAATCCGAACCTCACTTCCTGCTTTCCCGTAAATGTGGTGGCTGCCTTTGACACGCAACAATGACCAGCCGTGCCGCTCAAGAGCTTTCGCAAAATCTTTTCCTGAGACTGCTTTCATGGACAGTCATTATCGTCGTTCGAGGATTTAATATTGCGGGGAAAGAGATTTTTGCGTTTTGAGTTTCCCCGCATTTAGGCTCGGGTCGCTCGGTGGCGGGGCTGTCTATCTTGAACCCCTTTAGGTCTGCCCCGTTCAGCAGGTCTCAATGGTAAGCCCATGACTGTTGCTTATTAGATCTGTCAGAAAGTGAGTGTCGGGCAACAGACGGAATGCCAAGCCTGTCTTCCGAACCTTCAAACTCACGCAAAAACTCGAGAGCGTGATCCAGACACCAATCGGCTGTTAGGTTATGATCTAGTGCCCACTTTTCCAATGCCCTTTGTAGTGAATCCGCGTCTTCGCGCTGTTGCAGCAAGAGCCAATTTGGGATGACTCTCTCGATGGCTCGTTCTCTAATGTACTTCGGCTGGCGCAGAACGTAAGCCTCCTCTGGTATCTCTGATTCAAGAGACTCGCAAAGCGAAGCGATCACACCTTCGTTTTCTGCCAATAGTTGATTGAATGATGGATAAGCAGTATGGAAGAGATTCGAAACTACGTTCGGCGTGAGCTCTAGAATCAATGAAAGAAATTCAGCGCGCGCCGTTTGAGTTGAAGGGCTATTCGCAGATTTCTTTTCGTATCCGAATCCAAATCGCTTCGCCTTTGACTCCGCTGCAGACTCTGCACGAACTACGACTGATTTCATATCGCGATTTCCAGTACTCGGCCCTCTCCCGGGATTTGCGTCTGTGAAACGTCGACGGACAGACAACCCTCGACCGCTTCATAGAGATTGTGAAGAAGATCCTCAAAGGTCTCACCTTGAGTGGCGCATCCGGGAATGGCGGGAACTTCTGCCCAGAAACCACCTTCCTCTGCCTCGTGCACTATGACCTTGATTTTCATGGCTCGATTATACGGTTATTAGCTGTGAAGATGCGAGCAACTAAGGCGAACAAGATGACGTTTCTCAAATGCCTTACATCACCTCCGCTGACAGCGTGGGCACCAGTAGGTTGATCGCCCGCCATGGGTAAGGCGTCGAATGCGAGCCCCGCACTTGAAGCAAGCTTTGCCTTCTCGTTCGTAGACCTGCCAAACCTTTCCAAAGGTCTCGCCGTAGGAAAACCCATTCGGATTCTCGAGGTTGATTCGCGATGCTGAGCTGCCTGATACCGCGGCTCGCAGAACGTCGCGAATCGCCTGATGCAAACGCTCAACTCGTCGCGCTGAAAGACCGGACGCGGTTTTGAAAGGATTGATCCCCGCGCGGAAGAGCGCTTCCGCCGCATAGATGTTTCCCAGGCCCACTACTCTAGTTTGATCCAGCAGTAGTGTTTTCAACGTGCGGCGTGATCTAGCCAGCGTCTCCCTCAGGTAACCTACACTGAACTCGTCTGAGAAAGGTTCCGGCGCAAGTTCAGTGATCCCCTTCGTCTTAAGTAGACGTGAGTTAGCCACCAGCTTCATCACGCCAAACTGACGCTGATCCCGGAATACCAGCCTGCGCTCATCATCAAGATAGAAAACTGCGTGAGCGTGAGGCGGAAGCGGGTCGTCTGGCGTCAGCACCAAAAACTTGCCGGTCATCCGCAGGTGGACCACCAGCACCTTGCCGGAATCAAGGTCAATGAGAATGAATTTTCCGCGCCGGCCAACGCCCGAGATGCGCGACCCTTTCAACTTGTTATTAAAGACAGAAGGAGAGGTGGGGGAGATTAGTTTGGGCAGACGTATCTCGGTGGCGATTATTTGCCGCCCAAGCACAGCGCGACGCAAGGCGCGAACGATGTGTTCGACTTCCGGCAGTTCCGGCATTCGCTTTGGTCCCGTTCAGAGGCGGTTCTTAAGTCACACCCGACAACGAATCATTTCTGGTCAAGGTGACGACGGGCTATTGCGCGACTTAGACCTTTCCCATCAGGACCAGGATCAGAACGACGATCAAAATCAGACCGAGCGCCCCACTCGGGCGGTAACCCCAGCCTCTACTATGTGGCCACGCCGGCACCGAGACCAACAGCAGCAGAATCAGGACGACTAGAAGTATTGTTCCCATTCCACGCACCTCCCTAACTGAGTTCCGCTTTGTTTCGAGCTGCTTCGAGGGTGAACAAGAAGGGGGAACGGTAGTTGTGTTTGGTGCGGGAGTCAAACTAATTCTTCTGTGGAATGCCTGCAGAGCGAAGCGGCGACGGCCGCCTTGGATTCGCTTCTCGACACATCCAAAGCGGTGTCGTTAAGCTTGCCACCGCACTCCACAAAAGCCCGTCCTAGTGGGCCGCAGGTGCAACCTTTTGCCCTTCATCGAGGAGTAGTTTCATCTGATTGATTGAAGTAGCCTCGGCGTAGATACGCAGCACGGGTTCAGTGCCTGACTGTCGAAACAGCAGCCATGATTCGTCGTCGAAGATAAGCTTTACACCGTCGATAGTCTGAACGTCCCTCACTTTGCGTCCGGCAAACTCCGAGGGCGGACGGGAAGCCAGGCTACTAACCAGTTCCGTCCCTTGCTCTACCTCGATGTGCAGATCACTTCGCCCAAAGTGAAACTCACCGAACTCCCGGTGCAGCCCGCGCAGCATCTCGGAAGGTGGCTTGCCGGCAGCAATAATGGCTTCCAGAAAGAGTAGGGAATTTAGTAATCCGTCACGTTCGGGAATATGCCCTTTGACTCCGATGCCTCCGGATTCCTCGGCCCCCAGCAAAATGTCTTCTTTCAGCATCAAGTCGGCAATGTACTTAAAACCGATTGCCGTTTCGTAAATCTTGAGATTGAGCGCTGTTGCAATTCTTCCCATCAGTACTGACTGCGAGAAGGTTCTAACAATACCGCCAGTCATCTTTCGGTTGCGCGCCAGGTGGAGCAGAACAAGCGGCACAACGTCGTGCATGGTCATCGTCTCGCCCATCTCGTTAACCGCTCCCACGCGATCGGCGTCACCGTCGGTGGCTAACCCCACAAGAGCTTTCGTCTCGACCACACGCTTTTTCAGTGGACCGAGGTTGCTGTCTATCGGTTCGGGATTGACTCCTCCAAACAGTGGATCACGATCGCCGCGAATCGTATCGACCTTCAATGCTCCCCCGGCCAGCAAATTCTCAAGCCACCGACCGCCAGAGCCATGCATGGGATCTACAACGACGGTTTGCTCTGACCTCCGCAGGCGATCGAGGTCTATATAGGAAGCTATCTGTTCGCGGTAACTCTTTATCGCTGGCTCAAGTAGGTCGCGACCATCAGAAGAAAAGGCGCTGCGTTTTGCGGGGTTAGCATCAACCATGATCTCCACGGCCGCTGTCGTCTCTGGAGCGGCGCTTCCGCCCCAGGGGGCCTTGATCTTGAAGCCATTGAAGTAGGGAGGGTTGTGCGACGCCGTGATCACGATGCCACCGCCGGCCCTTAGTTCTTTGACCGCCCAGGAGACTAGTGGCGTTGGAGCCGCTTCTTGAAAAAGGGCAATTGGAAATCCATTTCCTACCATCACCTCGGCGGTCCGTCGCGCGAAGTGCTCGGACAGGAAACGCCGGTCGTAGCCTACAACCACTAGCGCGGGTGCTCCACTGGTTGCCTTGCTGACAACACCTCTGAACATCGAGCTTTCAGCTTCGTCGCGGCTGATCTGGCCCACGCCGAGGAGTTGATTGAGCCGCGATTCCTCTTCTGTCTTCGTCAGATAGTCAGCATACGCCTGCGCCACTCGTTCGAGGTTCGCAAAGGTGAATTCGCGGGCTATGATCGCTCGCCAACCGTCAGTGCCGAACTTGATTGGCGCAAGCGGGTCGCTCACGGTTTCGCGCCTCCCGTGATGGTGTAGTCAGTAACTGACGTCTTATCTCCTAAAACCGATCCCCGTCCAATTACGGCCGAACGCCCGACGTGACAACCGCGCCCCACAATAGCATTCGACACTTCTGCCGCGGTGCCGACGCGCGTATGAGGCCAGATAACTGAGTTCTCAACGTGGGCGCGCTCCTCAACGAAACAACCCTGCCCGAGAACCGAGTTTATTATCCGGGCACCTGGCTTGATCTGGCAGTCGTCACCTATGATCGAGAGCTCATCAATCTTAGCAACAGTCGCTGAATCAAACGATCCGCGGCGTTCCTTGATATGAATCCGGCCGACGCGATTGGCCAGCAGGTCATGATGGGCCTGAAGATAACGTTCCGGAGTGCCGATATCTATCCAGTAAGTACGCGGCGGAACGTGCGCATAAAAAGTTTCTTTCCGTTTTAGCAGATCCGGGAATAGACCGTATTCGAATGAATAATTTTCGCCCGCAGGAATGAAATCGAGTACTCGGGGTTCGAGAATATATGTGCCTGCATTGATGGTGTTGCAGGTAATCTCATCCTCCTTGGGCTTTTCGAGAAAGCGATGAATGCGTCCATCGGTCTCTGTTTCTACCAGACCATAGGCTCGTGGGTTTTCGACGGGCTGCAATACAATGGTCGCGGCGGCTTTTCTTCCGTTGTGCTCGCGAATTACAGATTTCAGATCCAGGTCTGTCAGGATATCGCCGTTGAAGACTACGGTGGGCTCGCGAATGAGATCTTCGGCAAACTTGTAAGCGCCTGCTGTTCCCATCGGTTGCGGCTCGACCGTATACTTAAGCTTCACACCATGGTCTGAGCCATCGCCAAGCAAGCGCTCAATCTTGTTAGGTTGGTAAGATAACGAAAGCGTTATATCCGTTATTCGGGCGCGGCGCAGAGTGTCGATCTGATAAAGCAAAAAGGGGCGGTTGCATATCGGTACAATTGGTTTGGGAGTGTAGACGGTCAGCGGGCGCAGGCGTGTGCCTTTACCGCCAGCCAGAATTAGAGCTTGCATGTTTGAATTACCGGATTGCTGATAGAGGTTTGAATAGCGGATGAGAGTCTAGCATCCCATTGTACGACCGAGCAATCGACCGCCCTTCGGGCTAGTGGTGCGATTCGGCTGGACCGTTGGTGCCGCTCCTGGTGTGGGTGACGGGTAAGAAGTTTCGAATCGACATAAAACGATCCACGAAACAACGCGAAGGAGCACGAAAATTTTTGGTGTCGTTTCGTGCAATTTCGTGGATCGCGTCCTTGCGGAACCCCGAGCGTAGCGACCGGATGCTGGATTCAACCTGCATGTTCGATCGGATGGCATCCTAAGAACAAGAGCAGAGTTGTGTGTAAGTCCCGGTCGCTACCGCTCGCGGTTCCGTAATGGAGTGACATCGTCGACTTGAGCCAAACTACACCTGGCCGTGGAGATTAGGTTGTTTGCCAGCCTCTGGGTAAACTACCAGCGCGCTCTGGATTTTAAGGGCGTACTATTTACCTTTCATCAGTTACCTTTTTTATTGGAGTCACAATGTCCGGAATTAGAGAAGCAGTAATAATTGCCGCAGTACGAACACCGGTCGGCAAATTTCAAGGATCATTAAAAGGCTTCAAAGCGACTGATCTCGGGGCGATAGTCGTGCGTGAGAGTGTCAAGCGCGCGGGACTTGAACCAGCAGCAGTCGATGAAGTGATCATGGGATGTGTAATCCAGGCTGGTCTGGGCCAGAACCCCGCCCGTCAGGCGGCCTTAGCCGGAGGGCTGCTGCCCTCGGTTTCTGCAGTCACTATTAACAAAGTCTGCGGGTCAGGGCTTAAGTCTGTGATGATGGCTGCCCAGGGAATACAGTTGGGTGACACCGATCTGGTTGTGGCCGGCGGCATGGAGTCGATGAGCAATGCGCCTTATCTGCTGCCAAAGGCCCGGGAAGGCTACCGGCTTGGAAATGGCGATCTGGTGGATGCAATGATCAACGACGGATTGTGGTGCTCGTTTGACAATCAGCATATGGGATGTACCGGCGAAGTGGTAGCCGATCGGTTCAGCGTTAGCCGAGCTGAACAGGATGCGTACGCTTTGAAGTCGCATCAAAAAGCGGCTGAGGCAATCAAGGCGGGAAAATTCAAGGACGAAATCATCCCGGTGGAGATTCCGCAAAAGAAAGGGCCGGCAACAATCTTCGACACGGACGAAACCGTGCGGGCGGATAGCACGCTCGACGCGCTGGGAAAGCTCAAGCCTGCTTTCAAGGAAGGTGGCACAGTTACCGCTGGCAACGCCCCCGGTGTCAATGATGGGGCATCCGCCATTGTGGTTACTTCGCTTGAGGGCGCCCGCAGTTTAGGAATCGAACCCATGGCCCGGATCGTCGCCCAGGCAACATCCGGGACTGAGCCTGAACTGGTAATGATGGCCCCCGTCGAGGCGATGAGACGAGTTCTTAAGAAAGCCGGATGGAAGTTCGCTGACGTTGATCTGATCGAGCTAAACGAAGCCTTCGCGGTCCAGGCCGTGGCGATCATTAAAGAACTGGACCTTGACCCGGAGCGTGTTAATGTCAATGGCGGAGCCGTAGCGTTGGGGCACGCGATCGGACAATCCGGATCGCGATTGCTTTCGACCATGCTTTACGAGATGAAGCGTCGCGATGTGCATCGTGGAGTGGTTGCGCTTTGCCTTGGGGGAGGTAATGCCGTAGCCCTGGCGGTCGAGCGATAGTATATGAGAACTACAAACAATCATGAAAGCAACAAGTCACAATAAAATTCTTGGCATCCTGCATCTGGCCTATGGTGGGCTTTCAGCGCTGCTAATGATCGGCGCGTCCGTCTTGATGATAGGTGTGATTGCGATTAACAGTAACAGTGGGAAAACCAATCCAATTGGCATTCTCGCGCTGATGATTTTCGTGGTTGCTCTTAGTCTATTGCTAATCACGCCGTCGTTCCTTGCAGGTTACGCATTCCTGAAACGCAAGCCTTGGGCTAAAACAATGGGAATCATCGCGGCGATGGTGGCCGGCTTAAGTTTCCCTCTGGGTACGGCCCTCTGTGTTTACACCCTGTGGTTCTTGTTTGGAGAAACTGGAAGGTTTCTTTATCACAAAGCGGCTTACGCGCTTCCTGCTGGGGATACATCGTGGACCAGGGCCGTCGGCCGCGAACCAGGGCGCGAGTATGTCCCGCCATCAGCGCCGCCAGACTGGCGATAGTTGGTCAATCCGGAGTGTAAGCGAGTGAGTGAAGTCATTGGCGTAGTTGGCGCCGGAACAATGGGCAACGGTATCGCCCAGGTTGTCGCGCGTGCCGGTTATCGCGTAGTCATGCGTGATGTGCAAGACGAATTCCTTGAGCGCGGCCTGGCGGCAATCGAAAAGAGCTTGCAGCGCGATGTTGAGAAGGAGCGTTTAGCAGCTGATGAGAAAGACGTCATCCGTGGCCGCATTCAAGCGACGACCTCCCTCGAGGTACTGGCAGAGGCGTCGATCGTGATCGAAGCGGTCACGGAAAACCTGGAAGTCAAAACCCAGGTTTTCAGAACGCTCGACCAGATCACACCTCGCGAAACTATTCTGGCGTCGAACACTTCGTCGATCTCGATAACCAAGTTGGGCGCCGCAACGAGTCGAGCTGACAAAGTCATTGGCACGCACTTTATGAATCCTGTGCCTGTGATGAAGCTGGTCGAGGTTATCCGCGGCATAGCAACGTCCGACGAGACCTATGAGAAGGTGCGCACGCTAACCGAGAAGCTCGGCAAGACCGCTCTGGACTGTCAGGACTCTCCGGGGTTCGTTTCCAACCGCGTTCTGATGCCCATGATTAACGAGGCCATCTTTACTCTTTACGAGGGGGTGGCGACGCGCGAGAGTATTGACGGTATTATGAAGCTGGGCATGAACCATCCGATGGGACCATTGACGCTGGCGGATTTTATTGGCCTGGATGTTTGCCTGGCTATCTTGAATGTGATGCATGATGGGTTTGGTGATCCAAAATACCGCCCGTGTCCTTTGCTAAGACGTTATGTCGACGCGGGCTGGCTGGGGAGAAAGACCGGACGCGGGTTTTACGAATACTAACGGCGGGTGCCGGGAAGAAAGAAGAATCGTTGGGCGGTCGTCGTCTGCTATAACCACATGAAATGCGAGTAGCTCATTATTGCCAGAAGTGTCTGGCGGCAAATCCATTGGGTCAGGATTTTTGTGCGCGTTGCGGAACTCGGCTCATGATTGTCACCGAGCCTACCGCATCTCGTTACGAGTCTGCAGAATCAAACGCTACCAGTGAGGAGCACTTGCTAGAGCGCATCTCAGCACTGGAGAACAGACTGGGCCGATTGACTGAGCGACTGGAGCGAGGCTTGGATCTGCTTCTGCGGCAGGCACAAAACTCCTATTTCGATCGTGCTTTGGTGAAAGCGTTGATTGGCCTCCTGACGGATGACGGAATTGTCGAGGGCTCGAGGCTGGAGAAGCTCTGGAACGCGCGCTGTCAGAAGGAGGCCGCAGAACAGGAAGAGAGCGCTCGTCGCGAGGAGCTGCGGGTAAAGATCCTTGCCTTTTATAAAGGTTCCGAACGGGGCAACTTCGAACAGTTTGTTAATGAAGGTTTCCTCCTGATCGAGGACCAGCAAGTAGGTCGCGGTATTAGATCGCTGCAACGCGCGGTGGGGCTGGCTGGCGGCAATGCTCCTTTGCTTTCCTTTGTGGGGGAGCATTTTTTCCGCACTGGCAAAACGCGGCTCGCTCAAAGCTATCTGGCGCGAGCATACGAGTTTGCACCAGGGGACATGCGCGTTTCGTTGTTGCTGGGCTTGACCTGCGCTGATGAGGGCGACGTCGTACGCGCGAAGGAGCTGCTTAACAAGGCAGCGCAACTGGGAGCCTCATCCTTCGCAGCCCACTACGGACTGGGTCGCCTCTTCATCGCAGAAGCGAACTGGCGTAAGGCGCTCCGCGAATTTAAACGCGCCTTAGCGAGCAAGCCTTCTCCTGAGGCACATTACGCACTCGGCTGTCTTTACTACCAGTTAACCCGCGATTCGCTCGCAGCGCGTCACATGCGAAAAGCGACGGAGCTTGATGCCGGTTATGCTGAAGCCTTCTATGTCCTGGGATTAATTTACCGACGGACGGGAAACGAGAAGTTAGCCCTGGAGTCCTTTGAAAAGGCTGACACTCTAGATCTTGCTCGCCGCCCGAAACGAGCCAGTAGAAAACGGGCGGGCCGAGGAAAGCCCGCTGTTTTTCCATTGTTTCAAGGAGTCGAACGGGATGCCGGCGGGCTGGTCACTGGGGGTAACGAGCGACTGGCCAAAGCCTTGCGAAAGGACGCTTTGGATACTTTCGCCACCGTAGATGTTGAAAGCAGTAAGCTTTAGCGGCGTTGACACCTCAAGTCGGGTGGCTATAATAAAACGTTTGTGCACTAGCTGCTTGAAAAGGATGTTGGTCTCTGAGTAGAGTGTCATGCGGGTTGAGCTTGCAGGGCTGGAAAATAGGGCGGGCCGATTTACCCACGAGTACGCGGCCGGAGAATTGGTTCTTGATGATGACCGGGTGGTATTGACCGGAACTCCAAAGGTTTCAGGGTGCATTAGTCGCGCCGAACACAGAGTCGTTGTGGAGGGCGAGTTTACCGCTGCCGCCGAGGTAGAATGCGACCGTTGTCTGCAACCTGTGGAGTTGCCGATTAGTAGTGACTTCCGAGTGGAATACGTGACCGCGGAGACTTACAAGTCGCGTGAGACCGCAGAGCTTGGGCAAGAGGACCTGACGCTCTCGATCTTTGACGGTGAGTTTATCGACGTAGACGAGATAGTACGTGAGCAGTTGTTGCTCGCTATTCCAACGCACGCGATTTGCCAGGATAGTTGTAAGGGATTTTGTCCGGTTTGCGGCGCGGACAAAAATGCTGCAGATTGCAATTGTAACGCGACGGAAATTGATCCGCGCTGGATGGGACTGCGAGATTTGCGATTTTAGATTTTGAATTGTCGATTTCTTTCTCTGCAGTGACAGCAGACACAGACAGACGACATGGGTTCCTTGAAATCGCAAATCGCAAGTCACAAATCTAGAATGTTTTAATTGGAGTAATCATGCCGAATCCAAAAGGTCGACATTCAAAATCTCGCCGCGGGAAACGCCGGGCGCACGATGCCCTGCGGGTGCCGCAGACAACCCTCTGTTCCAATTGTCAGGAACCTCGCCTGCAACATCGCGTCTGTCCGAAGTGTGGGTACTACAAGAACCGCGAAGTGGTGCAGGTAGAGCAAACGTAGCCGCTAACAGTATTCCCTTGCGAAATCAGTCGAAGAATGAGACCCGTCTGACGGGAAAAGTCGTTCTCGACGCGATGGGCAG
>JACCUI010000241.1 GCA_013811945.1 Pyrinomonadaceae bacterium | reverse complement strand
GACCTACAACCAGAAATTCAAAGAGCGCAAGGTCAAAGCCATGCAAAAACAAGCACTTGCCCTCGGTTACAAATTGATTCCGGCAGCGTGAGTTTCTAGTGAGGAAGGCGGACCCTGTCCCCGCTCTTACGATGAAAATAAGAATCTTTCAGACAAACGAACTCAATTCATCCTCACCGAGCAAGGGGAGTTATCCAAGTAGTGGCCTTCAAGCTTGAGGCGGGGACGGGGTTCACCTTCCTGGCCTGCAAATTGCCGTGAGCCCTTATTGGGTTTTACACAGCCTCTATCGCTCATCGGTTCTGTAGTTGACTAGCACGCCAGCTGGTTGCGCCGACCTGACCGGATACTCTGCCATGTGACTTTCAACCAACGCGTGCGTAAAATCAAAAACTGTGACACTCCAACCCATAACACTAAAAACTATCGCCGCCGCAATCCACGCGAAGCTGACTGGCGATGAGAAGATTCTTGTATCAGACGTCACCCACGATTCGCGGCAGTCTGGCCCAGGCGTCTTGTTTGTAGCCATTCGTGGGGCGCTGGCGGACGCGCACAAATTTATTCCCAACGTGATGGCCGCCGGGGCTGCCGGGGTTATTTCTGAACAGGAGCGACCTCAGGATTTCCAGGGCGCCTGGTTGCAAGTCGAAAACGTGCGCCGCGCTATGGCTCACGCAGCTGCGGAAGTTCATCATCATCCTTCGCGTGAACTGCAACTAGTGGGGATCACCGGGACCAATGGTAAAACGACTACCGCCTATCTGATCGCATCCATCCCGGAAGCCGCCGGCGAACCGGTCGCCATGACCGGAACCGTCGAATACCGTATCGGCAAGGAACGTCGTACGGCCGAACGAACAACTCCTGAAGCCACAGACATGCACCGATTGTTACGCCAGGCAGTGGAAGTGGGTTGTCGCACCGCCGTGATGGAATGTTCTTCGCAGGCCATGGACTTCCATCGTTGTGACGCACTCGACTATGCGGTGGCGGTTTTCTCCAACCTGACGCGCGATCACCTGGATTACCACGTCACAATGGAAAACTACTGGTATGCGAAACGCCGTTTGTTCGACGGGCGGCTGGGAAGCAAACCGAAGATTTCGGTGATTAATGTAGACAACCCTTACGGAGTTGAACTGGCGGATGAACTTGAGGGCGCGGGACTGCGAGTCATTCGTTACGCGCTAAATGCCGAGGCTGACGTCGTCGCCCGCAATCCCGAGTTTTCCCTCGATGGAATGCGATTCGATCTCCACACTCCGTCCGAGGATCGAGAATTCGTTTCGCCTTTAGTTGGCCCACCGCATATCTATAACACACTCGCTGCGATGGCGAGCGGGCTGGCTGTGGGATATGACCTCGAGGTGATCACACGCGCACTGGCGCAATGCACAGGAGCGCCCGGACGTTTTGAACGGGTGGTGCATTCGGGAGACTTCGCGGTGGTAGTCGACTATGCGCACTCAGACGACGCCCTGCTGAACGTGCTGAAAACTGCCCGCGAGGTAACCAAGGGACGTATCATCACGGTTTTTGGCTGCGGTGGCGATCGCGACTCATCCAAACGCGCACCTATGGGAGAGGCCGCCGGCAGTTTAAGCGATGTTGTAATCCTGACCTCTGACAACCCGCGCACCGAAGATCCGCAACAGATCCTCGCCGATGCTGAACTGGGCATTCAGAAGACTGGGAAACCGTACCGGAAGATAGCGGACCGGCGCGAAGCAATTTACGAGTCGATCGCGCAAGCTCGCAGCCAGGATCTGGTATTGATCGCCGGCAAAGGGCACGAAGACTACCAGATCATCGGTCGCGAAGTGTTCCATTTCGACGATAAGGAAGTCGCCCGCGAAGCCCTCGCGCAAAAATGACAAAAGTGGCAGTAGCGTTAGCCCGATCAGTCACGAGCCTGTGGAATTTGTATTTGCGGCGCTACGCTAGTTTTTCAATGCTGGGCTGTTTGATGCTGGTTTCCTGCCAGCATGTTCCGGTACCGCAACGAGCGCAGGCTCTGCCTGCAGGTCCTCCCTCCCCGGGGACTTCCAAAGGAACTAGCGAAACCTACGGACCGGCAACAAGATTGGGGGTGTTAAAGGATGCTGCGATAAAGGAAAGCAGCGGCCTGGTCGCATCAAGATCCACGCCAGGTCTTTTCTGGACACACAACGATTCCGGAGACGGCCCTTTTATCTATGGCTTCGATAGTCAGGGTAGTCGAAAGGGAGTGTGGCGCGTCGCCGACGCCTCTGCGCGTGATTGGGAAGACATCGCGGCCGGGCCCGGCCCCCAGCGCAATCAAAGTTATCTCTACATAGGCGACATTGGAGACAATCGCGAACAGCGTTCCGAGATAGTTGTGTATCGTGTTCCGGAGCCAACGATTACAGCCGCTGATACCTCCTCAACAAGAAGCAAACCACGTTTGACGGAGAGTGCGGAAGCTATCCGCCTGCGTTATCCCGACGGAAAGCACGACGCAGAGACCTTGATGGTCCATCCAGTCACCGGCAGTCTGTTCATCGTCACCAAAGTAGCTTTCGCGAATCCGAGTATCTATGAAGCTTCGGGACCGGTGAGCTCTGAAAGGCCCATCACGCTTAAGCGTCTTGGCGAGCTGAACATTCCCAGTCTACTCGGAGGGATAATTACCGGGGGAGACATCTCACCGGACGGGCGTCGCGTTGCTCTTTGCGACTACATGCAGGGGTACGAGATTGTGTTGCCGGAAGGGGCAGCCTTTAATACGATTTGGAATCAGCCGTTAAGGCCAATTGGGCTGGGCCAACGAAAGCAAGGGGAAGCGATCGCTTATCGATTGGATGGACGTGCGCTGCTGGCCACCAGCGAGGGCTCGCGTGCGCCGCTCATTCAGGTGGTGCGGAGGTAATCGCTGATACCCAGAACTCATTCAGGAATGAGGGTGAGAAAGGAAGTCACAAACCGAACTCGCCCTTTACATCGCCTAAGGGAATTGAGGCTTCGGAGTGCTCTTCTGTCTTGGTTGCACGTAAATCGAGTAGATCTTCATAGTCATTGAGCAATTCGCGCAGCGCAGCAAATTCTTCATAAGGTAAAACGACAAACTCGCTCTTGCCGTTCTTCTTTAGGATTTCAGGATGCAATTCGATCATAGAGATTAGTCGTAAGCATCTTTCCTATGCTTGATTCGATAGATTATCACCCGTTCCGCCTCCAGCTCAAACAAGACTCGATTCGGAGACGGTACTCAGGAGTAAAGTTCGTTAGCCGCTTTACGTCTCCAGCAAGATCGTTTTCCAGCCCTTCAATTTTAGTGAGGATCTTACCCCTGTCACCAACATTCACCGCCCTTAGATCTTTAAGCGCTCTTGGCTTGAAGTCAATTCTATACATCGATTTTCCTTTGTATTCGGAGCCGGCCGACCGATTAGGCTAGGATAAGCCCGATATCCCAGTTTCTTGAGATCGCGGTTGTGGGGGACTCCGAATTGAGGTCTGGCAGCGAATCTAGCTCATCCTCATGCGTTTCGCCAGAGGGGTAAGTTTTCAATGTAGAGTCCGTCGGCAGAGGCGGCGGCACCGGCGCTTGTGATGTTTACGCCTTCCGAGCTCAAACGCAGATAGAGTTCTCAGCTGTAAGAAATGCCAAGCGGTGTCGCGCTGCGCTTGCCACCGCACTCCATATAGGTCTATGTCGCCCGGTTCTTTCGCGAGAAGTAAAGGTACACAGGCAAGCCCGCAGCGATAATAGCCAGACCAATCAGGGAGCGAACCGGGTAGTTCCAAAGTTCTGTGAAGATGATGTAGATCGTAACGAGAATGAATAACGCAGGCAGAACGGGGTAGCCCCAGGTTCGGTATGGTCGGTGCGCATCAGGTTCGCGCCGACGAAATACGAAGACGGCACCCACGACCATTGCATAGAAAAGCCAAAAAGCGAAAACCGCAAGGTTGGTGAGCTGATCAAAGGAACCCGAGAGTGCGAGGATCGACGCCCACACTCCCTGCACGATCAGGGAGATTACCGGCACACTCGTCCTAGAAGAGACACGCGCCAAGCTTTGAAAGAACACACCATCGCGCGCCATGGCATAGGGAATACGTGCAGTACCCAGGATTGAAGACTGCAATGAACCCCACGATGAGAGCATCATGACCGCAGCCATTATGGTCACCGCCGCCGGCCCGAGCACTCTCCTTATTGCCTCAGCCGCCACCGATGAGGCATTGGTGTCAACGCTGGCTACCTCCGTCGGCGACATTACGTAGTAGTAACTGATATTTACGAGCACATATAGCCCAATGATGATGAGCATGCTGGCAATTAGGGCCAAAGGCAGATTTCGTTCCGGGTGTTTCACCTCACCGGCCATATAGGAGATATTGTTCCAGCCGTCGTAGGCCCATAGCGCACCAACCATTGCTGCGCCAAAGGCGAGCATTCCTCCGCCCGTCACTTCGCCTTCGCACGACGCGCTGTTGGACATCCCAAAATTGCTCCAATTGCCGTCCTGATAGAAGAAAGCGGCAAACCCAACACCCAGCACCACCAATACCTTTAGCAGAGTAACAAAGGAAGCAACTTGTCCGCTCACGCTAACAGAAGCACAATTGATCAGGGTCGTGACAGCGATCGTGATGAGGGCGACTATTGTTAATGTGCCTATTTCAACCTGATGCCCGGAGAAGGGCATCGTGAATGAGTAGTAGACTACTTTGAGTTGTCCACCTGTCAAATCGTTCATGAATATGGCAAAGCCGACTGCCAGGGCCGCCGCGGACGCAGTGCGGGAGATCAGAAACTGGGACCACCCGTTGAGGAATCCCCAGACCCTACCGTACGCGTCCTTGGTAATCACATACTCAGCGCCGGCGTGAGGCCGCATCGTCGTTAATTCTGCGTAGGTGAGCGCTCCGGCAAGAGCCAATAACCCCGCGGCGATCCAGACTAGTATCACGCGCCAGGGTGTGCCTACATTACAGGTCATCACACGCGCTTTGAGAAAGATGCCCGTGCCGATAATGTTTCCTACGTTTATGGAAATCGCGGCGATTGGTCCAAGGCCGCGAATAAGCTCAGGATGTGTAAATTGTTGCATGTCCTATAAGGTTTCGAGTTCCGAGTTTCGTGTTAGGAAAACGAGTCAGACTGCGCGTGAGTTAGCTCTTACTTTTTGCCTCGATTTTGATTCTTCGAACTTCGCGAGAGTAGGCCTGGGATGTCTCCCTTAAGGTGAGAAATGGCTGTTTCAGTTTAAACTCGAAACCCGAAACTCGAAACTGAGTCACCAAACGTCATTCGTCAGCAAATCGTCGTAGGTGTCTCTACGACGTATCAACTGCGCCGCTGCCTTTACATTAATCATCACAGCCGCCGGCAACGGCCGGCCGTTGTAATGAAACATCTGCGCCAGCGAGTAGGCACCGCTGTTGAGCAGGGCGAGCACCTCGCCCGGCTGCACGTTGTTTGGTAGGAATCGGTAATCAGGAAGTCTGCCGCCGCGTTCAATATCGAAATAGACGTCGCCGGAATCGCACAGTGGTCCAGCCACTTTGTAACTGTCCTGATGGGGCTCGCCGGCGCTGGTAGCCGAAATCAGATGGTAATACCACTTGTAATTGTTCATCGACAGCATCAGGTTGTAGCCGGCGTCGGTCAGCAACCATACATCGCCGGTTTCTGGACGACGCTTGATGTTTCTAACGGTGGTTAGGACCAGGCCCGCATCTGCGATCACGCTACGACCGGGTTCCAGGAGAATCGTTACCGCATCAAGCAGATGCTCAGCGGCGGCGGCGCGGGCCGACTCGCGCGCGACTCGCAACGCTTCACGCAGCACTATCGAGGGTTCCAGATTCGCGCCCAGCATGTCACGCTCGTGTTCGGGAAGTTGATCTGCCTGGGAACGGTCGCGAAGGTAATTGACGGGAATGCCGCCGCCCAGGTTGATATGCTCGAGCGTGTGACCTGTTTCGCGATGTATGGTCAGCAGATGTTCCCACATGCTGCGGAAGGCCTCCGCAAAAGGTTCGACATCGGGCGTTTGCGATCCCACGTGGATATGGATCCCGCAGACGTGAATTAGATCGGGATTTTGAAGGCCGCGACGAAAGGCATCGAGCACTTCCGAAGATGAAATGCCAAACTTTGATGTGAGTAGCGCTGTTTGCAGTCCCAGGTGCGAGCGCGTTCCGATCTCGGGGACCAGGCGAAGGGTTACGCGTGCGGGGTTCACCGGCCTACTCCGCTTCGCCTCCACTCTCCGCATGGATTCCTCTACCAAACCAATTTCATAAATCGAATCGACGTTGATTGCATAAATCCCCGCGCGCACCGCTTCGTCAAGCTCTTCATCGCTCTTGCTGGTGCCATTAAAAATAATTTGATCCGGCCGGAAACCGACGCGCAGTGCCTTGAATAGTTCGCCTCCACTGTTCACCTCAACGTCAATGCCGGATTCAAGAACGGTCTTGAGCACGGCCATGTTTGAATTTGCCTTCGAGGCGTAGAAGAAGCGGATCGGACGTTCGACCGCCTGAGCTGCAAGTTTTAGTCTCTCTATATTGGAGCGGATTCGTGGCTCGGAGAAGACGAAGAGTGGGGAGCCGTATTCACTAACCAGTGACAGTGCGTCGGAGCCGTTAATTGTCAGATGGCCGTTGCCTATCTCCAAGTAACCGGGAATAGTCCATGCCGGACTTACTGCGATTGCGTGAGACGACATTTAATTAAGGTCTCCAAAAATGGACAAAGATCAGAATTAATAAAATTGCAGGGAAGATAAACTGGGGTTTGAGCAGCGTCAAGCTTGTCATGGCCAGAAGATTTAGCCACCGATCTGCGCAAACAAACTCAGATAGGACAAAAGACCGTAAATCAAATTAGGAACCGTCTCCGGTTCGTTTGGCTCGGATCTGCGGTTGTCCGCGAACATCTGTGGCAAGCTCTCTTTCACATCCCGAGCTTCTTGATCACTTCGCGAATCTGCTTGTAATGCCGGAGCTCATGATAACCAATGAAGGAAATCGTCGCGGTGCCGTCGATCTGCCCGAGGAAGGGATGTTTGAAGATTACTTTCTTAAGACGATTTCCGCCGTGGGTTGAACAAAGCTCTTTTAGCCTCAGCCGGACGGCGGCATAGTTTGCGATTATTTCGGCCCTGGCTGGCGGGTTAAGCGGATTAACACCTTTGGGCGCTTTCACGCGCAGCAGTCGAGAGGCCACGATCGAAGTAGGAATGAACTTTCTCAGGAAAGAAATGCTCCTTGGTGGTTTCGCCAGTTCCGTCTCCAGCTCTTTGATTACCCTCTCTTCAACCAAATATAAGTGGTGCACTATCTCCGCGATGCTCCATTCCTCGTCGGCCGGGCTTCGCGAGAACAGCGAGTCCTCAATTGGGGTGATCGTATCCACCAACTTTGAGTGGATTGAATCCAAGCGGCGCAGGGTCTTGTTCATTGCAGAAGAATAACGGTCGCCGACTGCTGCCAGGATCTCTGCGGACAATCGACAGACGAAATAGTCTGCGGCCACTGGTACTATTGGGCCACGAAATTGTAGGTGATCACACCGGTTACTTTTACTGCTTCACCCATTAGGAAAGTGGGTGAAAACCTCGCCTGGGACGCCGCGTTGACAGATGTTTGATGCAGCGCCTGAGGGCCCGAAACCGCTCGCGCCGCGATCACGTTTCCGTATTCGTCAATTGTGACCTGCACCACCACGGTGCCCGAGGCTCTGGCAGCCCGCGCCTCGGCGGGATAATCAGGCCTCGGCAAGGTAATCGCTTTCCCATTTAGAACGCCGCCCGAGACCGGTGCTCGTTTTCCCGGCTGTTCGGTCGTCGGGGCGGGCGTTTCGGGTTTCTTGTCTGTAGGAGTCTCAATTGATCCTTCTGCACCCCCAGCCGGAGTTTTCAAGTCCGGCTTTTGGCCCTGGAAAGTCGGTCCCGGATCAACCTCTTCGGGTTCTTCTTTGGTTTCCTTTTTTTGCGATGCGACGGTTGTTGGAGCTTCTATTACTCTTTCGGGAAGAAAGAATGAGCTCAGGAAGCGAGCAGTTAGTGCGTCGTCTTTCTTCGTGTTGAGGACTACGGCTACGTAGAAGCGCCTTCTCGTGACATAAACATGCGCCGAACCTGAGAGGTCGTCGATGGTTAGTCGATATTCACGGCCGGTGTGGCCGTTCAAGGTCTTCGGGCCTACCAGGGTTAGCTTTGCGACTGCGTCCTTCCCCCGAACCTTCTTCGGAAACCAATGTTTGAAAGCGTCAACATAGGAGTTCACTCGTTGCATTTCTGAGTACAGCGCTGGGTTCGCTTTTATTCCGCTCATCGACGACACCGCAAACACAGGACCTGTGGGATTGGTCCACAAGTAGAGCCGGGTATTCAGAGTCATCTTGTGATATGGCTCCTTGCTCATTTCGGCCAGGGAGCTCTTGGGCATCATGATTGCAAATTCTTCCCCTTCGGGTCGCAGAGTCTCCCACTCGCCGAGAGCATTTGTGTTTTGTGCCCGAGCGGCAGAGGGGACGGCCATTGCCGCTACCAAAAGGAAGATGAACGAAACTAAAGTGCCAATTGGCCGCATGTCTGGTGACTCCTTTCAAAAAGGCGGGGAATAGGATCTCCAACAAACGCAGGAACCAAAATATACCGCACTAAGTCTAGAATCTTAAAGTTGCCCCAGCATCCAGCGGGATTCCAATATCCGTGCAGGGTCTGAATCTTTCCCGATTCATTAACTTCGAACGTGTCGATACCTTCGAAGTACACCTTGCGCCCCTGCTTACTGACACCTCGGCCAGTCCATTTAACTGCGGCCTCATTTCCCGCGACAAAAATCTGATCTTCGGTTAAGCCTACTTGCTTGAAAGCGGCAGTAATCTTCTGGAAAAACTCCCCGAGTTTCTCGTGACCTTTGGTTGGCAGGGCTCCTACGGGATCGTAGCTGACTGCGTCTTCAGCAAAAGTATTTAACCATGCCTGTCGGTCCATCGCTCGGATGGCTTCAAAATAGGCTCTCACCGCATTCGACACGACTTCAGGGGACATTCAGAAATCTTTCCTTTCACGCAGAAAATGATCGTAAATATCTATAGCAATCCAAAATAGAATTCCATAAAAAAATGACGTCTTCAATGGGGCGCTTCACGGCCGGAGCCATTATGCCGCGTTTTCCGGACATCATGGAAGCCAATCGAAGGTTCCGTAGGATGTCAGGTGCCTTTTTAAAACTCTCAGTCACGGTGGCCTTAGTCCGGTAGTAGAGCCTTGCCTCGTGGTTTCTAACCGTTTCAACGGTTGAAGTGAATCCAGTGACGCCTTAACGAAGAACCGTTAAGACCGTTGCATGTGTAGGAGCTTGCTTTGGCACCGGGCTAAAGCCGCGGTTTGAATGAGAGGACGTGAGCAGGAACGAATCGCCGACCAGTCAGTGATGCGGGAATGAAGAAAAGCCCGTCAGCGACCGGTTCAGGTTGACTGACGGGCTTCGGTGACAGCGAATACTTTAAGAAGCTAATTCGCGCCGAACCTCTGTCTGTACTCCGCGGATAAGATGAACGCCTTAACCATCTCCGCTGCTCTGAAGTCTCCGTTGAAGGCGTTCAGTTTGTTGAGCCAGAAGTTGAAGCCTGGGGTATCTTCTTGTCTTCTCAGATAGCCGAAGTACTCCATCTGGACGAACGCGCTGTTGAATTCGCGTAGCCCCAATTCCTCGGCTTCGGCGATCTTGCGTAGGACCGTGGCCCGCGTCTCCGTGCTGCCGTTGAGGCCGGCGACGAGTGAGTCGCGTAAGGCACTTGCGGCGGGAATATTTCCGCGGACTTCGCCCCCACCGAATTGCGTAGTGTGGAAGTTGACGTAGGCACGACCCTCGCGCAGGTTCGACAACTGTGCCGCCAGCGTCGTGTTGTTGCCTTCGGGCGCATCCCACTTCCCATTGATTTGACCTCCAACCCCGGTGGTGAACGGAATCACGACCTGATCACTGGGGTTGTTGTCGTTGAACGGGCTGCCAAAGAACCCCCAAACCACCGGCCCATTCGTGGCAGGGGTTACGGCTGCTCCAGCGTGGATGTGCGCCACCGTCAGGTTATCGTTAGCTTCACCGGGCGTTTGTGAGCCGGTGAAGTCAATGTTGTTGACTGTAGACCTAAAGGTCATCGAGGTCTGCGCAGCGTTGAAGGTCAACCTGGCCGTGCCGAACGACGTCGGTCTGGGACCGCCTCCTGTGGCTGTCGGGTTCGCGGGCGGAACCTCCTGAGCATTTGTCATGTTAACGACGAAGTGCCGCACCAGGCTGGGTGACAGTGCGGCGCTCGCGAGCAGATTGTCAACGTACTGATCGGTCAAGGTAGCCGGATACTTGGCAATGAAGTCAGGTCGCGTGACGAAGTCGTTAAAGTAAGCCTGCTTGTTGGCTTCGAGCTGTGCCTCGGCTCCAGTCGCTCCGAAGACGAAGTCCTTCTGAAGCGCTTGTGTATCGCGCATAAACTGTCCGTACAGCGGACGTCCCCCGAAGGACGCATTGTGCGTACGGTAGGCGAGAAAGCCGGTTTCCTGGAATTCAATTGAGAGGAAGAAAGCACCAGAAACGTCCACACGCTTGCGATCAATACATTGCTGGTCACTACCGCAGGCCGTGATCTGATTGGTCCAGAAGGCCAGTCCCCCGGCGTCAGGCTCGCGGTTGAGGAAGTCGAGGTATTGCTGGCGGACGAAGAATTGCGCTTCGTCGATGCGATTAGAAGACGGAGGGCTTGAGTCGTTGTCGAGAAGCGTCAATGCCCCTGTGTTCGGGCTCCCTAAACCTACACCGGCACCCGTTGGGTTGCTCAGGACCAAACCTATCTCCTCCGCACCTTCTACGAAGTTGTCGTCAACGATCAGGATGCGAAATGTTTTGCTTGTTTCGCCGGGATTGAAAGTCAACTTGCCGAGCGCAATTTCAAAATCACTCTTCTGCGACGCGTGCGCGGGCTGACTCACGTCGAAAGTCGCATAGTTTACTGAAGCCGCGCCGGAGACGTCCCCCGAACGGGTGGCAGTGATGTCGATGTGGCCGCCGCCTTCGCCGATAGCGTACTCATCAGTTGAGAGCTGAATTAGAGAAGTAGCCGACGCGGTGGTGGGCTTCAGAGAGCCGAACAGCCCATGCTCCTCTTCACCAATGCCGGCAGCGAAATAGAGTGTATTGGCGTCACCTCCATTGCCTCCGTTGCCAAACGTGAGGGCCCAGAGTTCCGGGATTTCAATCCCGATGCCCGCCTCATTCTGAATTGTGCCCAGAAAGGCACCCGTCGTGGGGTTAAAGGCATGGATGCTGGGATTACCCCTGCCGAAGTTGCCGACGAGCAGCGCACTGCCGAAGATGCCGAAACTGGCTGGCGCGATGGTGAGGCCCCATGGCGAGTTGAGCGGGCCGTTGTTGATGCCGAACGTCAGGTCGCGGACACCATCGGTGTTGAATCTGCGAACGAAGCCATTGCCAATGCCTTCTTCATCGAGCCCGCTCACGCCGACCTTCGCATAGGCCACGTAGAGCTGGCCGCCGATGTTCTGGATGTTGTAGGGATGAAAAGTGTTCCCTGCCGTCGTCGGGATGGTCGGATCGACGAAGCCGCCGGCGACAGTCGTCAACGCGAAGCTGCCGTTGTAAACGTCAATGTTTCCGTTCGCGAAATCGGCGGCGTAGAGGCGGTTGCCGCCACTATTGCTGCCGTTGGCGAGGCCCGTATAGACGCGCCCTGGGTGGCTCGCAGCGATTACAGCGGTGGTCGAGCCGGCGGCCGGGGCGTTTGGGTCCCAGCCCGTGATGTTGCCTGTTATCGAGGCGAAGATGAAGTTCGCCGCGCACGGCGGACTGGAGCACGGGCCGGGGACTACGAAGTCGGTCGTCCCGTTGGCTACCGTCCCCGTCGGCAGACCGCCTGGGATCGTAATGCCGGCGAAGCCAGGGTTCTTGACGAGCGGCGAGCCGCCTACGTCGCCGCGGTAAAGCGTCGAGGTGCTCGTCCCGCTATTCGCCACCCAGAACGGGCTGGACGCGGACATTGAGATTCCCCAGGGATTGACGAGCAGTGGATCCAGAATAGGCGCAATCCCGGGCGAGTCTGAGACGAGATGGGTTAGTCGATAAGCGGAACCCGGTGCGATTACAGGTATCAGCGGGTCTTGAGCAATGGTAGTTTTTGGGGCTATTCGCGCGAACGACGGCGCGAAGCTCGACAATCCGAGACCCACCAGCACAAGAGTCAGCGTTATGCTGATCAATTTCCTTCCGCTTCTCTTTAAATGAGGCGTTTTCAACATACTAGTTCCTTGAACCAAGAATCAAAGTTTTGTGATTCGGATCTTTACAGCCTCCGGACTTGCCAAGCTTGATCTAATCAAGCTCTACCCGAAACGATCCGACTTAAGGGGAGACACCATATCGGACGCCAACGACGGCGAGGAATAACAGGAGTCTGGTAATTGAGCGGACTCTTTTACAATAAACCAACGAATCTATATCTGGTGATTCGGACAGACTCTAAGCACGGAGACGCAAACTGTCAAGATATTTTGCGGGGTATTGCCTTTAAAACCTTGAGCATTTCGCTTTTCTTAGTCCGGCAAAAGTCTTGCCTGCGATGATGGCCAGTAAAGATAACTCCGAATTCCAGGCGAAGAGTTTAAGTGGCTGAGCTTAGGCCCTTTCGCGATCCCGCTCGACCAACAATCGCCGCAGGATCTTGCCCGATGCAGACTTTGGAATCTTGTCTATAAACTCCACGCTTCTTATCTTCTTGTATGGCGCTACCCGCTCGGTAACAAAAGCCATGATCTCTTCTGGAGTAGCCTCCCCTTTCAATACCACGAAAGCCTTAGGCACTTCTCCGGCTTCGTTATCGGGGTAGGGAACCACAGCCGCGTCGTCAATTGCCTGGTGCGTCAACAAGATTGCCTCAAGCTCGGCCGGAGGCACCTGAAATCCTTTGTACTTGATGAGTTCCTTGGCCCGGTCCACGATGAAAAAGTGATGGTCCTCGCTGGCGTACCCTATGTCGCCAGTGTGCAGCCAACCTTCCGCATCGATGGTCTGGGCGGTCGCCTCAGCTCGGTTGAGATAACCCTTCATAACTTGTGGGCCACGCACACAAACCTCTCCTTCACTGTTTGGCCCAAGCGGGATCCCGGTTTCCAGATCTATAATCTTGCACTCAGTGTTCGGGGCGCACACACCGACTGACCCAAACTTGACCTGCGCCGGATCGGAAGGCGATGAATGAGTCACCGGACTTGTCTCAGTCATGCCATACCCCTGACGGATCTGGCACCCCAGCCGCTCCACGCAGGCGCGAGTCAGATTCTCATCCAACGGCGCGGCACCGCAAAAGATCGTCCCGAGCGTAGACAGATCATAGTTATCGACCAGGGGACTCTTGCTCAAGGTCAGCACAATGGGTGGAACCAGATGGGCTAACGTCACGCCATAGTCATCGATACATTTCAAAAACTGTTCCAAATCGAAGCGAGGCAAGGTAACGATAGTCGCACCCGTATAGAGTCCCATATTTAGAATTACGACCAGGCCGTAGATGTGGAAAAGAGGGAGCACACAGATCAAGGTGTCGTCTTCGGTGAAGTATTCCAGACCCTCCATCTGGCGAATATTCGCGACGAGATTATGGTGCGTCAGCATCACGCCCTTCGGCAGGCCGGTCGTGCCGCTGGAATAGGGCAGCGCGACAAGATCCTCCCTCGGATTGATCTCGACAACCGGAGCCGGGCCACCGGCCGCGAACAGCGAAGCGAAAGGAGTGGCTCCGTCGACCTCGCCGAAGACAAACAGTTCCTCAATCAGCGCTGCCTCGGCAGCCTGGCGAGCCTTTTCGATAAACGCCGGAACCGTCACAAGAAATCTGGCCCCGGCATCTTTCAACTGGTGAGCAACTTCATGTTCCGTGTAAAGAGGATTGACGAGGGTGTTGATGCCACCCAGTGAGGCGACGGCGTGGAAAATGATGGCGTACTCGGGTACGTTGGGGCTCAAGATCCCAAAGACATCACCTTTCTTGAATCCTCGCTGAGCCAGGCCTGCCGCGACTCGAGTGATCGCATCCGCTAATTGCGAATAGGTGAGAATCCGTCCTGTGGGACCTTCGATTAGCGCAGGCTTGCTGCCGAGTTCTTGCGCGCGTCGAAGGACCAACTGCGTAAGAGAGACTTCAGGTATGCTGACGTCAGGATACGGTCCACGGAAGATCATGATTGTTGGTGGCTCAAACTTTAGTCTGAGCAAATGCTGGAATCACTTTACTGAAGTCCGTGCTATTGCAGGAGCTCGTCTACATTAACAGGGTGACCGGCCATCTGCAAAAGGTTTATAGTTAACGCCGCACTCAATACAGAACCGCGAGCGGTTAGCGACCGGATGTGAGCACTCAACAAACGCTATCAGTGTCAGTTAACATCTATTGGAAGTCCAAGAGCTGAGATTGGCCACGCTAGTTGAGCTTAGATCCGGTCGCTACCGCTCGCGGTTCTGTAATGAGTTGACTACAGTTCGTGATGCGCGCGAATGACTGGAGACTTCGCATGCGCGCCTCAAAAGCCCTATGTCTGATTCAGAAACTCGGCCCTTAAATGTGGTTTGCCTGGCGACGTATTTTAAAGGCGTCGATTTTATTCGGGAATGCAAAAGCCGTGGCTGTCAGGTGGTCCTCATTACCAAAGACAAGATGCTGGGAGATGACTGGCCGCGTGAAAGCCTTGACGATCTCATTGCCTTACCAAACGATGCCGGTCCTGACCTGTTTATTCATTTAGTGAGCCTGCTGGCCCGCCAGACCAAAATAGATCGAATCGTGGCCCTGGAAGAGTTTGACGTAATCATTGCGGCTCAAATTCGTGAGCACTTCTGTCTTTCG
Organism: Pyrinomonadaceae bacterium; assembly: GCA_013811945.1. GTDB lineage: Bacteria > Acidobacteriota > Blastocatellia > Pyrinomonadales > Pyrinomonadaceae > PSRF01. The sequence goes on along the minus strand of JACCUI010000241.1, from coordinate 1,248 downwards.
GGAATGAGCAGTGCAACGGCGCGACTGTTCCGCGATAAATTGGCCATGGGTGCCAAAGCGAAGGAAGCCGGAATCCACGTGCCGGATTTCGTTTCCTTGATGAATCACAATGAGGTCCGCAACTTTGTCGACCAAGTCCCTCCGCCGTGGGTCATTAAACCGCGGCTAAACGTTTCCGCGATTGGAATCAAGAAAGGACAGGAGCCAGGAGATGTATGGCGCGCGATTGACGAACTCGACCGGCGCGAACGAATTCGCGAACGCTCCCCCTACCATCTCCTTTCCCGGTTTATTTCCGGGGATGTCTTTCATGTCGATTCGCTGGTCAGCAACGCGAGAGTGATTTTCGCTGGGGCGAATAAGTATGGCCGGCCACCCATGGAGGTAGCGCTCAGGGGTGGTGCATATATTTCTCACACCATCCCTCGCGGAACGGACGATGAGAAAAGACTGTTTGCGATCAACCGAAAACTCGTTAAAACACTTGGTCTGAAAAGAGGCGCAGCACACGCGGAGTTTATAAGGAGCACCGCTGATGGTGAGTTTTATTTTTTGGAAGTTGCGGCTCGCGTCGGCGGAGCCTACATCGCGGACGTACTTGAGGCAGCGTCGGGCGTCAACCTTTGGCGTGAGTGGGCGAAACTTGAACTGGGAGACAACTCTGCCGGCAGGAAGCTATCGCCGCCACGAAAGGATTATGCGGGCATCGTCTTGTCCCTGGCGAAGCAGGAATACCCGGATACCTCCGGCTACGACGATCCGGAAGTTGAATATCGGGTGAAGAAGAAGCACCACGTCGGTTTGATCGTGCGCACTAAGAAACTCGAACGCGTACAGGAACTCTTAACCCAGTACGCCATTCGTTTCGCAGAAGATTTTGAGGCTGTTCTGCCCCCGCTGGAAAGAGCCGAATAGGCTGCGCGTTTCGAGCTTAATTTGAGGTCAAATTTCAATGTGTTTTTCGAATCCTGAAGGGATTTAAGTCAATAGCCGTGGGCGAGCGTTGCGCGACGCCCACGGCGGATCGGGAGAAAAGGTTCCTGACCCTGGAAGGGTCAAACTGTGCCCCGGAATGTGACCCCTTCAGGGTCAAGCGTGTTTCTTTCGCCTATCCGTGGGCGTCGCGCGCAACGCTCGCCCACGGCTATTGACTAACTTCCCTCCGGGATGATTTGCCGAAATAGAAACGGCCCACTAACTAATAATGGAAACACTTGCCGAACGCATCGAAAGAGTGCTGCAAGAACA